>CAYRBG010000314.1:0-3427 GCA_964422355.1 uncultured Sphaerotilus sp. | reverse complement strand
CTCTGTCGCATCTGACCACGGCTTCTGAAGTCGCGGCCAAGCGCGGCAAGACGATCGAAGAGATCTTCAACTGATCGCAGGGAGCTCGACATGTCTGAACAAAAGACCGTCAAGGTCAAGCTGGTCAAGAGCCCCATCGGCACTCGCGAGTCGCACCGCGCCACGGTGCGCGGTCTGGGTCTGCGTCGTGTCAACAGCGAGTCGGTCCTTGAGGACACTCCCGCTGTGCGCGGCATGATCAACAAGATCTCGTATCTGGTGAAGGTGCTGTAAGCATCTCTCGTCGAGGAAAGAGAACATGGAACTCAATACCATTCAGCCCGCAGCTGGCGCCAAGCACGCCAAGCGTCGCGTGGGCCGTGGCATCGGCTCCGGCCTGGGCAAGACCGCTGGTCGCGGTCACAAGGGTCAGAAGTCCCGTGCCGGTGGCTACCACAAGGTGGGCTTTGAAGGCGGTCAAATGCCGCTGCAGCGTCGACTGCCCAAGCGTGGCTTCAAGTCACACCTGCTGAAGTTCAACGCTGAAGTGACTCTGAGCGAGCTGCAGGCGCTGCCCGTCGACCTGGTCGACGTGCTGGTGCTGAAGCAGGCTGGTCTGGTCGGCGAGATCGTCAAGAACGTCAAGGTCATCAAGTCCGGCGAACTGTCGAAGAAGGTCGTGCTCAAGGGCATCGGCGCGACGGCAGGTGCCAAGGCAGTGATCGAGGCCGCTGGCGGTTCGATCGAGGGCTGAGCGTAGCTCGGGCGACCACGTGCTGAAGTGATAACCTGTGGCTAACAACGCATCTCAGTTGGCAAAGAGCGGCAAGTTCGGCGATTTGCGTCGTCGGCTGGTCTTCTTGCTGCTGGCCCTGGTGGTGTACCGCATCGGCGCACACATTCCTGTGCCCGGCATCAACCCGGATCAGCTGGCTCAGCTGTTCAAGGGCCAGCAGGGCGGGATCCTGAACCTGTTCAACATGTTCTCCGGCGGGGCGCTTTCGCGCTTCACGGTGTTCGCACTGGGCATCATGCCCTACATCTCTGCATCGATCATCATGCAGTTGATGGCGTACGTTGTCCCCGCCTTGGAGCAGTTGAAGAAGGAAGGTGAGGCCGGTCGGCGCAAGACGACTCAGTACACCCGTTATGGGACCCTGGGCTTGGCGCTGTTCCAGTCCATGGGCATCGCGCTGGCGCTCGAAGGTTCGCCGGGTCTCGTGGTCGATCCTGGCGTGATGTTCCGCATCAGCACGATCGTCAGTCTGACAGCGGGAACGATGTTCCTGATGTGGTTGGGTGAACAGATCACCGAGCGTGGGCTGGGCAACGGCATCTCGATCCTGATTTTCGGCGGTATCGCTGCGGGTCTTCCGAGCGCGATCGGTGGCTTGCTGAATCTGGTCAACACCGGTTCGATGAGCATCCTGGTGGCCCTGTTCATCGTTCTCGTCGTGATCGCTGTAACCTTTGCGGTGGTGTTCGTCGAGCGGGGTCAGCGCAAGATCTTGGTCAATTACGCGAAACGGCAGGTCGGGAACAAGGTCTACGGTGGGCAGTCGTCCCATCTGCCCTTGAAGATCAACATGTCGGGTGTGATTCCTCCGATCTTCGCTTCGTCGATCATTCTCTTGCCGGCAACGGTGGTGGGGTGGATTGCGACGGGTTCTAGCGACAGCTGGTTGATGCGTACCCTCAAGGACGTGTCCTCTGCCCTGTCGCCGGGCCAGCCGATCTACGTGCTGCTGTACGCCGCGATGATCGTCTTCTTCTGTTTCTTCTACACGGCGCTGGTGTTCAACAGCCGTGAGACGGCAGACAACCTGAAGAAGAGCGGTGCGTTCATTCCTGGGATTCGCCCCGGTGACAACACGGCGCGTTACATCGACAAGATCCTCGCGCGGTTGACCCTGGGCGGTGCGGTTTACATCACGCTGGTGTGTCTGCTGCCGGAGTTTCTGGTCCTGAAGTACAACGTGCCGTTCTACTTCGGGGGCACGTCGCTTCTGATCATTGTGGTGGTGACCATGGACTTCTGGGCTCAGGTGCAGTCGTACGTGATGTCCCAGCAGTACGAGAACCTGCTGAAGAAGGCCAATTTCAAGGCGAACTGAGGCCTGTCACCAGGCGTACTGCAAGCCCTGCATTGTTTCCATGCTCGCGTCGTTTTCCGGGCGAAGTGAGCGAGTTGTCAAACAGTCCCGGAAGACGAGCGTAAGCCGACCAAGGAGAAGACCATGAAAGTCTCCGCATCTGTCAAAAAGATCTGCCGCAACTGCAAGATCATCCGTCGCAAGGGTGTGGTTCGAGTCATCTGTACCGACCCGCGCCACAAGCAGCGCCAAGGCTGAGCCTGGTTTAACGCTGCAACCGTTTAGAGGACGCACATGGCACGTATTGCTGGTATCAACATCCCGCCTCACAAGCACACTGAGATCGGTCTGACCTCCATTTATGGCATTGGTCGTACCACCGCTCAGAAGATCTGCGAAAAGTGCGGCATCGCCTACGACAAGAAGATCAAGGATCTGTCTGACGCCGATCTGGAAAAGATCCGTGACGAAGTCAGCCGCATGACGATCGAAGGTGACCTCCGTCGTGAAGTCACCATGAACATCAAGCGCCTGATGGACTTGGGTTGCTACCGCGGCTTCCGCCATCGTCGTGGTCTGCCGGTTCGTGGCCAGCGCACCCGCACGAACTCCCGCACCCGCAAGGGTCCGAAGAAGGGCGCTGCTGCGCTGAAGAAGTAAGCGCTTCCGCTGAAGAGAGACATCCATGGCAAAAGCACCGGTCAACAACGCCGCCCGTCGCGTCAGCAAGAAGGTTCGCAAGAACATTGCCGACGGTGTGGCTCACGTTCACGCTTCGTTCAACAACACGATCATCACGATCACGGACCGTCAGGGCAATGCACTGTCCTGGGCCTCGAGCGGTGGTCAGGGCTTCAAGGGTTCGCGCAAGTCGACCCCGTTTGCGGCCCAGGTGGCGGCTGAAGTCGCAGGTCGCGCTGCTCAAGAGCAGGGCATCAAGAACCTGGACGTGAAGATCAAGGGTCCCGGCCCGGGTCGCGAGTCTTCGGTTCGCGCGCTGGCCACCTTGGGCATCCGTATCACGTCGATCTCTGACGTGACTCCGGTTCCGCACAACGGTTGCCGCCCTCAGAAGCGTCGTCGCATCTGATTTGATTTCTCAGCTTGGTCGAGAGGCTTTTCTCGACTATACTGAAAAGCTTTCCGGCGAGTGTGTTTGCACTCGCCGGATTGTTCGTTGTGCGTTTGAGCGCAACATCTGCCCGCAGGGCAGATCCTTAAGCCCACCGTCCGCACTTCTTGAGTGGCCGGACTCGCGCCGTTTCATGCGGCGTCAGAAGAGACAGAAACAAGGAAACATCCGTGGCACGTTACCTCGGCCCCAAGGCCAAACTTTCCCGCCGTGAAGGCACCGA
>CAYRBG010000313.1:0-3453 GCA_964422355.1 uncultured Sphaerotilus sp. | reverse complement strand
TCGTCGCTGAGTTCGTCGATGATGGAGATGGAGAGGCGGAGGTCCATGGCGCTGTCTCTGTGGTGGAAGGCGCGCAAAGCGCGCCGGGCCGCGATTGTCGCCGCACATTCATGGAGACACAAATGGCGCGGCGGAAACGTCCCCAACTGCGCACATCAGGTCACGGGCAGTCCGCCGATCCGGAGGCTCCCGGGAAATAGCAGCGCTTGGCGTAGGTGTAGCTGTAGCCCGAATCCTTGTCGAGGAGCTCGAGGTTGCTGTACGACGACGGCGAGGACCCGACGATGGAGGCCTTCATCGACGCGAGGTATGAGTCGTCCACCACTTGGGTGGGTGCGACCACCACAATGCTGTACTCGGCCACCGTGCCGGCCATGCGCTGCAGCGCGGTGGCCGGCACCCCAAAAACCACTGGGAACGCCGGTTGCCGCCGCAAAGCGGTTGCGCCGTTTCACCTGGACAGGCTCATCCACGGCGCCGCATGTGCCGGTGGCCCCACAAGCCGGCCATTCCGACCAGCATCAGCATCGCCGACTCCGGTTCTGGGACAGGAGAGGTCGAGGTGGGTGTCAACGTCACTTCGACGACGTTCTGGCTGTTGTCCCCTGCGGTGAACGCCGTACCGTTCGCGAAATTCAGCCAGACGGCACCCGCCGGATCCATGCTCAACGAGGCCAGTGTCCCTTGCCCTTGGGTCAACGTGGCGGTGTAGCTGGAAAACCCGGTGGCTGAAGACAGGTTGCCGATGCTGATGCCGTCGAAGCTGCACAAGCCAGCACAGTTCCCACCCAACATGTAGGTATCCGAGAACGTGATGACCACCCGATCGGCGGACCCGCTCACAAAATCGATGGTGCCCAGATCGAACGAGGGCGTCCACTCATCGGTTGAGGTCACCGTGAACGGGTTGTATTCAACGGTGCCGTCCACCGTCGCTGCGGAACCGGCCGTTTGAGCCGTGGTGGTGTCTTCGAGGTAATAGCTCACCTGCACCGACTGACCGCTGAAGTCGGCCAGTGCCGCCGTTGACAATACCGCAAGAGATGCGAACGCGGCCACCCGCGTGAAGCGGAAAAGGATGTTCATGTGCCTGAACCTGTGCTGTTGGGACGTCGAAGCGGAGGAAATCACAGCCCTGAGACTGTGCGGGTGGCCACCAAGGTGGCGTTGTCCAGATAGTGATCGGCCGTCAGCAACGCATTGAGCGTGCTGTTCAGGTTCGTGCTGGTGTAGTAGGAAGATGTGCTCTTGCCCCCATCCCCGTAGCGAACCTCCATGGGGCGGTAGTACAGCGACACTTTGGTCAGAGTCTTGCCGGTCTGAACCGGAATGTTGACGGCCCAGAACATGAAGCTGGTGCCTCCATCCAGAGGATCCGCACCACGTCGGCTGCCCTTGACCAGCGCATGGCTGTATGTGCCGTCCGAGAAATCGGCGCGGGCTACCAGATCGGCCCCCCACCAGAAGCCATCGCCAGAAATGAACGTCTTCATCGCTGCAAAGTCGCTGGCGTTGGTGGGATCCCACACTCGCTTGAGGTTGCCGTTGTACTTCAGCGGTTGCTGAATGGTTGTGGCCACGGGAGTAGTGGTGCTGAACGAGCCCCAAAGGGTGTAGACCGGCACATTCCACTGCAAAGGCAGCAACTCCCCGTAGATCCGCGACTCCGTGCTGCTGTATGAGGAGGGCGTGATCTCCGCATAGGCCTTGGTCGACTCGTTCCAGCGCATGATCTTGGGATCGCCCGAAGACTGCAGCACCATGTTCGGCCGTCCGGACTTGGCCGGCATCAGGAACGACGGCGTCTGGTTGCCATACTGGTCACGCGGCGAGGATGTCGTTCCACCGTACGAAGCGGCGGACCCCACAAAGTAGCGGTGCACGAACAGGGCCGAGTAGTCGCTGTAGTAGTCGAACGTTATCCCTGCTGGCAGGCACGGCGTGCCGTTGCGCTGCATCGGTTCCTGACGCTCCTTGCCCGCGTTGGAGCCGCTCGTGCAAACCGGAGACATGAACGGACCGGCAGGCACCATGGGGTCATAGGCCCAGGTGTCGCCAAAGCCCCCCCCCAGCGGCTGCCCCGAAGCATTCAGGAACTGCCCCGTATACGGGTGCATCTGCGTGGCGGTCGTGGCTGCACGTGCATACAACGAATCGCCCCAGTGAGGCATGTCGAACGCGTGCCCGTGTTCGTGATTGAACGTGAGCTTGTAGTCATCGCCGGAGCCCACCACGCCTCCACCGAGGCCGCCACCCACGCTCTGGTTGGCGCTGAGCGCACCGTACCAATGGGAATAGCGGTCCATGCCGTTGGCCACCTGAATGGTGTAGGTCATCGACCGCACGGCATCCAGCACGCCATAGCCACTCCAGGGCGTGCAGGTGCCGGCCATCTTGTCGGCATTGGAGCAATGTGGCTTCCCCGTGGCGATCTGGGCCGGAAGCGTCACGGTCGCCCCGTTGGCGGTCAAGCCATCGGCGCGAGGTGCGATCGGCAGATTGGAAGTGGGAACCTGCACTGGGAACACACTGTGCTGGATGGCCGTCAGCGGCAACCTGGAGGCGTACTCCGAACCAAAGGTCGACGGCAAGCTCAACGGCACCGTGTCACCGAACAGCATCCAATCCATCGTCACGAAGGTCAGGACCGGAGCAGCGCCCACCTTGAGGGTGGCAGCCGACAGCGTCTTGACCGACTGTCCAGCCTGCACCGACAACGTCAGGCCAGGCCGGATCCACGCCGCAGGAAGGGTGCCGGTGTAGCTGGTCGCCAGGCTGGGTGTGGATGAGGCTGTGGATGTCGGAAGCGAGGTCGGGCCGGACAGGCAGATCCGCCCCAGGTAAGTTCCGTTGGCACTGGCTTGCACCCACACCGCGGGTGCCGCCCCCGATCCAGTCACCTGAGCCCGCACCAGGGTGGCTCGGCTGGCCGAGAGGTGAAAAAACGGATTGGATGTCTCCATCAGGTGCGTCTGCGCCAGTTGCACCCGTTCGACCACTGCCGAGGGGTTCGCCACCCCACGGCAGGAGGTGGCGTTGGCTGACGCCGGAGCCATGTAGGTTTTGAACCCGAAGGCCGGCAGCGATTGAGACAAGGAGGGCCCAGCCAGCGCCGACAAGGCGCTGGCGACACAGAGCGCACGATGGGAAAGTCGAGGAAGAATCACAGCGGTTCTCGGGCAAGCAGGTTGCGGAATTCGCAGATTGTCGATTCCAGGCCCTCCATCCCCCCCCCCTGATCCACGGGATTTGAGGCCAAATTAACAAGAGCAGCGGTGTCAGCCCCCACTTCCGTCGATCGCCCTCACAACCGTATCCGCAGCAATTCCCTGTCACCGCCGCAGGGCAGCCTCCGGCCCACAATCCTGCACTTTGCCAGTTGACCGTGTCTTCCGCGTCCTTCTACCCCCTGCTGTTCGTCGTGCTGTGGAGCACCGGCTTCATCGGCGCCAA
>CAYRBG010000312.1:0-3471 GCA_964422355.1 uncultured Sphaerotilus sp. | reverse complement strand
GTCAGGTTCAGCAGGAAGGCCGCCAGGCGTTCCTCGGCGCGCATGCTGCCCAGCAACAGCATCACGCCATGGTCGCGCACGATCTCGCGGCTCATGATCTTGTGGAACTGATGCTGCAGCAGGTTGAATTCGCGGGACAGCGACTCCAGCTGACCGTAGGGAATCATGCAGACCTGCGAGTCTTCCAGCGCCACAGCATCGCAACTGTGCTTGTCGGTGCTGATGCCGTCCAGGCCGATCAACTCGCCAGCCATCTGAAAGCCGGTCACCTGCTCGCGCCCGTCGGTGGCGGAGATGACCGTCTTGAAGAAACCCGTGCGCACGGCATACAGCGCGGAGAAAGAGTCGCCGGCATGAAACAGGCTCTCGCCGCGCTTGACGCTGCGGCGTGTGCTGACCATGTTGTCCAGCGAAGCCAGCTCGTCTTCAGACAGGCCCACGGGCAGGCACAGTTCACGAAGATTGCAGGCGGAGCAGGCGACCTTGAGGGCGTCGAGCCGCGACGGGCAGGCGGAATCTTGCGTCATGGTGCGCATTATGAACGCAGCCCCATCGCAAGCGAGCACCTCGGGGCGAAAACGATCGCAAAAGCGTTCTGAAGCCAGCCATTCTGAGGGTCTCGTGTATGGTGGTAGATTGATGTGAGTCAACCTAGTGCGGCCGGAACCGGGCACATTTCGCAACGATGAACGCGATGCCGACTGATTTCATTTCCTCTGGTGCGGAGGCAAACGCCCTGCCGCAGGTGACCTTGAGCGACGAGCTGCTTGCACGCATGGACAAGTCCGGGCCGCGCTATACGTCCTACCCGACCGCAGACCGTTTTCACGATGCGTTCACCGAAGACGATCTGCGCACGGCGCTGGCGCAGCGCGGAGGCGGCGGTGGGATCGGGGCGACCGGTGGAACCCTGTCGTTGTACGTGCATGTGCCGTTCTGCGAGTCGGTCTGCTACTACTGCGCCTGCAACAAGATCGTCACCCGCGATCACGATCGCGCGGATCCGTACGTGGCTGCGGTGTTGCATGAGCTGGATCTGGTGTGTCGCGATCTGGGCACGGGTCAACCGGTGTCCCAGCTGCACTTCGGTGGCGGTACGCCCACCTTTTTGTCCGACGAGCAGCTGACGCGCCTGATGGAGGGCTTGCATGCCCGAATGAACTTCCAGGAGCGCGGTGAGTATTCCATTGAGATTGATCCCCGCACCGTGACGCGCGAGCGCTTGGCGCATCTGCGCAAGCTGGGCTTCAACCGGGTCTCTTTCGGTGTGCAGGACTTCGACGAAGAGGTCCAGGTGGCGGTGCATCGCATTCAGCCCTTCGAACAGGTGCAGCAGCTGATGCGCGATGCGCGTGAGCTGGGTTTCGAATCCATCAACGCCGACCTGATCTACGGGTTGCCCAAGCAGACCCCGGAGTCCTTCACCCGCACGGTCAAGCAGGTGGCTTCGCTGCGGCCTGACCGCATCGCGCTGTACGGCTACGCCCACCTGCCGCAGCGTTTCAAGCCGCAACGCCGCATCATCACCATCGAGCTGCCCGGTGGGGGGCAGCGGGTGGGCATGCTGTCGCAGGCCATCCACGGCTTCATGGCCGAGGGGTATCAGTACATCGGCATGGATCACTTCGCATTGCCGGACGATCCTCTGGCCCAGGCCAAGCGGCAGGGGCGTCTGCATCGCAACTTCCAGGGCTACAGCACCCAGCCGGACTGTGACCTGGTGGCTCTCGGCGTGTCGGCCATCAGCCGCATCGGCGCAACCTACAGTCAGAACGCCAAGACGCTGGACGACTACTACGACCTGTTGCGCAAGGAGCGCCTCCCGGTGGTGCGCGGCATCACGCTGCAGCGCGACGACTTGGTCCGTCGTGCCGTGATCATGTCCATCATGTGCCACGGGCGCTTGAACTACGAGTCGGTGAGCCTGGCTCACCTGATCGACGCCCGGGCCTACTTTGAGCCTGAACTCAAGGCGCTTCAGCAGCATGCCGACGATGGCCTGCTGGTGATGGATGCGGATGGCTTTGAGCTCACGCCACTGGGCTGGTTCTTCGTCCGCTCGGTGGCCATGGTGTTCGACAGCTACGCTCGGACGGCGCAGGCCACGTTCTCGCGCGTGCTCTGAACGGCCGAAGCGGTCCATGACCGGCGCATTGCTGGCCTCCGTGGCCTTGATCGGTCTGGTGGGGGCTCCCCACTGTGCCGGCATGTGCGGGACGGCGTGCGTGGCCGTGTCCCGGGCATGTGGTGCGCGGCGACCGACAAGTGGTGTCCTGGGCGTGCTGCTGGGGCGGTTGCTCGGTTATGCCGTGGCGGGTGCGCTGGCGGCGTCCTTTGTGCTGGCTGTGCGCTGGCTGTCCATCGGTACCGGGTGGTTGGGGCCTGTGTGGTCCGCCCTGCAGTTTTTTCTGGCCGGACTGGGGCTGTGGCTCCTGTGGCAGGGACGATTGCCTGCAGTGATCGAGGCATGGGTGGAGCGCCACTTGTACGGCATGCAGGCGCAGCCCGACGGCTGGCAGCGGGTGCGCATGCCGGGGGAGGTCAAGGCGGTCGGGGCGGGGCTGCTGTGGCCGCTCGTGCCTTGCGGCTTGCTCCAGTCGGCCTTGCTGTTGGCGGCCATGGCCTCCTCTCCATGGGAAGGTGCGTTGCTGATGACGGTCTTTGGACTGACCAGCATGCTGGGGGTGGCCGCGGGAGCCTGGGCGTGGCTGAAATGGCTCCCGAGCTCTGCGGAAGAGGGGCGGAAGGCACGAAGCGCCTGGCCCATTCGTTTGACCGGCCTGATGCTGACGGTGTCTGCGGGATGGACGCTGATGCACGCGTTCGGACTCACCGAGCAGGCTCCCTGGTGCGCATGACGCATTGAGGCGATGCCCTTGTGGCTTCGCGCATGCCCTTGTGTGGCACAGGCGTGACAGTTCAATTTCGACACACCCGGCATAGAATCTAAAGTTCTCATCCCACTCCTACATCTGCACAACGGAGTCAACCTCATGTACCAACACATCAAGGTGCCCGCCGGCGGTGAGAAGATCACGGTGAACCCGGACTTCTCGCTGAACGTTCCGAACAACCCCATCATTCCGTACATTGAGGGCGACGGCACCGGCTTTGACATCACACCCGTGATGATCAAGGTGGTGGACGCTGCGGTTGAGAAGGCCTACGGTGGTGCCAAGAAGATCCACTGGATGGAAATCTACGCCGGCGAAAAGTCGACGAAGGTTTATGGCCCCGACGTGTGGCTGCCCGAGGAAACCCTGCAGGTTCTGAAGGACTACGTGGTGTCGATCAAAGGGCCCCTGACGACCCCGGTCGGCGGGGGCATCCGTTCGCTGAATGTGGCCCTGCGTCAAGAGCTGGACCTGTACGTCTGCCTGCGCCCGGTGCAGTATTTTGCGGGCGTGCCTTCTCCCGTGAAGGAACCCGAGAAGACCAACATGGTCATCTTCCGCGAGAACTCGGAAGACA
>CAYRBG010000311.1:0-3473 GCA_964422355.1 uncultured Sphaerotilus sp. | reverse complement strand
GCATTCCCGATCCGCGAAGGCTCCACCCCATACCGTTCGCCGAAGCGCTTCACAAAGGTCGACACCGACGCATAGCCCACGCGCTGCGCCACCGTCTTCACCGGCAAGCGGGTCGAGTACAGCAGTTGCAGCGCGCAGGCCAGGCGGGCTTGCATCAGCACTTCGCGCAGACTGGTGTCTTCTTCGGCGAGGCGACGGCGCAGGGTGGCGCCGCTGACGGCCAGGGTCTGCTCGACTTCGGCCGAGGTCCAGTCGCGCGCGGGATCGGCCCCCACCATGCGGTGGATGCGCGCCGACCAGCGCAGATCCACCGGCACCAGCAGGTCCGCGTGACCCTGCTCGCACAGCGCCAGCACCACGCCCAGCAGCGCATGGCTGGCGGCCAGTTCGGCGCCAGAGCTCAGGGCCTCGACCCAGCGGCGCAGGGGCTCCACGTAGGCATCGCAGCGCAGCACCGTGATCGGTCCGGGCTGCGCCGGAAGGGGACGGTTCCAGAGGCGTCGCGCGGCGTCCAGCACCTCGGGGCAGACGGACACGGCCACCGCCACATACTCGCCCGCCTGCGGATCGGGAATGTTCTCCACGTCCAGCACGCGGGCGCCGGGCACCAGCATCAGGTCGCCGGCCGTGCCGTACACCTCGGTGCCCGCATCGGCCAGGCGCTTGCGGCCCACCAGCGGCAGGACCAGCACCGGCGCGTCCATCTCCATCGACTTGATCTGGTGCGAAGTCACCGCTCGCACGCAGAAGCAGGCCTTGGGGCCTTCGGCGCGCACAAACTGCTGCAGCTCGGCCTGGAGGCGATCGACGGGGGAAATCGGGGCGTTCATGGGCAGGTCCCTCCGTGCAGGGACTCCGATGATGCCGCGAACAGCGCCTCTCTGCCGAACCGTCAGGATCGTCAACCCGGCGACACGGACAGGTCTGCACAATGCCCCCCGAGGAACCCCACGATGCCCTGGTCCAACCTGCACACCCTGCCCCGCACCGTCTGGCTGATCGGCCTGATCAGCCTGGTCAACGACAGCGCCAGCGAGATGCTGTACCCGCTGATCCCGCTGTACCTCTCCTCGGTGCTGATGGCGGGGCCGCGCACGCTGGGCCTGATCGAAGGCATCGCCGAAGCCACGGCCAGCCTGCTCAAGCTGTTTTCCGGCCTGGTGGTGGACCGCACGCGGCGCACCAAGGGCTGGATCGTCTTCGGCTACGCGCTGGCCGGTTTCGGGCGGCCGCTGATCGCGCTGGTGAACAGCTGGCCCGGCCTGTTGGCGATCCGGTTTGCCGACCGCGTCGGCAAGGGGCTGCGCACCTCCCCGCGCGACGCCCTGCTGGCCGCGAGCGTCGATGCATCGAACCGGGGCCTGGCCTTCGGGCTGCATCGGGCGATGGACAACGCCGGGGCCGTCATCGGACCGCTGGCGGCCTGGGCGCTGCTGACGGCGCAAGTGGAGTTGCGCACGGTCTTTCTCGCGGCCATCGTGCCGGCGCTGCTGTGCCTGGGGCTGGCCTTGGCCCTGAAGGAGCCGGCGCCCGAACCCGCACCGCCGTCCGCCCCCAAGCCTTTGCCCTGGAGCACCGGCTGGCGCGACCTGCCCCCGGTGCTGCGCCGCTTCCTGGGCGTGGTGGCGCTGTTCACGCTGGGCAACTCGTCGAACATGTTCCTGCTGCTGCGGGCGCGCGAGCTGGGCGTGCCCGAAGCGCAGGTGCCGCTGCTGTGGGGCGGGGTGTCGGCCGTGGCGATGCTGCTGTCGACGCCGCTGTCGGCGTGGTCGGACCGCATCGGTCGGGTGAAGGTGCTGCTGGGGGGATACACCGCCTACGCGGTCTTCTACCTGTGCCTGGGCCGCCTCGACCACGGCGGCTGGGCCCTGTGGCCGCTGTTCGCGTTTTACGGCGTGTTCCTGGCCGCCACCGAGGGCGTCGAGAAGGCGCTGGTGGCCGATCTCGCGCCCGCAGATCGGCGCGGAGCGGCTTTCGGTTGGTTCAACCTGGTCACCGGGGCCATGCTGCTGCCGGCTTCGATGGTGTTTGGGGCCTTGTACCAGGGAGTGTCGGCAGAGGCGGCGTTCGGGTTCTCGGGGGCCTGCGCACTGGGGGCTGCCGCATGGCTGGCATTCGGCGTCCAATCACCGCAGACCACGCCAGCAACCCAGCGTTGACCGATCTCGCCCCCCCTCAGCCCCGGAACGACACCAGCACCAACACGCCCTTTGGCCACCGGACACAATCACCCATCGTTCCTCTCTACCTGATTCACCCATGACCTCCGTCGCCGCCCTCGCCACCGCCCGCCGCACCGCCAAGGCCTTCAACCCGGAGCGCAAGATCCCCGAGGCCACGATGGCCGAGCTGCGCACGCTGCTGCGCTTCGCCCCCTCGTCGGTGAACTCGCAGCCCTGGCACTTCGTGATCGCCGAGACGGACGAGGGCAAGGCTCGCGTCGCCCAGTCCACCCAGGGCAACATGGCCTACAACGCCCCCAAGATCCTCAAGGCCTCGCACGTGGTGGTGCTGTGCGCCCGCACCGACCTGCCGCCCGCCCACCTGGACGCCCTGCTCGCGCAGGAAGAAGCCGACGGCCGCTTCCCCACGCCCGAAGCCAAAGCCGGCCAACAAGCTGCGCGCAGCGGCTACGTCGGCCTGCACCGCGACGTGCTCAAGGACGTGCAGTTCTGGGCCGAGAAGCAGGTCTACCTCGCCCTGGGCACGCTGCTGCTGGGCGCCGAGCAGATGGGCGTGAACGCCTGTCCGATGGAAGGCATCGACCGCGCCAAACTCGACGAAGTGCTGGGCCTGAAGGAACAGGGTCTGGCTTCGGTGGTCGTCGTGGCGCTGGGCTACAGCGGTGACGACGACTTCAATGCCAAGCTGCCCAAGTCGCGCCTGCCGGCCGAACAGGTCTTCACCACGATCTGACGTCAGCGCCCCAGCCGATGCCACACCAACCCACCTCGACGGGAGAGCCTCATGGCCGTGCGTGAAGTGCTGAAGATGGGCGATGCGCGCCTGCTGAAGACCGCGCGCCCGGTCGAGGCCTTCGACACGCCGGAACTGCAGGCCCTGATCGTCGACCTGTTCGACACCATGCAGGCCGAGGGCGGCGTGGGCATTGCCGCGCCGCAGATCGGGGTGGACCTGGCCGTGGTGATCTTCGGCTTCGAGCACAGCGAGCGCTACCCGGAAGCCCCGTCGGTGCCGCTGACGATCCTGCTCAACCCGGTCATCACCCCGATCGGCGACGAGATGGAAGACGGCTGGGAAGGCTGCCTGTCGGTGCCCGGCCTGCGCGGCGTGGTGCCGCGCTTCCGGCACATCCGCTACTCAGGCGTGGACCCCAAGGGGCAGCCCATCGAGCGAGAGGCCGAGGGCTTTCACGCCCGGGTGGTACAGCACGAATGCGACCACCTCTTCGGCACGCTCTACCCGATGCGGGTGAAGGATTTCAGTCGGTTCGGGTACACCGAGGTGCTGTT
>CAYRBG010000310.1:0-3477 GCA_964422355.1 uncultured Sphaerotilus sp. | reverse complement strand
TCGCCGACATCGACGTCTTCGACCTGGAAATCAAGGAAGACAACCTCGACAAGCTCGTCGACATCATCGCCTCGCTGGAGCCCACCTTCGGCGGCATCAACCTCGAAGACATCAAAGCCCCGGACTGCTTCTACGTCGAGCGCAAGCTGCGTGAGCGCCTGTCGATCCCCGTTTTCCACGACGACCAGCACGGCACGGCGATTGTGGTTGGGGCAGCCCTGCTCAATGGCCTGAAGGTGGTCGGCAAGGACATCAAGCAGGTCAAGCTGGTGTCTTCGGGGGCTGGGGCCGCGGCACTGGCCTGTTTGAACCTGCTGGTCAAGCTGGGCCTTCCGCGCGAGAACATCACCGTCACCGATCTGGCCGGCGTGGTCTACAAGGGCCGCGTCGAGCTGATGGACCCGGACAAGGCCGAGTTCGCCCAGGAGACGCCGCACCGCACCTTGAAGGAAGCCATCGTCGGGGCCGACATCTTCCTGGGCCTGTCGGCCGGTGGGGTGCTCAAGCCGGACATGGTGGCCGGCATGGCAGCCACACCGCTGATCTTTGCGCTCGCCAACCCGACGCCCGAAATCCTGCCGGAAGAGGTCAAGGCGGTGCGTGACGACGCCGTGATGGCCACTGGGCGCACCGATTACCCGAACCAGGTCAACAACGTCCTGTGCTTCCCCTACATCTTCCGGGGGGCGCTGGACTGTGGCGCGACCACGATCACCGACGAGATGGAGATCGCCGCGGTGCACGCCATCGCCGATCTGGCGCAGGCCGAGCAGAACGAGGTGGTGGCCGCCGCCTACGTGGGTGCGACGCTGACCTTCGGGCCGGAATACCTGATCCCCAAGCCCTTTGATCCGCGCCTGATGATGCAGATCGCCCCGGCTGTCGCTGAGGCTGCGCGCACCTCCGGCGTGGCCACGCGCCCCATCACCGACATGGAGGCCTACAAGGACCGCCTGAGCGCCTTCGTCTACGCCTCCGGCACGCTGCTCAAGCCCGTCTTCGCGGTGGCCAAGAAGGCCAAGAAGCGCCGCATCGTCTACTGCGAAGGCGAGAACCGTCTGGTGCTGCGTGCCGTACAGGTCGTCATCGACGAGAACCTGGCCCGCCCGACCCTGCTGGGGCGCCGCGACATCATCCTGCAGCGCATCGAGAAGCTCGGCCTGCGCATGGAAGAGGGCCGCGACTTCGAGATCGTCAACACCGAGAACGATCCGCGCTACCGCGACTTCTGGCAGACCTACCACCGCATGATGGAACGCCGCGGCGTCACGGAGCAGTTCGCCAAGCTGGAGCTGCGCCGCCGCCTCACGCTGATCGGCTCGATGCTGCTTCTCAAGGGCGATGTGGATGGCCTGATCTGCGGCACGTGGGGTACCACGACGCAGCACGTGCAGCACATCGACAGCGTCATCGGCCGCCGTCCGGGTGCAAAGACCTATGCGTGCATGAACGGGTTGATCCTGCCTGGGCGCCAGCTCTTCCTGGTCGACACCCACATCAACTACGACCCGACGGCCGAGCAGATCGCCGAGATCACCATCATGGCCGCCGAGGAGATGAAGCGATTCGGTCTGCAGCCCCGTGCGGCTTTGCTGTCCCACTCCAACTTCGGTTCCAGCGATCAACCTTCGGCCGTGAAGATGCGGACGGCCTTGGCCCTGATCCAGGAACAGGCGCCCTGGCTGGAGATCGACGGCGAGATGCACGGCGACACCGCGCTCGACACCCTCTACCGTGCCGAGCTGATGCCGCGCAGCACCCTCAAGGGTGAGGCCAACCTGCTGGTCATGCCCAACATCGATGCGGCCAACATCGGCTACAACCTGCTCAAGACCGGAGCGGGCAACGGCATTGCCATTGGCCCGATCCTGTTGGGTGGCGCCAAGCCGGCCCACGTGCTCACCCCCTCGGCCACGGTGCGTCGGGTGGTCAACATGACGGCTGTCACTGTGGCCCAGGCCAACGCCAAGACCCGAGCTTGATGGTACGGCTCCGTTCGCGGGGCGCCAGAGTGTGTGTTTGCTCACATTTCAGCAATGCCCCACCGGCGTTGCTGAAAAATGCGGCATTCTCTTGAGAAAAAGGGCCGGTTTCGATAGCATATCGCCTTCGGTTTTCAGGAAGGCCCTCTGGCCTTTGTGATCGGCACGTACAGAGCGGGTGGTTGACCGTGGATGTGGAGCTTGGGTGAGCCCTCAGGTTTTGCGTCATCGAGTGCCCTGCGGAGGAACATCGAAGTGACCCGGATCGTGTCGATGTGGCGAACCCTGTGTTTGTGCATGGTCGCCCTGCTGGTTTGGGGAACTGTTCAGGCCCGAACGCAGTCAGAAGACCTCGTCGAGTTGAGTCAGTTGCCGGTGCAGGCGCAGTCGGTCTACCGGGCCATTCTGGAAGGCGGGCCGTTTCGGTACCCGTACAAGGACGGTTCCGTGTTTGGCAATCGGGAACGACAACTCCCTCGGCATCCCCGTGGTTACTACCGTGAATACACGGTGGACACCCCGGGGTCCTCGGATCGAGGGGCGCGGCGCATCGTTTGCGGCGGACGCCAGCCCACGAACCCGGATGCGTGTTACTACACACAGGACCACTACACGACCTTCCGCCGCATCGTGCAGTGATCCGCTACAGGGTTTGACAAGGTTCAAGGAACCAACATGCTTATGCAGACCGTTCGTCCCAACATCGTCCAGGCGATACGAGCTTTTCGTGTCGAGGACCTGTTGTCGGAGGCCCAGACCATGGGTCACCACTTCTTATATGCGAACTTGACCGAGGCGCAGTCCAAGCAGGATGTGCTCGAGGGCATTGCGCAGGCGTTTCTCTTTCCGGCGCATTTCGGCAAAAACCTGGATGCGTTGTACGACTGCATGACGGATCTGGTCCACAAGGCCGGGGCTCAAAAGGGCTTCGTCGTCGTGTTGGAGCAGTTGCCCGACAACGTCAAGTTCGACCGCGAGGCGCGCGAGCAGTTGCTCGATGTCTTCCGTGACGCCGCCGACTACTGGGCGGACCGGAAGATACCGTTCAGGTGCTTCTATTCTTTTCAGTAGCCCGCTCCCAGGACAACGGGCAATGGGAGCGGGCTGATGGAGCCCCCGCCGAAGTGGTGCCGCAGCCGGTCAAGCCGGCACCCAAGCCGAGCAAGAATGCCGCACCAGCCTTCGCACCGCACATGCCGGTGATGAGCAGTGCGTTCGATACCTCGGCGTTGATGGCCTTGTGAAAGGTACGGCGATCGGCGTCTGAGGCGTCGGTTGAAGCGAAAAGCCCGCCATCGGCGGGCTTTTCTGCGTTCTCGGAAACAGATCTCGGTGCCTGGATCGCGGGGCCGGGATCTGCCCGGCTAGGAGCCCGTGAATGTGCTGCCGGCCAGCTTTGCCAAGCCAACGTAATCTTCGACCGGGACTTCTTCGGCTCTGCGCTGGAGATCGAAGTCCGTCTGCAGTCCCCGCTCCTCGATCCAGCGGCCCAGCG
>CAYRBG010000309.1:0-3504 GCA_964422355.1 uncultured Sphaerotilus sp. | reverse complement strand
CCAACGACGTGCTGAAGAACGCCGTGGGCGGCATCAGCGACATCATCCACATCCCTGGTCTGGTGAACGTTGACTTCGAAGACGTCAAGACCGTGATGAGCGAGCCCGGCAAGGCCATGATGGGCACGGCGGTCGCCACTGGTCCGGACCGCGCCACCAAGGCCGCCGAAGCCGCCGTGGCTTGCCCGCTGCTGGAGGGCATCGACCTGTCCGGCGCCCGTGGCGTGCTGGTGCTGATCGCGGCCTCCAAGGCCACCTTCAAGCTGGCTGAAAGCCGCAACGCCATGACGACCATCCGTCGTTACGCAGCGGAAGATGCACACGTGATCTTTGGCACCGCCTACGACGAAAGCCTGGGCGACGCACTGCGCGTGACCGTCATCGCCACCGGCTTGGCTCCGGCGAAGAAGGCCACGATCTCCATCGTGCAGCCGACCATCGTGCAGCGCACCGGCACCGACAACATTCCCGTGCTGACCACCCCTGTGGGTTCGGCCGGTGGTGCGATGGGTGGTCACGCCGGCGTAGGCATGAGCCACGACTACGTGGTGCCGAGCGTGTGGCGCAACAGCCGCACGCAGGCGGCGGCCAAGGTGGACGCGCTGTCGGCCAAGGGCATGGAAGAGATCGAGATCCCGGCGTTCCTGCGCAAGCAGGCCGACTGAGCGCGATCTCCTCTTTTGCCCGCAGTTGACTCTCCGGGATCGTGAAGGTCCCTTTTACCCTGGTGCCCTCGGAGGGCGCCAGGGCTTTTGGCATCGCTTTACAGAACAGAACCCAATTGCCCGGACAATCGGAGCATGCTTGAGCAACGCACCCTGAAATCCCAGACCAAGGCGGTCGGCGTCGGGCTGCACAGCGGCCAGAAGGTCGAACTGACCCTGCGTCCCGCGGCGCCGGACACGGGCATCGTGTTCCGTCGGGTGGATCTGCCCGAGCCGGTGGACATTCCCGTGCGCGCGGAATCGGTGTGCGACACCCGCATGGCTTCGACGATTTCGCCCGGGGGTGACCCGCAAGCGCCCAAGGTTCACACGGTCGAGCACATCTTGTCGGCCTGCGCCGGCCTGGGCATCGACAACCTCTACATCGACATCACCGCCGACGAGGTGCCCATCCTCGACGGATCTGCGGCCAGCTTCGTCTACCTGCTGCAAAGCGCAGGGGTGGAAGTGCAGAAGACCCCCAAGCGGTTCATCCGCGTCAAGAAGCCCGTCGAGGTGCGCGAGGGCGAAGGCCGCCACCTCAAGTGGGCGCGCTTGAGTCCTTACCAGGGCTGGCGCTTCAGCTTCGAGATCGAGTTCGATCACCCGGCGCTGGATGCGACCGGGCAGCGCGTCGTCTTCGACTTTGCCGATGGGCGCTATAAGCAGGACATCTCCCGCGCCCGCACGTTCGGCTTTGCGCGCGACGTCGAAATGATGCGCTCGCGCGGTCTGACGCTGGGTGGCAGCATGGACAACGCCATCGTCGTCAGTGACCAGCGCGTGCTCAACAGCGACGGCTTGCGCTACGACGACGAGTTCGTCAAACACAAGATCCTCGACGCCATCGGCGACCTCTACATCGGTGGACATCCTCTGCTGGCCGACTACAGCGCCTACCGCAGTGGCCACGGGCTGAACAACAAGCTGCTGCGTGCCTTGTTGGCCGACCCCGAGGCCTGGGAGTGGGCCACCTTCGATGACGCCAAGACGGCGCCCCTGGCTTGGGCCGAACCTGCGCCCGCCTGGTAACTTTTGGTTTCAAATTAATGCACTCGCCCGCCCTTGGCGGGCGTTTTTTTTGTGCGAATCCAGCCGATCGAAGTGAAAGTGTGAAATAAACTGCCTCCGAGCGTGATAAGTGTCACGACACGATATAAGAAGTCATCGTGCATCTGAGGGGTGCACCGCCTTTGATGGCGTGGCGGCGCACCGTGCTGTCAGTTCACCCGAGTTGGGGACGGAGGGTCATATGGATATTTCCGCATTGCTGGTTTCGCTGCAGAACCAGTTGGGGTCGACCTTGCCGATGGTGCTGGGCGCCATCGGAATTCTGGTCGTGGGTTGGATCGTCGCATCGCTGCTGCGTGCCGGTATTCGGCGCGGTGGACAGATGCTGGGACTGAACCAGAAGCTGTCGGAGACGCTGCACCAAGAGCTGGACGTCGAGGGCTGGCTGGGTTCGGGCGTGTTCTGGCTGGTCATGGTGATCACGCTGGCGGCCGTGTTCAACTCGCTCAATCTGGAGGCGGTGTCCGCACCGTTCGCCCAGTTGGCGGCGCAGGTGATGGGCTTCCTGCCGCACTTGATCTCCGGGGCCGTGCTGATGCTGTTGGCCTGGGTGCTGGCCACGGCGGTGCGCGCCATCCTGACCAAGGTGTTCAACCGGTCCATGCTCGATACGCGCTTGAGCGCCGCGGCGGACATGAAGCCGATGAGCGGCAACATCGCCACGGCCGCCTTCTGGCTGGTCATCCTGATGTTCGTGCCGATGATCCTGTCGGCGCTGAACATGCGCGGCCTGCTGGGCCCGGTCGAGAACATGATCAACGAGATGCTGCTGATGTTGCCCAACATCGTGGCGGCCTTGGTGATCGGAGCGGTCGGCTATTTCGTGGCCAAGGTGCTGCGCGGTTTGGTGACCAGTGTGGTGGCCGCAACCGGGGTGGATCGCTTTGGCGGGGGGCAGCTCAAGCTGTCTTCGCTGGCGGGCACGGTGGTGTTCGTGTTCGTGTTCGTGCCGGCCCTGATTTCGGCGCTGGACGCGCTCAAGATCGAAGCCATTTCCAAGCCTGCCACGGCAATGCTGTCGCGTTTCATGGGCGCCATTCCGGACATCTTCGCCGCTGCTGTGATTCTGGCGGTCACCTATGCCGTGGCCAAGTTCGTGGCCGATTTCCTGGGACGTCTGCTGGCTTCGCTGAACTTTGACGCGTTGCCGTCGCATTTCGGCTTCGCTTCTGGACTGACGGGCACATTTGCTCCGTCGGCCATCGTCTCGCGCTTGGTCGTGTTCTTCGCCATGCTGTTCGCGACCGTCGAGGCCGCCAACCGTCTGGGCTTCACGCAGGTGCGCGACGTGGTGACGACCTTCATCCAGTTCGGTGGCCAGATCGTGCTGGGCAGCGTGATCTTGCTGATCGGCTTCTGGCTCGCCAACGTGGTGTCCCGTGCGATCCGTGCGGCCAGCGGTGAGGAAAACGCCACCGGTGCCTGCATTGCCAAGTACGCCATCTTGGCGCTGGTGATCGCCATGGCGCTGCGTGCGATGGGCTTGGCCAACGACATCGTCAACTTGGCGTTCGGTCTGACGCTGGGGGCGGTGGCGGGTGCCGTGCTGCTGGCTTTCGGCCTGGGTGGTCGCGAAGCCGCGGGCAAGCAGATGGACCATTGGCTGTCCAAGCTGCGCAAGTGATGTCGGTGTCGCGGGCGCTGTGCCCGCGTGATCGACGGTCCAGTGTGAACGGATCGTGACCCCTGGTTTCCGGTGAGGAGCCCAGGGGTCTTCTTTTTGAATCCG
>CAYRBG010000308.1:0-3511 GCA_964422355.1 uncultured Sphaerotilus sp. | reverse complement strand
GGTGGCGACGGCCGGGCGCCACTGCTCCTCCAGCGGATAGCGGCCGAAGACGATGAGGCGGTGCTTTTCGGTGATGACCCCCCAGCAGGCGCCGGTGCCGCGAGCGGCCTGGCAGGCGTCGAGGTCGGCGCGCCAGACGGCGTGCGCCACGGCCCAGTCGAACAGTGCGGGCAGCGCCCAGGCGGCGCCGGCCAGCAGCGCCAGGGTGGCGAGCGTGCTGGCCCAGCCGTCGATCAGGTGGCGGCGGGCCCAGGTCCAGACGCGGACCAACGGGCCTGTCGTGGGGCGCGGCGCCGGACGGGCGGCGATGAGCGGGATGTCGGTGGGCATGGCTCAGCGTCCCCGTTGCGCGGTGTGGCGGCGAGGGGGGGTCACCTTTTGGCGAGGGTGCCGGGTTGGCAGCGTCATCAACGCTCCCGGATTGCCGCGCGGCGGTTGAACACGGCCATCAGCGCCGCCGTGCCCAGCGACAGCGTCAGGTACACCGCCATCAGGATGACGATGCACTCCACCGCCCGCCCGGTCTGGTTGAGCGTGGTGTTGGCGATCGACACCAGGTCCGGATAACCCACCGCCACCGCCAGCGACGAGTTCTTGGTCAGGTTGAGGTACTGGTTGGTGAGCGGCGGCACGATCACGCGCAGCGCCTGCGGGCCGATCACCCGGCGCAGCGTCTGGCGCCGGCTCAGGCCGATGCTCTGCGCCGCCTCGATCTGCCCGCGCGGCACCGAGGCGATGCCGGCCCGCACGACCTCGGCGATGTAGGCGGCGGTGTAGCCGCTCAGCCCCAGCAGCACGGCCAGGAACTCGGGGGACAGCGCTGCGCCGCCGCTGAGCGAGAGGCCGTCCACCACCGGCACGCTCCAGTGCCATCCCGCAGCGTGTGTCGTACCCACTGCGGCAGCCGCATCGGCACCGGCTGCACCCGCCACCACCTCGACGCCATGCACCGGCCACGGCACCGACAACCCCGCCTTGCTGAGAAAGACCAGCTCGCGCCAGTTCAACGCCTCGGCCGCATCGGGCAGGCCTTCCACCAGCAGCAGGTACCAGACCAGCAGCTGCACCAGCAGCGGCACGTTGCGGAACGCCTCCACATAGGCCCGGCACAGCCCGCGCACCAGCAGGTTGCGCGAGAACCGCCCCACGCCCAGCAGCGTGCCCAGCGCCGTCGCCCCGACGATGCCGGCCAGCGCCACCCGCAGCGTGTTCAGCAGACCCACCAGGAAGGCGCGCCAGTACGGATCGCTTGATTCATACGGCACCGGCTGCTCGCCGATGTCGAAGCCGGCCGTCTGGCTCAGGAAGTCCCACCCGCTCTGGATGCCCCGCGCGGCCATGTTGGCCACGGTGTTGTGCGCCAGCCAGGCCAGCAGCCCGGCCAGGCCGAGCACGGCCAGCACCTGCCACAGCCTCGCCCGCGTGGCTGGGTGGCGCCAGGACCAGCCGGCTCGCGGGCGCGGTGGCGCGGGCCGGGCAGGGATCAGGTCGTCTTTCACTCAGCGTCGATGGAGCCGTCTAGGGAGAGAGACCTCACCGGATCGGCCACGCGTACATCAGTCCGCCGTCGCTCCACAGCTTGTTCTTGCCGCGCGGCAGGTTCACGGGCGTCTTCTCGCCCACGTTGCGCTCGTAGATCTCGCCGTAGTTGCCCACCGCCTTGATGGCGCGGGCCAGCCAGTCGCGGTCCAGGCCCAACAGCTTGCCGGTGTCTTCGGTCTTGCCCAGCAGGCGCTGCACGACGGGGTCGGTGCTTTCGGCCTTGAATTGGTCCACGTTGGCCTGGGTAATGCCGTTTTCCTCGGCTTCGAGCAGGCCGTAGATCACCCAGGTCACGATGGCTTTCCAGTCGTCGTCGCCCCGGCGCACCAGCGGGCCCAGCGGCTCCTTGGAGATGATCTCGGGCAGGATCACGTGGTCCTTGGGGTTGGGCGCTTCCTTGGCACGCACGGCGGCCAGGCCCGAGGCGTCCGTCGTGTAGGCCTGGCAGCGTCCGCCGAAATAGGCCGCGTTGGCGGCGTCGAACTTGTCGAACACCACGGGCTTGAGGCTGAGCTTGTGGGCACGCGAGAAGTCGGTCAGGTTCTTCTCGGTGGTGGTGCCGCTCTGCACGCACACGGTCGCGCCCTTGAGCTGCTTGGCGCTCTTGAGCTTGAGCTTGGCCGGTACCATGAAGCCCTGGCCGTCGTGATAGACCACGGCCGTGCCGCTCAGGCCCATCGAGGCGTCCCGCGTGAGCGTGATCGTCGTGTTGCGCGAGAGCACGTCCACCTCGCCCGACTGCAGGGCGGTGAAGCGCTGCTGCGACGCCAGTGGCACCCACTTCACCTTCTCCGCATCGCCCAGCAGGGCGGCGGCGATGGCCTTGCCGATGTCCACGTCCAGGCCGGTCCACTTGCCGGCACTGTCGGTGGCCGAGAAGCCCGCCACGCCGGTGCTCACGCCGATGACGATCTGCTGGCGCTGCTTGATGGTGTCGACGGTCTTGCCGGCAAAGGCGGGGGCGGCAGCGAGCAGGGCGGCGGCCAGGGCGGCGAGGGTCAGGCGAGCGGAAATCATGCGTCAGGTCCTCTCTGGATGGAACGGATGGAACCGCCGCAGCCGTTCCGGGTCAACCTGCGGAATGATGCCGCCGCCCGCCGGGTTTGTCTGCCCAGGGGCTGCTGTCACAGGCAGACTCGTACACTGACTCGACCATGGTGCGTCGCCCCATGGCCCCGAAACCGATCCTGGCGACGATGACGGGAGGCCCCCATGACGGAGGCAATGATGTGGTGGTCCGCCGCCGGCCTGCTGGTGCTGGCCGAGCTGGTGACCGGGACCTTTTACCTGCTGATGCTGGCCGTGGGTCTGGCGGCGGCAGCGTTGACGGCGCAGGCCGGAGGCTCCACGACGGGACAGATCGTCGCGGCGGCCGTGGCCGGCGGGCTGGGTGCGGCGGGGGTCTACCTCCTGCGGCAGCGGCGGTCGAACTCGGCACCCGCTTCCAGCAACCGGGACGTCAACCTCGACATCGGCCAATCGGTGCACGTCGAGCACTGGAACGCCGACGCCACGGCCCGCGTGCAATACCGGGGTGCCGGCTGGCAGGTGCGCCTGCGTGGCGCTCAGGCCGGGCACCCCCATCCCGCGCCGGGAACCTATGTGATCTGCGCTGTCGAAGGCAGTGAGCTGATCGTGGACCGCTGATCACGGTGTGTTGATCGCGGCCTTCTCCACCCCCAACGAGGGAGTTCTTCCATGGAAGTCGCTGTTGTCCTGTTCGTCATTGCCGTGGTGTTCGTCGTCCGGTCGTTCAAGGTGGTGCCGCAGCAGCACGCCTGGGTGGTCGAGCGCCTGGGCAAGTACCACGCCACGCTTGTTCCGGGCCTGAACCTGCTCGTGCCCTTTGTGGACCGGGTGGCCTACCAGCATTCGCTCAAGGAGATTCCGCTGGACGTGCCCAGCCAGGTCTGCATCACCAAGGACAACACGCAGCTGCAGGTGGACGGCATCCTGTACTTCCAGGTGA
>CAYRBG010000307.1:0-3525 GCA_964422355.1 uncultured Sphaerotilus sp. | reverse complement strand
CTGTCGAACGCGGCGCGCAGGGTGGCTTTGGCTTCGGGGTCCTTGGTGTCGTCGTTCTCGGCCACCGCAATCAGGTAGCGCGCCTGCGTCTGGGCCACCAGACGATGCGGGCTGTCGGGCGCTGCGGTCACCATCCCGGCGCCGTGGAAGGTGGCGACGGCGCCCACGCGGCCCGGAGCCACGGTGGCCGTGCGCACCGCGATCGGTCCGCCCATGCAATAGCCAGTGGTGCCCAGCTTGCGGGCCCGGTCCACCTGGGGCTGGGCATCGAGCCAGGCCACGAACGCCTTGCCATCGCTCAGGTGCGTGGCCGGCGTCAGGGCCTGCATCAGCGGCAGCACTTCGGCAATGGGTGTCTGGCCGCCCTGCGGAGCGGTGGGCGCCTTCTTCTGCCGGTAGAACGGGTTCACCACCAAGACGCTGTAACCCGACTCGGCCAGCCGGCGGCCCATCTGCCGGAAGGCGGGGCGCAGGCCAAACACGTCGGGCCAAACCAACACGCCGGGCGCAGCGCCCGAAGTGGGTGCAACGAAGTAGGCGTCGCAGTTGCCGTCGGGCGTGGGGATGGTCACCTCCCGCTCGGTCACGGATGCCGCGTTGGCCACGAGGGGCAGCGCGGTCAACACGCCGGCCGATGCGGCCCACGCACCGAAGTCGCGGCGGGTGTACTTCTTGAAGTCTTCCTGGTCGTTCAGTTCGCACATGATGGGGCCCTCGTCAGCAATACATGCCGGCTTGTGCCACGAATTGGGCGGCAAGCCGGGATTCGTGGCGCTAGTGCCTGATGTGGCAAGGGTCAATGGGGGTACCCGACAGCCCCGCAAAGTTGGGGTCGTGAGTCACATTGAAAAGCAGCCTCCCGGCAGTCCGCCGCCGTGCGAGGACGGGGCTGAGACAGTCATTGTTGGCGCCAACCACAGCTTGCTGGGGCGCGACCTCCACCTCCGTCCCATCGCGATGCTGAACAAGGTCGCTTGCATTAAATAGACAGATCAGTCTAATATTTGATCGCGTCGGCAGCGCTTGCGATTCCCGCCTGCGTCGACGGACCTTGCCGTAGGCAGCGACACCCCACCCCCACAGAAGGCGAACATGTTCAAAGGCATCCTGATTGAGAAAGACGATGGCGGCTACCGCGCCAGCGTGAAAGACATCGACGACAGCCAGTTGCCTGAAGGCGACGTCACGGTCCAGGTCAGTCACTCGACCCTGAACTACAAGGACGGCCTGGCGATCACCGGGCGGGGTCCGGTGGTGCGTCGATTTCCGATGGTGCCCGGCATCGACCTGGTGGGCAGCGTCGAAAGCAGCACGCATCCCGACTACCGGGAGGGCGACTCGGTGGTGCTCAACGGCTGGGGTGTCGGCGAGGTGCACTGGGGCGGCCTGGCGCAAAGGGCCCGCCTGAAGGGCGACTGGCTGGTGCCGCTGCCGTCGAGCTTCTCGCCGCAGCAGGCGATGTCCATCGGCACGGCAGGCTACACCGCGATGTTGTGCGTGATGGCGCTCGAACGCCACGGCGTGACGCCATCGCATGGCGAGATCGTGGTCACCGGCGCGGCCGGAGGCGTGGGCAGCGTCGCCATCGCCGTGCTGGCCAAGCTGGGCTACACCGTGGTGGCGGTCAGCGGCCGCGCAGCCGGCCCCGAGGCCGATTACCTCAGGCGCCTGGGTGCGTCCCAGGTCCTGGAGCGCGCCGAGTTCTCCGCGCCGGGCAAACCCTTGGGCAAGGAGCGCTGGGCCGGCGCGGTCGACGTGGTGGGCAGTCACACGCTGGCCAACATTTGCGCCACGACCAGGTACCGAGGGGTCGTCACGGCGTGCGGACTGGCCGGCGGCATGGACTTCCCCGCCACGGTGGCCCCGTTCATCCTCCGCGGCGTGACCCTGGCCGGCGTCGACAGCGTGATGTGCCCGCGCCCTGAGCGGCTTGAGGCCTGGCGGCGGCTGGGCACCGACCTGGACGTGTCCAAGCTGGAGATGATCGGCCACGAGATCCCGCTGGCCGAAGCCATTCCCACCGCGGCGAAACTGCTCGACGGCGAGGTCCGCGGCCGCGTGATCGTGGACGTGAATCGCTGACCCGACCGTGCCGAAGACCGCCGAAGCACCCCGCCGACGAGGCCGCCCGCCGAAGAACAGCGGCGACAACCGCGAAACCAAGGAGCTCCTGTGCCGGGTCGGCGTGGCTGCGCTCACCCAGAAGGGACTCACGGCCACCGGGATCGACGAAGTGCTGAAAGCCGCGGGGGTGCCCAAGGGCTCGTTCTACAACTTCTTCCCCAGCAAGGAAGCGTTCGGTGCCGAGTTGGTATCGCGCTATGCGCAGTACTTTTCGGCCAAACTGGACCGCTTCTTCCAGGACGGGAGCCTTCCGCCGCTGGAACGGCTGCAGGCTTTCTGTCGCGATGCAGAAGCCGGCATGGCGCGCCACGAGTTCCGGCGTGGCTGCCTGATCGGCAACCTGGGTCAGGAGATGGGCGCACTGCCCGAGGTCTTTCGGGCGCAATTGGCCGACGTGCTGCGCGACTGGGAGGCGCGGACCCGGCGTTGCCTGGAGGCGGCCCAGGAGGCAGGTGCGATCTCGAAGGATGCAGACTGCTCGAAGCTGGCGACCTTCTTCTGGATCGGCTGGGAGGGGGCTGTGCTGCGGGCCAAGCTCGATCAGAGCCCGCAGCCGCTGCGCGTGTTCGCCGAGCAGTTTGTGGCGGGACTCAAGGGCTAAATTCCTAAGGCCCTTGAATCGGTTGATGTCTGCCGGCAGGGAAAAGCGCAGCGACCGTCCGAAGTCCGTTCAAAACAGCCGCAAGGCAACTCCGTTCAACGGCCCGGAATGCCCGGGCTCAGCGACACCGTCGTGAACGGCCCCTCCTCTCTCGTGGCCCGCAATTTGCCTCTTGACCCCAAGACCCCTTTTGCGGAGCCGCAACCATGCCCTACACCCCCGTTTGTCACAAGGACGCCGTCGCCGAAGGCGGCATGGGCCTGTATCAGGTCGGCAAGAAGAGCGTGCTGCTCGTGTGGCCCAAGGGCGGTGAGCTCAAGGCCTTCCGAGGCCGCTGCCCGCACGCCGACATGCCGCTGAACGACGGCTGTTTCGATGGCCAGAAGGTGATCTGCCCCATCCACCAATGGGGCTTTGACGGTCAGAGCGGCAAGTGCGTCACCCACGCCCACCACAGCACGTTGCACGCCTATCCGCTGCAGATCGAGGGCGAGGAGATCCAGGTGGATCTGGGGGCGAAGAAGCTCCGCCCGTCCGCCTCCACCAACTGATCCCCAGCCTCAATCCGCAGAAGCGGCGGTCTCCGAACGACGCTTGTCGTGTTTGTCCGCTTGCGACCGGAGCTTGATCGGCGCCGGCCGCCGCTTCAGCCTCGCCGCGCCGCCTCGATCGCGGCGATGTCGATCTTGCCCATCGTCATCATGGCTTCGAAAGCCCGTTTGGCCGCCGCGCGGTCCGGATCGGCGATGGCGTCCATGAGCACCCGCGGCGTGATCTGCCACGACAGGCCCCACCGGTCC
>CAYRBG010000306.1:0-3569 GCA_964422355.1 uncultured Sphaerotilus sp. | reverse complement strand
GTTGTGGTTCAGGTTCATCAGCACAGCCATGTCCTTCTTGGGACCACCGATGCCCATGTGCACGCCGTAGACCAGGCCATACAGCACGTGGGCGGCGTCCAGCTCGCCGCTGACCAGCTTGTCGCGCACGCCGGCCCAGGAGGCTTCCTTGGTCGGGATGATCTTGATGCCGTACTTCTCGTCAAAGCCCAGCACCGAAGCCATCACCACCGATGCGCAGTCGGTCAGGGGAATGAAGCCGATCTTGACTTCCTTCTTCTCGGGAGCGTCCGAACCGGCCGCCCACACGCCACCGTGCACGCCAGCCAAGGTGCCCGCTGCAGCCACGGCTGCAGAGCGTTGAATCATTTCACGGCGGCCTGCGTTCACCAGACCCTGAGACTTATCTGTCATGAGGTTTGCTCCAAGCAAAAAAAGACGGCGTCACGATCGCGATCCAGCACCCAGACTTTCACCTTGATGCCAGGACGACCGGACGCCGTTGTCCAAATGTCCCACCTAGTGAAACCGCAGCTTTGCGGCCTCAACCTATGATTAGCAATGGGTGTGCCAGCTGTTCCGACACCCTGGAAACAGGCTTGAAACCGGAACCCACCTCCGGTTTCGGCACCAAGACGCAGCCGCAGATCCCGCTCAGGCACAAGGTCGGTGCCCCAAGGGACCGATTCCGTGCATGCACGCTGCCGTCTTCATTCCTGCGAAGATGAACGCCATGAGCACACCCAACCACCTCGACGATCTGCTGCACCGGCTGCACGCGCTGGAGGAAGAGCTGCAGGCGGAACTGACCCGCCGGCGCCAGGAAATCGAGTTCGTCATCGAGAACCGACGGGTGCGTTTCGCCCACGAGGTGCTGCGCCACCAGCGCCAATACAAGGTGGGTTTGCTGCGGTTCCTGCGACAGAGCAGCCTGGCGGCGATGCTGACCGCCCCCTTCATCTACGCCGGCTTCGTGCCTTTCGCGCTGATGGACCTGTTCGTCACGGTCTATCAGTGGATCTGCTTCCCGGTCTACGGCATCCCCAAGGTGCAGCGCCGCGACTACATGGTGTTCGACCGCGGCGACCTGCTCTACCTGAATGCCATCGAGAAGTTCAACTGCTTCTACTGTTCCTACGGCAACGGCGTGGCGGCCTATCTTCGGGAAGTGGCTGCCCGCACGGAACAGTACTGGTGCCCAATCAAGCACGCTCGGCGCATGATCGGCGCGCACGAGCGCTACCCGCGCTTTTTTGAGTACGGCAACGCACAAGCCTACCGGGAAGGGCTGGAACGGTTGCGGCGGCTGTACGACGAGCTGCCGCCTGACGTCGATGGCGAGCGCGCTGCACCAACCGCAGGCGCGGTGCGCGCGGACGGTGCTGCCCCCCCAGAGACCGCGGCCGCTCCATCACAAGTCAGCGCAGAGCCTTGAGCAGGCGCTGACCAGGGCGTCCGTCCGCGGTCCAACCCAGGCGCTGCTGCTCTCCCTGCACCGCCGCACGGGTCGCAGGCCCCAAGGCCCCGTCGATTTCACCGATGGCGTGCCCCCTGCGGGCCAGCAGGGTCTGCAGTTCTCGACGTTCGGCGCGCGACAGGCCGGGATCGTCGGTCGGCCAAGGGGCGACCCACGGACCGCCGCCACGCAGCCGGTCGCTCAGGTGGGCAATGGCCAGGGCGTAACTCTCGGCCGCGTTGTAACCGTAGATGGCGTCAAAGTTGGGCGTCACCACGAAGGCGGGGCCGGCAACGCCGGTGGGCAGCAGCACCGCCGTTGCAGTGCCGGCCGGGATGTCGACGCTCAAGGGGCGACCATCGGCGCGAACCACGCCGAGCTCCATCCACTCCGACAGAGGGCGCTTGGCGCGCCGACCGGCGCTGCGGGCATCAAAGCCGGCCGGCAGCTTCACCTCGGTCCCCCAGGGCAAGCCGGAGCGCCACCCGGCCTTGGCCAGAAAGTTCGCCGTGGAGGCCAGTGCATCAGGAATGCTGCGCACCAGATCGCGGCGGCCATCGCCATCGAAGTCGACGGCCAAGCGCGCATAGGTGCTGGGCATAAACTGGGTCTGCCCGAAGGCACCGGCCCAGGATCCGGTCAAGCCGCCTTCGGCCAGTGGGTCGAGATCACCTCGCTCAATGAGCTTGAGCAGGCTGAAGAACTCCCCTCGGAAATAGCTTTGCCGACGCCCTGCACACGACAGCGTGGCCAACGACTCCAGCAGCGACCGCTTGCCATAACTGCGCCCGTAGTCGCTTTCCACCCCCCAGACCGCCACCACGGTCGCCGCATCCACGCCATAGCGCGCCGACACCGCCGACAGCACCTCTTTCCACTGCGTCAGACGCGACCGACCATCGGCGATGCGCTCGGCATCGACCAGCACGGCGAGGTAGTCCCAAAGCGGGGTCTTGAACTCCGGTTGCGCATCCAGCAGAGGCAGCACCGAGGGATCCCCTTTGAGATCCTGGGTCCAGCGCTGGTAGGCGGTGGCGCCGATACCGGCTCGAGCGGCATCGTCGGCCAGTCGGGCCAAACATGCGGGAACCGCCACGTCCTGGGACTGGGCCTGGGCCATCCCCGTCGATCCGGCCGAGATGAACATGACACACGCCCACGGCCCGAACAGCTTCTGCAGTGCCGGTCCAACGACCTTGGGCGCCAACGGAGAAGGGGTGGGTTGAAGACGGGTTTTCATGCGGTCCTGAGCTGGCGAGTCAGGCCGCATTGTGCAGGACCGCCCTTATTCGCGCGGAATCACGGTCACGGCCCAGCCGTTCGCGGCTTGCCTTCGGCGCCGACCGAAAAAGCGCGAGCGCTCCTGTGATGCAGCCCACTCTTCCTCCAGGTCGTAGACCTCCTCGCGCGGCATCACCATCGTCTCGGGCCACTCTCGGGGCAACTCTTCCAGGCGGGACAAGCGCCAACTCTGCGCTTGCCGCACGGCCGCCTTGGTCGGGTGGGCCCCCAGATCGATGCCCTCCGCCTTCAAGGCCGCCAGCTCCTCACGCCAGGCGCGGGACTGCACGCTCCAGCGCCAAGCCCAAACGGCCCCCGCCCCCAACAACAACCCCAACAGCAGACCGCTCACCACCGGGGAACGATCCAGGGCGTCAATCAGCCCGATTCCCCAGTCGGTGTGGCGCAACAGGGCCAGCAGCTGTTCTCCCCCAGGCACCGGGGACTCGGGCGACAGCGGCGTGGACAAGGCCTGAAAACTCGCCTCATCGGGGACAGGCGCAGACGCGGCCGCATCGGTCAGAAAAGGTGTTCCCGGCGAAGTCCGCACCCCACCCTCTTGAGCCCAAGCCCACTGGGGCACCGAGGTCGACAGCAGGCCGAGTCCGCCCAGCCGGCCCCAACACCCTTCAATCCATTGCCGATTCCACGCCTTACACAGCTTCACCGCTCACCCACTGTCCAAGTTTCAATCCACGAAGGCAGCCGATGTGCACTTCGCTCCTGCTCCAGGCAGCACTGGCATCTGCAGCGGATTGTTGCCGGGGCCCACTGGCCCGCCAACCCTCATGCAGGGATGAACACCCCTCGTTCAGGGACTCCTGCGTCGTTTTGCGCACCCCGTGCGCGCGCC
>CAYRBG010000305.1:0-3576 GCA_964422355.1 uncultured Sphaerotilus sp. | reverse complement strand
ATCTCCAAGGAGACGGACTACAAGAAGTGCGCGGCCAAGGTGGTCAAGGTCTGAGTCATTCAGGAAGTCACGTCGATACGAGTCAGCCCTAGGGTGGCGGCCTGGCCGGAGCAATCCGGCCGGCAGTCGCCAGGAGGTTTTGCGCCATGAGCGACACCAAGTCCTCCCCCAAGAACGCAGGAAATGCCGCGCGTCGCCAGTTCATGGCCGACAGCGCACGCATGGCTTGCGGCGTGGGGTTGCTGGGCGTCGGGCTGGGGTTCTATGCCCGACACGCCACGGCCCGCCCCCCGGCGGCCATCCGTCCGCCCGGAGCCATCGCCGAGTCGGAGTTTGGTGCGGCCTGCATCCGTTGCGGCCTGTGCGTGCGTGACTGCCCGTTCGACATCCTGCATCTGGCCAAGCCGGAGGAGCCACTCGCCACGGGCACGCCGTACTTCGTGGCCCGTCAGGCGCCGTGCGAGATGTGCGAGGACATCCCCTGCGTCAAGGCCTGCCCGACCGGCGCACTGGACCACTCGCTCAAGGAGATCAACAAGGCCAAGATGGGCTTGGCCGTGCTGGTGGACGAGGAGACCTGCCTCAACTACCTGGGCATGCGCTGCGACATCTGCTACCGCGTCTGCCCGGTGATCGACAAGGCGATCACGCTGGACCCGCAGACCAACGCGCGCACCGGTAAGCACACCGTCTTCGTTCCGGTGGTGCATTCGGACCACTGCACCGGCTGCGGCAAGTGCGAGAAGTCCTGCCCGACCGAGGTGGCCTCCATCAAGGTCTTCCCGCGGTACATGGCCAAGGGCCAGCTCTCCGAGCACTACCGCCTCGGCTGGATCGAGAAGGAAAAGGCCGGCGGCAGCCTGGTGGCCCCCGACGTGGAGCACCGCTACAACATGCCCGAGGGCATGCAGTACGAAAACGGCAAGGGGCTGTCCGTCGTGCCCCAGGGCGCTTCCGGTGCATCTGTGCCGGGCTCGACCGCGCCCGACACTGGATTTCCCCGGGCGTTGAAGGGAGACCGGCTGTGAGCGCGCGCAACCATACCCCCGTGGGTGCGGACGCCGTCGAGGCCAAGGGCTGGCTGGCCGCCCACAAGTGGCTCATCCTGCGGCGCACCAGCCAGATCGGCATCCTGCTGACCTTCATGCTCGGGCCGTGGTTCGGCATCTGGATCGTCAAGGGCAACCTCAGTTCCAGCGAAACACTGAAGGTGCTGCCGCTGACCGACCCCTACCTGCTGCTGCAGGTGCTGCTGACCCGCCATCTGCCGGAAACCACGGCCTTCATCGGCGCGGCCATCGTCGTCGCCTTTTATCTGCTGGTGGGTGGACGCAGCTACTGCTCGTGGGTGTGCCCGGTCAACATGGTCACCGACTCGGCGTCCTGGCTGCGTCGGCGCCTCAACCTGGGCGGCGGCGCCCACCTGTCGCGCTCGACGCGCTACTGGATCCTGGCCATGACGCTGATCGTCACGGCCCTGACCGGCACCATCGCGTGGGAGATGGTCAACCCGGTGTCCATGCTGCATCGCGGCCTGATCTTCGGCATGGGCTTCGCCTGGGTGGTGATCCTGGCCATCTTCCTGTTCGACCTGTTCGTGGTGCGCAATGGCTGGTGCGGTCACCTGTGTCCGGTGGGTGCGTTCTACAGCCTGATCGGCAAGGTTTCGGTGCTGCGCGTGCGGTTGCCGGCCCGCAGCGAGTGCAACGACTGCCTCGACTGCTTTGCCGTGTGCCCCGAGCACCAAATCATTCGCGCGCCGCTCAAGGGCGTCAAAGGCGCGGCCCCAATCATTCTTGACGAGCGATGCACCAACTGCGGCCGCTGCGTCGATGTCTGCGCCAAGGACGTGTTTTCCTTCGGCCCCCGTTTTTCCCCTCCGGCAACCGGTCAGCCGACCGCGAATCCGAAGTAGTCCGTCGTCATCCCTTTTACCCCTTTGGGTGGAGTTCATCATGAAGAAGACCGTCAGCATTGCAATGGCGACTCTCCTGGCCACGGTGATCGGCTGTGCCACGGTCGCGCCTCCGAAGCCGATGCGAGGCGCCGACGTCACGGCGGCCGATACCGCACCGGAGATCAAGAACTACAGCAAGAAGACCCCCGGCGTCGGCGAGAAGAAGCTGATCGCCCGCACCTTCATCGGTCAGCCGCCGATGGTCCCGCACAACATCGAGAAGTACGTCCCGCTGACGGCCGAAGAAAACGCCTGCATGGACTGCCACATCACCGACGAGCTGCGCGGCCAGAAGATGCCGCGCATGGGTGAAAGCCACTTCTCCAAGACCGTCAAGGGTGCCGACGGCAAGCCCGTGGTCGAGATGTCGCGCTTCCAGTGCGACACCTGCCACGTGCCGCAAGTCGACGCCAAGGAACTGGTCGATACCCGTTTCGTCGGCGTGACCAAGTGATCCCGGCGCTTTTCTGAGGCCCCGCCCTCTTTTTCTCTAACCCTGATCGGAGTTCACGCAATGACTCTTTCCAAACTCATCGCCCCCGCTGCCGCCGCAGCGCTCCTGAGCGTGGGCATGGCCGGCCCGGCCTTCGCTTTGGACGCAGACGCCGCCAAGGCCCTGGCCCAGTCCAACAACTGCACCCAGTGCCACGGCATCAAGAAGGACAAGGACGGCCCGTCCTTCCTGAAGACCGCCGAGAAGTACAAGGGCAAGGCCAGCGCCGAAAACGACCTGATCAAGCACATCACCTCCGGCAAGAAGGTCAAGCTGGCCGACGGCTCGGAAGAAGAGCACAAGGTCGTCAAGACCATTCCGCCGAAGGACGAGGCGCAGATGCGCAACCTGGTCCAGTGGATTCTGGCGACCCAGTGATCCGGCTCTGACAACAACACCAACACTTATCCCGACGGAGAGCAGTCATGTCGATTGAGAGTCAAGGCGGTTCGGACCGCCCATCGGGCTGGTGGGCCAGGCTGAGAAGGCCGAGCGTCAAGTACTCGCTGCTGACGCTGCTCCTCGTCGGTTTTGTGTCCGGCGTCGCCTTCTGGGGCCTGTTCAACACGGGCATGGAAGCGACCAACCAGCTGGAGTTCTGCATCGGTTGCCACGAGATGCGCGACAACGTGTACGAGGAATACAAGTACACGGTGCACTACAGCAACCGAACCGGTGTGCGCGCCGTCTGCTCCGACTGCCACGTGCCCAAGGATTGGACGCACAAGATGATGCGCAAGATCCAGGCAAGCAAGGAAGTCTGGGGCAAGATCGTCGGCACCATCGACACCAAGGAAAAGTTCGAAGCGCACCGCCTGGAAATGGCCGAGCGCGAGTGGGCGCGCATGAAGTCGCGCAACTCCATCGAATGCCGCAACTGCCACAACTTCGACGCGATGAACCCTGAAATCCAGAAGAAGGGTCCGTACAAGAAGCACATGGAAGCCAAGGCCGCCGGCAAGAGCTGCATCGACTGCCACAAGGGCATCGCCCACAAGCTGCCCAAGGGCTACAAGGATCCGAACGCGGAAGAAGAACTGGAATAAGGCTGCGCCTTTTCCGCGATCCATCGCTGGAACACGCTCCCGCAGGTGAAAGCCTGCGGGAGTTTTTGTTTGGGCCTATC
>CAYRBG010000304.1:0-3596 GCA_964422355.1 uncultured Sphaerotilus sp. | reverse complement strand
GGTCGAGGAACTGGCGCGCGTAGGCCGAGAAGGTCTCGACGTAGCGGCGCTGGCCCTCGGCGTAGAGCGTGTCGAACACCAGCGAGGACTTGCCCGAGCCGCTCGGGCCGGTCACGACCGTCAGTTCGCCGGTGCGGAGGTCCAGGTCGATGTTCTTGAGGTTGTGCTGGCGGGCGCCGCGGATGCGGATGAGGCCGGCGTCCGGGGTGGGTGCGGCGGTCGTGGGCTTCGTGCGGGGCATGGCGGGGTCGTCGGCGCGGGGACCGGACATTCTAGGAAGCCCTGAATCGACGCGGATTTCCCTGGGTTATGCGGCGATGGCGCAGGTGCGGGCGGCCGATATGCCGGTATCGCTGTCTTCCGCTTGCCCAGGGTGCCCATGTCCCACATTCACGATCTGCCGACGCTCCCCCCGCCCACTCGGCGCGGTTCGGGACGGAAACTTTCCTGGCGCTCGATCGCGTCGCTGCTGCTGTGCGGCGGGCTGATGGTGGGCGTCTTCAGCGCCCAGGCACAGGAGTCGGTCGCGGTGACTTCCACGACGGATCGGCTGGTGGTGCGTTTCAAGGCGACCCGGTCCGGCCATGTGTCGGCATTGAATGCCTCGGGCCAACGGGTGCGGCAGGACGCCGTGTCCGACGACAGCCTTCGCCGCAGCATGGCAGCGCGCACCGGGCTGGGCCTGAGCGTGGTTCGGGAGATGTCCGACGGCGCCGTGATCTACCAGGCGGACCGGTCACTGACGCTGAGCGAGGCGCGCACCGCAGCAGCCCGCATGGCCCTGGACGGCGATGTGCTGGATGCGGCGCCGGACTTTCGGGTGCAGGCTCACGGCTCAGAGGTTTTCAACGACCCACAGTTGTCGGCCCAGTGGGCGATCCGACCCACGACGACGGCTGCCGGTGGGGCCGATTTCCAGAGCGCCTGGTTGTCGGGCACGGGGCAAGGTGTGGTGGTCGCGGTGGTGGACACCGGTTGGCGCAACCATGTGGATGCTGCGACCTCGGTCCTTGCCGGGCGGGATTTCGTGTCCGACAGCACCATCGCCGGGGATGGCGACGGCCGCGACGGCGACCCCACCGACCCCGGCGATGCCTGCGCGGCCAAGGGAACGACCAGCTCATGGCACGGCCTGATGGTGTCGGGCGTGATCGGCGCGACCGCCAACAACAGCCTGGGAATTTCGGGGATGACCCCTGGCGTGTCGCTGCTGCCTGTGCGGGCCATGGGGCGGTGCGGTGGATATCTGTCGGACGTGGCCGATGCCATCGTCTGGGCGGTGGGGGCCTCTTCTCCCACCAACGCCCATCCGGCGCAGGTCATCAACCTGAGTCTGGGGGGGGATGCCGGTGCTTCGTGTCCGTCCTACATGCAGGACGCCGTCACGGCCGCGGTGCAGCGTGGGGCGGTCGTCGTGGCCTCGGCCGGCAATGGGTCCAGCACGGCGCTGGTGACCCCGGCCAACTGTTCCGGGGTGATCGCCGTGGGCGCACACACCCAGTCGGGCGACCTGGCGTCCTACAGCAACCGCCACGGCACGCTGGCGCTGACGGCCCCCGGCGGAGGCGCCTGTGCACTGATGGGGACCTGCAGCTCCACCAGCATCCTCACCTTGGGGGACGGCAACGGTTACGTCCCATTCGCCGGTACTTCGGCTGCCGCGCCCCATGTGAGCGCGGCGGCGGCGCTGCTGCTGTCGCTGCGACCCACCCTGACGCCGTCCCAGATCAAGTCCCTGCTGCAGGCGCAGTCCACGGCGCACCCGGCCGGTAGCTGGTGCGCCGCCAACCCCGGTCTGTGTGGCTCCGGCATGTTGAATGTGTCGGCAGCCGTGAGCGCGCTGGCGCAGGATCCGACCGTTTCCATCGGAGGGGTGCCCTCGGCGTCGATCTCGGGCGGCACTGCGGTCCAGCTCGCAGCATCCGTCTCCGGGGTGGCGCCCTACACCTACCGCTGGACGCAGACCGGCGGCACCGCCGTGGCGCTGTCGGGGTCGGACTCGGGCACCCTGTCGTTTTCCGCGCCGGCCAAGCGCACGACGTTGATGTTCCAGTTGCAGGCCACCGGCGCCAACGGCCGCACCGGCACGGCCATCGTCACGGTGGACGTCAACAACGCTCCCGCGCTCAATGACGTGACGACGGCCCAGGCCGGTCAAGCGGCCTACACCTTGGCCCTGCCCGAAACGGACGCGGACGGCGAAGCCGTGAGCTACGTGCTGATCAGCGGTCCGTCGGGGGCCACGTTGAACGGTGCCCAGCTGTTCTGGCCCGCCCCGGAACTGGGCACTTCGGTGTTCCAGCTCCAGGGCTTTGACCCGGAGGGCTTGGGCAGCCGGGTGGCCACCGTGACGCTGAAAGTGCAGGCGGCCGGCACGGTGCTGGAGACCGGCAGCGGCACCTCGTCCTCCAGCGGCTCCAGCGGGTCGACGGTGTCATCGACCGGCAGCAGCGGTGCGTCAGGCGCGTCGTCGGGCGGTGGCGGGGCCTTCGACCTCTGGCCCCTGCTGGGCCTGCTGGTCGCGATCATGGCCTTCAAAGGACTGCAACGCCGTCCGCGCCGGGTCTGGGGCCTGCGCCCGTCCATGCCCGAAGACGCTCAGAGAAACCGCTCCAACAGCTTGCGCGAGGCCCGGTCCAGCGAGCCGCGGTCCGGCACCTTGTAGTGCACGCCCTGGTGGTCGGCGATCAGGAGCTGACCCCCTCCGAGCCGCCGGATGTCTTCTTCGCCCTTGAGGACCAGCGAGGTGGAGCCGCGGTCGGTCTCCACCTCCCAGGTGCTGGGGGTGGAGAAGGTCGAGACCGACAGCAGGCGACGGATCACTGGAATGAACTCGCGGTGCGCCAGTTCACGCTCCAGCGGCTCGCGCACGGCGGCGGGCAAGGCGTCGAGGCGGTCGATCCACAGCAGTTCCTTGCCGTGTGCGCCGACGATGGAGATGCCGTCGTTGGGGGCACCCAGCGGGAAGGCACGCACCGGAGTCACGCCGTCGTGGCGCTGGCCCTGGGCGTCGATGAGCACCAGCCGCGCGTGGGCGTCGTGCTCAAACTGGAACGGGGCGGCGGAATAGGTGGCGGATCCGGTCATCGGGGCTTCTCGTCGGGCGTTCGTGGATGGCGGCATCAAGACATCAGGCCTGACCGGCCGGGTGGGCCGCGTGTTCGTGCGGCACGTCCGGCATGCGGTCGGGGTTGTCGTCGACGCGTCGGGCCTGGGCCTCGTACAGGCGCCAATAGGCGCCCTGCTTTTCCATCAGTTCATCGTGCGGGCCGACCTCGACCACTTGGCCACGGTCCATCACCACCAGGCGATCGGCCTTGCGCAACGTGGACAGGCGGTGGGCGATGGCGATGGTGGTGCGGCCCTGCACCAGGTTGTCCAGCGCCTTCTGGATCTCCTTTTCGGTCTCGGTGTCCACGGCGGAGGTGGCCTCGTCGAGGATGAGGATCTTGGGGTCGATCAGCAGTGCGCGGGCGATGGAGATGCGCTGGCGCTCCCCGCCGGACAGGCCTTGGCCGCGTTCACCCACCAGCGAGTCGTAGCCGTGCGGCAGGCGCAGGATGAACTCGTGAGCGTGGGCAGCACGGGCCGCAGCG
>CAYRBG010000303.1:0-3600 GCA_964422355.1 uncultured Sphaerotilus sp. | reverse complement strand
AGCTGATCATGTAGATGTAGCCGTCCAGACCCGAGGTGTAGACCATCGCGGTCAGACCCAGCAGCGTGGCGGCCGACATGTAGTCACCCGCAATCGCCAAGCCGTTCTGGAAACCCGAGATGCCGCCGCCGGCCGTGTAGAAATCGGCCGCCGACTTGGTGCGACCGGACGCCCAGGCCGTGATGCCCATCGTGGCCGCCACAAAAACCAGGAACATCACAATGGCGTGAATGTTCAGCGGTTGCTTCTCGACTTGACCATCGATGGCGCCACCGGCCCACACCGATGCCGAGGCTGCGGCCACCACTGCGGCCACGCCTACGCGCGCCGCCATTTTTTTCATGTTCGTGGACATTACTTCTTCCCCCGGGCGGTCACGTCTTTCAGAATCGCATCGCGCATGTCGTCAAACTCGGTGTTCGCGCGTTTGACATACAGGGCCGTGAGAATCCAGAACACCACAAACATCGTGAACATGGAAACCACGCCCAGGGTGTACATGGAATCTCCCCCCAGGCGCACGCCCATCAATTGCGGCTGAAAAGCCACCAGCAACACAAACCCGTAAAAACCCACCAACACGATGATGGACAGCAGCCAAGAATAATTGCTGCGGGTTTTGACCAGTTTCTCGAAACCGGGATGGTTCCGGATCTTCTTGTAAACATCGACTTCAGAAGTCATTGCTTCATCTCCTAAACACCGACAAGCGGTGCACCCTCTTCTCAAAAACGTTCAGACACAGAACGACCGAGATGATAGGAGATGGTGTTAACTTAAGTAAGGGTTTACCCGAAGTTATCCACAGGGAGGTATTTTTACCTAGGCACAACACCCTGTGTCAGAAAACACAATTCGTCAGAGCCTCGTCAGACGAATATATTCTTATGCGAATCTTACAAATACGGGACACACACCCCGATCCATATTATGCATGCCGCCGATATTTTTAAGTCATAATCAAAATGCATAGATCAATGCCAGCGTCATGACGGTGTATCGCAGCAGCTTGCCGATCGCCATGTAGAGCAGGCACGGCCAGAACGGCAGGCGCAGCCACCCGGCCACCGCACACAACGGATCCCCCACCAGCGGCAGCCAGCTCAACAGGCAAGCCCGGGGGCCAAAGCGCTCCAGGATGCGCAGCGCCCGGTGCTCCGGCGAGTGGTGCGTCACGCGCTCGTACGCCTTTTCCACGCCGTAGCCCATCCACCAGGACACCGCCCCTCCCAGGGTGTTGCCCACGGTCGCCACGGCAATGGCGGGCCACAGCAGCTCGGGGTTGAGCTTGACCAGCCCGTACAGGGCCGGCTCAGACCCCAGCGGCAACAGCGTGGCCGACACGAAGGCCACCACAAACAGGGTACTGAGCCCGAACTCGGGCAACGCCAGGGCCTGCAGCAGGCTGTGCATCCATGCTTCCATGCCCCCGATTGTCGGGGGTCGCGCAGCTATACTCCTGCCTCCTTTTTCAGCAACCGGTCCGTGCACGAAGTCGCAGGTCCGCGCTCCGTTCACTCACCCGACCCCACCCGCGATCGACATGCAGATCGGACCGTACACCTTGCCGAACGCCCTGTTCGTCGCCCCCATGGCCGGGGTGACGGACCGGCCGTTCCGCAGTCTGTGCAAGCGCCTGGGGGCGGGCTACGCGGTGAGCGAGATGGTCACGTCCCGACCCGACCTGCGCGACAGCCTCAAGACCTCGCGCCGGCTCAACCACCAGGGCGAATCCGCTCCAATCGCCGTGCAGATCGCCGGCACCGACCCGGAAATGCTGGCCGAAGCCGCCCGCTACAACATCGCCCGCGGCGCCCAGATCGTCGACATCAACATGGGCTGTCCGGCCAAGAAGGTCTGCAACAAGTGGGCAGGCTCCGCGCTGATGCAGGACGAGCCCCTGGCCGAGGCCATCGTAGCGGCGGTCGTGCAGGCCGCGCAGCCGCACGGCGTGCCCGTCACGCTGAAGATGCGCACCGGCTGGAGCGGGGAACACCGCAATGCCCTTCGCATCGCCCGCCGCGCCGAAGCCGCCGGGGTCAGCATGATCACCGTGCACGGGCGCACGCGCGAGCAGGCCTACCAAGGCCAGGCCGAGTACGACACCATCCGCGAGGTCAAGCAGGCCGTGTCCGTGCCCGTGGTGGCCAACGGCGACATCGATGGGCCGGACAAGGCCCGCACCGTCCTGCAGGCCACCGGTGTCGACGCCCTGATGATCGGGCGCGCCGCGCAAGGCAGGCCCTGGATCTTTCAGGAGATTGAACACCACCTGCGCACCGGCACCTATCTGCCCGCGCCCGCCACCGCGCAGGTTCGCGACTGGATGCTGGAGCACCTGGACGACCACTACAGCCTCTATGGCGAAGTGGCCGGCGTGCGCACCGCCCGCAAGCACATCGGCTGGGCGGTCAAGCGCCTGCCGGGCGGCGGCGACTTCTGCCGCCACCTCAACACCCTCGAAGGCACGGCGACCCAGACCCAGGCCGTGTCGCACTTTCTGACGGCCCTGGCCGAGCAGCATCCGTATTGGCCGTCTCACGGCTGCGCTGAGCCCGCGCCCGCCCCTCTGCCCCTTGCCGCATGACCCAAAGTCCGCTTGAAACCGCCGTCCGCGACAACCTGGACACCTACTTCCGCGACCTGCGCGGCACGGAACCCCACGCCCTGTATGACATGGTCATCAAGGCCGTGGAGCGTCCGCTGCTCGACGTCGTGATGGCTCAGGCCGACGGCAACCAGAGTCGAGCCGCTGAGTGGCTCGGCATCAACCGCAACACCTTGCGGCGTAAGCTGCTGGAACACAAGCTCATCGACTGAGGGCGCGCTGTCCGCGACCCCGTCCAGTCCCGTTTTCTCGATCTCCGCTGACACAAGAAGCCACCATGTCCCAACTCACCGCCCTGCTCTCGGTCTCCGACAAGACCGGCATCGTCGAATTCGCCCAGGCCCTGCACGGCCACGGCATCAAGCTGCTGTCCACCGGCGGCACCGCCAAGCTGCTGGCCCAGGCCGGCCTGCCGGTCACCGAGGTGAGCGAGATCACCGGCTTCCCCGAAATGCTCGACGGCCGCGTCAAGACCTTGCACCCGCGCGTGCACGGCGGCCTGCTGGCCCGCCGCGACGTGCCCGAGCACATGGCCGCGCTCAAGGAGCACGGCATCGGCACGATCGACCTGCTGATCATCAACCTGTACCCTTTTGCACAAGCCACCGCCAAGGCCGACTGCACGTTTGAAGACGCGATCGAGAACATCGACATCGGCGGCCCCGCGATGCTGCGCGCCGCAGCCAAGAACTGGCAGGACGTCGGCGTCGTGATCGACCCGAGCGACTACCCGCAGGTGCTGGCCGAGCTGGCCTCCTCAAAGGGTGCCAGCCTGACCCGGGCCACCAAGTTCATGCTGGCCAAGAAGGTGTTCTCGCACACCGCCGCCTACGACGGCATGATCAGCAACTACCTGACTTCACTGGAAGCTGGCTCGGAAGAGAAGACCGCTGAAGTGCCCAAGCGCGAGGAGTACCCCAGCGTCTTCAACCTGCAGCTGCACAAGGTGCAGGGCATGCGCTACGGCGAGAACCCGCACCAGTCGGCCGCCT
>CAYRBG010000302.1:0-3622 GCA_964422355.1 uncultured Sphaerotilus sp. | reverse complement strand
TGTACAAGCAGACGCAGCTGCAGGACACGTTCGGCATGAACATGGTGGCGCTGATCGATGGTCAGCCCAAGCTGTGCAACCTCAAGCAACTGCTCGACATCTTCCTGGAGCACCGCCGTGAGGTGGTGACCCGCCGCACGGTCTATGAACTGCGCAAGGCACGCGACCGCGGGCACGTGCTCGAAGGCCTGGCTGTGGCGCTGGCCAACATCGACGACTTCATCGAGCTGATCAAGAACTCGCCGACGCCGCCGGTGGCCAAGTCGGCGCTGATGGACCGCAGCTGGGACTCTTCTCTGGTGCGCGAGATGCTGTCGCGCGCAGAGGGCGACACGCCCGGCGGACGGATTTCCTACCGTCCCGAAAGTCTGCCCGCCGAGTTCGGCCTGCAGGCCGACGGGATGTACCGCCTGTCTGAAGTCCAGGCCCAGGAAATCCTGCAGATGCGCCTGCAGCGCCTGACCGGCCTGGAGCAAGACAAGATCATCGGCGAGTACAAGGAGGTGATGGCCCACATCGCCGACCTGCTGGACATCCTGGCCAAGCCCGAGCGCGTGACCTTCATCATCAGCGAGGAGTTGACGGTCCTGAAGCAGGAGTTCGGCCAGACCAAGATCGGAGCGCGCCGCTCGGTGGTCGAGCACAACGTGCAGGAACTCGGCACCGAGGACCTGATCACGCCGACCGACATGGTCGTCACGCTCAGTCATACCGGATACATCAAGAGCCAACCGCTGTCCGAGTACCGCGCCCAGCGCCGCGGCGGACGCGGCAAGCAGGCCGCCGCCACGAAGGAAGACGACTGGATCGACCAGCTCTTCATCGCCAACACGCACGACTGGATCCTGTGCTTCTCCAATCGTGGTCGTGTCTACTGGCTGAAGGTCTGGGAGGTGCCGCAGGGCGGTCGCGCCAGCCGCGGCAAGCCCATCGTCAACATGTTCCCGCTGCAGCCTGACGAGAAGATCAACGTCGTGCTGCCTCTGACCGGCGAATTCCGCAGCTTCCCGGCCGATCACTATGTGTTCATGTGCACGGCGCGCGGCACGGTCAAGAAGACGGCGCTGGACGACTTCAGCAACCCGCGCAAGGCCGGCATCATCGCTGTGGACTTGGACGAGGGCGATTTCCTGATCGGCGCGGCGCTGACCGACGGTGCCCACGACGTGATGCTGTTCTCCGATGGCGGCAAGGCCGTGCGTTTCGACGAAAACGATGTGCGCCCGATGGGTCGCAACGCCCGCGGCGTGCGCGGCATGATGCTCGAAGACGGCCAAAGCGTGATCGCCATGCTGGTGGCCGAGGACGAGACACAAAGCGTGCTCACGGCCACCGAGAACGGCTACGGCAAGCGCACCTCCATCGTCGAGTACACCCGCCACGGCCGCGGCACCAAGGGCATGATCGCCATCCAGCAGAGCGAGCGCAACGGCAAGGTGGTGGCCGCCACGCTGGTGCACGCCGACGACGAGATCATGCTGATCACCGACAAGGGCGTGCTGGTGCGCACCCGGGTGGCCGAGATCCGCGAGCTGGGTCGCGCCACGCAGGGGGTGACGCTGATCGCACTGGACGACGGCTCCAAACTGTCCGGCCTGCAGCGCATTGTGGAAAACGACGCCAACACCGATGCGGGTGGTGACGAGGCGGCCTCGACCGATGACGCTCCGGACACCGGCGATACTTCTGCCGCTCCCGAGGCCTGATCTCGGACCTGTGCGCCCGCGGAAAGACCGCGGGTGTCCTGTACTTTCATGCAAGGAATCCCTGTGAAGCTGAACAAGACTGTGTGGGCCGCCTCGGTGGCGCTGGCCATGGCTGCCGCGGCTCTGCCGGCCCACGCCGATGGCAAGAAGGATCTGGTCCAGCGCATGCTGACGCTTCAGCAGCCCGGTTTTGATGCCACCGCCCGTGGTCTGACCGAAACGCCGGCCCGTCAGCTGGGTGGGTCCGCACAGCAGGTGCTGATTCAGGCTGTCGCCCCCGAGAAGCGCGAAGACGCCGCCAAGAAGGTCGATGCCGAGCTGAAGAAGTATGTGGAAGGTGCTCTGCCCATCGTCAAGTCCAGCGTGACCAAGGCCAGCCAGACCGAAGTGGCGGCAGCGCTTGAAAAGCAGTTCAGCGAGGACGAGCTCAAGCAATTGATCGCCATGCTGGAGTCGCCCGTGCTGAAGAAGTACGAGGCCGCCATGCCCGAGCTGAACAAGGCCCTGGTCGAAGCGGTGGTGAAGGATTCCAAGGCCAAAATCGATCCCAAGATCCAGGCGGCCGATGAGTCCATCCGCAAGATCCTGGACGACGCCAGCGGCGGCAAGCTCAGCCAGGCCGCCGCCCAGCGCAAGGAAGCCGCCAAGGGCAAGAGCGCCAAGTAAGCAGTAAGGCACCGGAGCCGTTCACGACATGCATCGCCCGTACAACTTTTCCGCTGGTCCGGCCGTGTTGCCGGAGCCTGTGCTTCAGCAAGCCGCCGCCGAGATGCTCGACTGGCATGGCAGCGGCATGAGCGTGATGGAGATGAGCCACCGCGGCAAGGAGTTCATCGGCATCTGCTCGCAGGCCGAAGCGGATCTGCGCGAGCTGCTGGCGGTGCCGTCGAACTACCGCATCCTGTTCATGCAGGGCGGCGGGTTGGCCGAAAACGCCATTGTGCCGATGAACCTGTCGCGTGGCGGCGAAGTCGATTTCGTCGTGACCGGCAGCTGGTCGCAGAAGTCGGCCAAGGAAGCGCAGCGCTACTGCGATGCCAAGGTCGCGGCGTCCGGTCAGCGGGACGGGCGCTACGTGTCCATCCCCGATCCGGCCTCGTGGGCCGTGCGTGAGGGCGCCTCATACCTGCACCTGTGCTCGAACGAGACCATCCACGGGGTGGAGTTCCAAGAGTTGCCTGACCTGGCCGCGCTGGGACACAAGGCGCCGCTGGTCATCGACTGCAGCTCTCACATCCTGTCGCGCACCATCGACTGGTCGCGGGTGGGGCTGGCTTTTGCGGGGGCGCAGAAGAACATCGGTCCGGCCGGCGTGACGATCGTCATCGCTCGCGAAGACCTGATCGGTCATGCGATGGCCGTTTGCCCGTCGGCGTTCGACTACAAGAACGTCGCGGACAACGACTCGATGTACAACACCCCGCCGACCTACGGCATCTACATTGCCGGACTGGTGTTCCAGTGGATCAAGGCGCAGGGCGGTGTGGCCGAGATGGAGCGCCGGGCGATCGAGAAGTCCGGTCTGCTCTATACCTACCTCGACAACTGCGGCGGCTTCTATGCCAACCCGGTCGACCCGGCGGTGCGCTCGCGCATGAACGTGCCCTTTGTGCTGGCCGACGAGTCGCTGAATGCCGCCTTCCTGGCTGGCGCCAGCGAGGCCGGCCTGCTGCAGCTCAAGGGGCACAAGTCCGTGGGTGGTATGCGCGCTTCCATCTACAACGCCATGCCGCTTGAAGGTGTGCAGGCGCTGGTTTCTTACCTGCAGGATTTCGCCCGTCGCCATGGCTGATCAGGACGCTTCCACGCCCGAAGGGGCGAATGCCGGACCTTGCTCCGGACCGGACTTGCTGGCGCTGCGCGACCGCATCGATGCGCTGGACCGCGAGCTGCTGACCCTGTTGAACCGACGTGCC
>CAYRBG010000301.1:0-3640 GCA_964422355.1 uncultured Sphaerotilus sp. | reverse complement strand
CGATGTCGCGCGTCATGCCGCCGGTCTGGCGCTCCAGGTGAAAGCGCAGGCTCAGGCTGTGCAGGTGGCGGAAGGTTTCCAGCGCGATGCGCCGCGTGGCGCCGTGCGTGGCCTTGGCAAAGACCAGCTCACGCAGTTCGGTGAACAGCGTGGTCGAAAAGCGCAGCCCTGCGTAGGCCAGCAGCAGGCCGGCCGGAACGACCAGCAGGGCGCGCGGGTCGGTGGGCGCAATCGCCAGCTGGTCCACCAACTGCTTGAGCAGCAGCGGCACGCCCACGTTGGCCACCTTGGCGCCCACGAGGAACAGCAGCGCGAGGGCCATGCGCCAGCGGTATTCCCAAAGGTAGGGCCCCAGGCGCCGCAGCGTGGCCCAGTCGCTGCGTGGCGTCGCAGCGGTGGGCAGGGGCATGGGCTCGACGGCAGTGGCGTGGCGGCGCATCGTGGAACAATCTTTCGGATCGCAAACCCTCGATTGTCCTCAGATGCAACCGTCCTCGCCCAGTGCCCATCCCGAGACCCTGCCTGCCAGCCTTCTGCCCACGGGCGAGGAGCTGGTCTTTCGCGTGATGCCCATGCCCAAGGACGCCAACGGCAACGGCGACATCTTTGGCGGCTGGATCATGTCGCAGGTGGATCTGGCGGGCGCGGTGCTGCCGGTGCGCCTGTCCAAGGGACGGGTGGCCACGGTGGCGGTCAACCAGTTCATCTTCAAGCAGCCGGTGTCGGTGGGGGATCTGTTGAGCTTTTACGCCCGAGTGGAGCGCATCGGCAACACCTCGATCACCGTCCATGTGGACGTGTTCGCCGAGCGCCACCCGGGCAGCCCGGCGGTGGTCAAGGTCACCGAGGCCAACCTGACTTATGTGGCCATTGACGCTCAGGGGCGGCCGCGGCCGGTGGGTGCGTTGGCCGGTGGGGGAGCCGCGGGCTCTGCGCTTGCCTGAGTCCCCTGCGCCGACGTCGGCGGGCGCGCGGACCACGCCGACACCGAGCCGAGCGGCGTGGGCCGCAGCACGCCACTGCGGACGGGCGCGTGAGGCAGGCGGCTCATGGGTCCGGCGGCGGTGACGGGGCCGGTCTGGGTGTCAGGGGCCCAGAAGCCTGACGAGTGGAAACCGCTGGGCAGCGCGGCGCGCTGCAGCGTGCTGTCCGACAGGTCCAGCTCGATGTGATCGGCCAGATCCTCGGCCCATTGGGCGTACAGCGCCCCATTCGGGTGAAAGCCGTCCGAGGCCAGCCAGCCTTCGGATCTGTGCTTCAACAGGTCGCGGGGAAGCTCAAAGTGGGAGCGGCGGAAGCTGTGCCGCACGTGCCGCCTCAAGGCCTCGGTGAGTCGGTGAGCGTGGGCGCTCAGATACCAGCGCAGAGGGTGGGGCAGCGCCTTGATGTGCTCCAGCGGAGGCGGGGCACAGTGCACGGTGTGGCGGATCTTGGCACGGTGGCGGGCATGGCCGCGCAGCGCGTCCAGGTCCTGCAGCCACTGCTGGGTCGGGGTCTGGTCCAGCGTATCGTTCATGCCGACCACGGTCACCAGCACGTCGGCCGGTCGCAACTCCTGGGCCGCCAGCAGGCCCAGCGCCTGGTGGGCGTTGAGCCCGGAGGCCGCCACCAGTTGCCAGCCAACCGCGCAGGGCTGGCCCGCAGACTGGGTCAGGTGACGGGCGAGGTGGGTCGCGAGCTGCGAGGTCAGCGCCTGATCCTGGTGATCCACCCCCACGCCGGCCGCCGAAGAGTCTCCAACCACGAGCAGGCGCAGCCTCACAGGGCCGTCACCGGCGCGCCCATAGCGCGGACCTTGGGGTTCCGGCAGGCGAGGGATGCGCCGCCGCACCGACAGGCCTTGCCACTTCAACATCGGGGCCAGTGCCATTCCCCAAAAGCGCGCTGCAGGTGAGAGTTTCGGCGGCGGGGAGAGGGGCTGCGGCATGGACCGGGGTCAAGGGAATCGCGAGAAGTCGGGTCGTCGTTTCTCGAAAAAGGCCTGGAAGGCTTCTTTGGCTTCGGGACTGCTCAAGCGCTTCGCGAAGATATCACCCTCTGCGCCGAGGGTCTCTTGCACAAGTTGCACTTGCGCGCGGCGAAGCAGTTTTTTACTTTCGCGCACGGCCTGCGGCGGCAGGGCGTTGAAGCGCTCGGCCATGCGGCGCGCGTAGGGCAGCACCTCGACGGCCGGCAGCACGGCGTTGGCCAAGCCCAGCTCGACCGCTTCCGAGCCGGTGAACGGGTCACCGAGCAGCAGCTTTTCGGCGGCCTTGGCCCGCCCCATGATCTGCGGCATCAACAGGCTGGAGGCGAATTCGGGCACCAGACCCAGGGCCACGAAAGGCATGGCCAGGCGGGCTTCGTCGGACACGTAGACCAGGTCGCAGTGCGGCAGCATCGTGGTGCCGATGCCCACCGCCACTCCGGTCACGGCCGCCACGACCGGTTTTTCACAAGCGGCCAGGGCGCGCATGAAGCGGAAGACCGGGGCCTGATCGTTGACCGGCGGGCGCTGTAGAAAGTCTTCCAGGTCGTTGCCCGCGGTGAACATGCCCGGCTGGCCGGTGATGAGCAGGGCCCGCACGGCCGGATCGGCGTCGGCCTGCGTGACCGCGTCGGCCAGGGCCTCATACATGGTGTTGGTGAGGGCGTTCTTCTTTTCCGGCCGGGCGATCTCGATGGTGGCGACGCCGTTGTGGGTGGCGGTTCGGATGTGCATGGGGGCTCCCGGCTCAGACGCGTTCGAAGATGCCGGCGGCGCCCTGACCAGTCCCCACACACATGGTGACCATGCCGTACTTGAGGGAGTGCCGGCGCAGCGCGTGCACCACAGTGGCGGCGCGGATCGCCCCGGTGGCGCCCAGCGGGTGGCCCAGCGCGATGGCACCGCCCATGGGGTTGACCTTGGCCGGATCCAGCCCGACGGACTGGATCACCGCCAGCGACTGGGCCGCGAACGCCTCGTTGAGCTCGATCCAGTCCATCTCGGCCAGTTGCAGGCCCGCCAGACGCAGCGCGGCCGGAATCGCCTCGATCGGCCCGATGCCCATGATCTCCGGTGGCACGCCCTTGATCGCATGGCTGACGTAGCGCGCCAGCGGCGTCAGGCCGAATTGCTTCACGGCCTTTTCGCTGGCCAGGATCAGGGCGCCCGCGCCGTCGCTGGTCTGCGAGCTGTTGCCGGCCGTGACCGAGCCCAGGCCGGTGGGCTTGCCGCGCGGATCCATGGGCGCGGCAAACGCAGGCTTGAGCTTGGCCAAGCCTTCGAGCGAGGTGTCGGGGCGCGGGCCTTCGTCCAGCGAGACGGTGCGGGTGGAGGTGGCGACCTCACCCGTGACCAGATCGGGCTTGCGCTCGGTGACGGTGACGGGGGTGATCTCGTTGGTGAACTCGCCTGCGGCCTGGGCCTTGAGCGCACGCTGGTGCGATTCCAGTGCGAAGGCGTCCTGCGCCTCGCGGCTGACTTTCCACTGCTGTGCGACCTTTTCAGCCGTCAGGCCCATGCCGTAGGCGATGCCCAGGTTGTCATTGCCCTCGAAGATGGCGGGGTTGAAGCTGGGGTTGCCACCGGTCATGGGCACCGAACTCATGCTCTCGCAGCCCCCGGCGATCAGCACGTCGGACTCGCCGGTGCGGATGCGGTCGGCGGCCATCTGGA
>CAYRBG010000300.1:0-3658 GCA_964422355.1 uncultured Sphaerotilus sp. | reverse complement strand
GGCGTGACATTGACGATGATGCCGCAGCGCGCATAGGTGCTCTTGCCCAGGCAGATGGTCAGTTCGTTGCGCGGGATGCGGAAGTACTCCATCGTGCGCGCCAAAGCGAAGCTGTTGGGCGGAATGATGCACACGTCCCCTTCGTAGTCGACAAAGCTCTTTTCGTCGAAGTTCTTGGGGTCCACCACCGTCGAATGCACGTTGGTGAAGATCTTGAATTCCCGTGCACAACGGATGTCGTAGCCGTAGCTGGAGGTGCCGTAACTGACGATCTTCTGGCCGTCCGCGGCATACCGCACCTGGTCCGGCGAGAACGGCTCGATCATGCCGTGCTGTTCTGCCATGCGGCGAATCCACTTGTCGCTCTTGATGCTCATCGTCGCTGCACCGTCCACCACGGGTAAAAGCGTGAAATTATACGCGTATATTGTCGACCACGCCTTTATGCCGACAAGTCCAGCATTTTGCCAAGTTTGCTCGCGCCGGAACTGAAAGTTTCAGCCACGGTGGAGGCCGCATCGGACACCGCGTGCGCCGCTTCCACCACGCCGTCGGCCGCATCCGACGCCGCGCGATCGATCTTCTTCAAGCCGGAAATGGCGGTTTCGTACGTGGCCTTGCCCAGATCCTCGACGGCCTCGACCGCAGCCACGGCTGTGCCCAAGGTCGGCCCGAGCTGAGCCACGCGGGCCGATAAGCCCGTCTCCTGCCGGCAAGCACGCGCCGAAGCGCGAGAACGCATCCCGTCGGCCGCCAATGAATGGGTCGAGCTGGAACGCGCATGGGAAGAGGAAATACCCTGAACCATTTGTACCTTCACCTTCTTCACATTGAAATGGAAAGTCACCTTGACGGTTTTTCGTCCGCGGGACATTTCCGAATGTGAAGTTGCATTTCCATATTCAAGACAGCAAGGAAAACCGTGCACACCGACGGCTGCATGTCAGCCTGGAAACATTTCAATTCCCCCAGCGAATCACCTTGCAATTCTTCGTACACGTTCGATTACATACACGGCAAGAAGCCGCATACCCATGCTCCGAACATCGGCCTCATGGCTTTCGACTTGATGAGGGAAAACATGGATCACACGTTCAACCCGCTTGTGTCCCCGCGCCGGATCTTCGGCCCGAGCGCAGCCGCAACGGCGATCCTCACACTCTCGGCATGTGCGTTTTCACCCCCACCCAGCCTGGTCCAGGGACCGACCCATGTGGCAGCGCCGGCCCAGTACGCCCAGGTCGAACAGATGCACAACGGCTCCATCTTCCAGCCCCACAACAACCAGGCCTGGCTGTTTTCCGACCAGTACAAGCCGCGCCGCGTCGGCGACACGCTCAAGATCGAAATCAGCGAAGCCCTGACCTCCAGCAACAATCAGTCGACCGAGACGTCGCGCGACAACAAGGTGGCCTCCAAAGGCCCGGGCACCGGCGACGACTCCCTCCCCGGCCTGCTGCGCGGCATCCTGAACATGGACGCCAGCGCCTCGGGCAGCGACTCCTTCAAAGGTGGCGGCAAGCACGAAAACAGCAGTGCCCTCAAGGGCAAGATGGGTGCGTCGGTGATCAACGTGCTGCCCAACGGCAACCTGGTGGTGGCCGGCGAGCGCCGCATCTCCCACAACGGCAACATCAGCACGCTGCGCTTTTCGGGCGTGGTCAACCCGAAGGACATCCAACCCGGCGGCGTCGTCGCCTCCACCGACGTCGTCAACGCCCGTTTTGAACACGCCGGTCAGGGCGACGTATCGGACGCCAACTCGCGCAACTGGATGCAGCGGGTGCTAACCCAAAGCCTGGCCGTCTGGTGACACCGTCAAAACCCAAACACCAAGGCGGCCCGCTGGCCGCCTTTTTTGCTCATGCGTGAACTGCAGGAAGCGGCCCCTGCCGCCATCACCCCTCGAAGCCGGTGAGCAAGGCCTGCACGGCCGGCCCGATCTTCTTGCGGGTGGAGGCCCATTTGCTCACTCCGAACAGCCCGACCTCGTAGCGGCTGCTCGACATCACCCGGCCATCTTCTCGACGCAGGGTGAGTTGCGCCGTGTTCATGAACGGCCGGTACTCGGAGCCAAAAGGCGGCTGATCCCACTCGACGGTGGCGGTGTAGCTGAGCTGCACCCTGCAGTTCCACTGCAGGACTTCACCTTCGTAGACACGACTTTCGACCCCGCGCGCCTTGAGCTCGCCTTGCAGGGCCGACACCAGATCGGCCACCGCCACGTCCCGATTCAGACGAATGCAAACCGACGTCGGCGCTGGATCGCCATGGTGCACGGTGTGAGACGCCGTTCCATCCCCGGCCGTGGCCACTGCACCTGCAACCGTTCCTGCGCTTTTGACCAATTCGATGGTCGTCAAAGAACTGACCATCGAACAGGCGGACAGACCCCACGCCAGAGAAACCAGGGCTCCGACCCGAATCCATCGGCCGAACAGAAATTCCGTTTTCATCGATGCGCACCGCTTTTGAATATATGAGTCCGATTCTAAAAATATGCCCCCACCCCCTGAAGTTACCCAGCCGTCAAACAATCAGGCTTAAGCCCGCCATATTCACGACCCAACCTCAGACCCAAAAATATCGGCAATATTTGAATTCAACCCTTGAAACCACGCCTGCATTCACATTCCTTCACGCCGTCAACATCGACGCCACACAACCCCGACTCGGTGAGTGGTCAAACATCCGGAACCGAAAAAATCCTTATGATCCGCCCTTGCCGCCTCCACGAGAGCGACAAACACCATGAAAAAAAATTCACGTCCCGACTCCCGGCAGGAGAACCCCCGCACTGCAGCGCCCCGTCGCCGCAGCACTGAAGCCAAGGACCAGTTCCGCACCGAGCTCGTCCACATCGCCCGAAGGTTGTTTGAACAGGAAGGATCCTCGGCCGTGTCCATGCGCGCCATTGCCAGCGCAGCCGGCGTCTCGCCCATGGCGGTGTACCGCTACTTTCCCAACAAGATGACACTGCTCAGCCAGTTGTGGGACAGCGTGTTCGAGGACCTGGCGCAAGCCGTGGAGGACACGATCGATGCCGATCTCCCGCTGCGCGAACAGGTCGCGCGCGTCATCGATGCGTACATCGATTTCTGGCTCGCCCGTCCGGACCACTTTCGGATGATCTACGTCGAGCCCGCTCTCAACCCGCAGGCCCAGGCCGAACTGACGTTCTGGACCGAGTCGCCCGCACTGGCGCGTCTGCGCGTGCTGGTCGTGCGGGCACTCACGTTTGCCGGCGGCCCCACCGCGCTCGACGACCCGCGCTGGAACCCGACCGTCGAGCAGATCAGCATTTACATGTCGGGACTGCTGCACACCCTGATCGGACGCCCGGAAGGCCCTTGGCTCAACCACACGCGCGCCAGGGAAGGTGCCCACCGGGTGACACTGAAGTTGCTCGACCTTCTGCCTCCCCCGGCGACTGAGTGCGTGCCCACAAACACTTCAGGCCAGTGACTGTTGCCAAGTCACAAGACTTCGGCATATACTCTCAGTCTCAGCTAAACGCTGTTCCCCGATAGCTCAGTCGGTAGAGCGACGGACTGTTAATCCGCAGGTCCCTGGTTCGAGCCCAGGTCGGGGAGCCATACAAGTCAAGGCCTCGCACAGTGTGCGGGGCCTTTTGCATTTTCGGGACGTACCAACATCG
>CAYRBG010000299.1:0-3679 GCA_964422355.1 uncultured Sphaerotilus sp. | reverse complement strand
GCCTGCGCGTGGCGCGCATGCAAGCGGTCGATCGTGCCCGCACCGCCCAGCGCAAATCCAAAGCGACCGCAGTGGCTGCACCTGTGGTGGCGGTCGGTGGCGGCGTGGCGGCCCTGGGACGCTTGGGCAATCCGATGTTCACCGGCGACCCATGGTGGGCGAGAATCGCATCCGTGCTGCCCATTGTGGTGCTGCTGATCGGTTTGTTCAGCGTCTCGGAACTCATGACCGAGGAACAGATCTCTTCCGCAGCCCAAGTGGATGCCGAACTGCTGGGAGACGACCTGCCTCCGGCCGCCTACAACGACCCCGGCTTTGCCGAGTTCGTGCAGAACGCCCCCGAGGGAGCCGCTGCCGGCCACTGACTGCAACCTGGTTCTTCATGGATCGATTCCGCACCAGCCGCTTCTCCACTTTTCTGCGCCAAGCTCGCCACCTGTCCGTGGCGAGCTTGTTTTTGTGCGCGGCGATGGTGACCTCGGCCCAGACGGCGCGGGGGCCGGAGTGGAGTCAACTCGGAGCGCGCGAGCAGTACATCCTCAAGCCCTTGGCTCAAGGTTGGGACCAGCTCGATGCCGCCCGCAAGGCCAAGTGGCTGTCCATCGCCAAGCAGTACCAGAAGCTGGAGCCCGAGCAGCAAGCCCGCCTGCAGGAGCGCATGGTGTCCTGGAGCCAGCTCAGCCCGGAAGAACGGACCCTGGCCCGCATGAACTTTGCGGAGCTGCGCAGTGTCCCGAAATCAGAACGTCAGGCCCAGTGGGAGGCCTACAACGCCCTTCCCGACGAAACCAAGCAGGAATTGGCCCGCAAAGCGGCTGAGCGTCAGCAAGCCCTGACACACGCCCCAAGCAGTGCCGCTTCAGCGGCCCCCTCCGCCGACAAGGCCTGGAGCGTGCTCAAAGGGGGCAAACCGGTCGGGCCCGTCACCATCCAGGCCAACACGGGCGTCAGCACGCGCACTCTGGCGGAACAAAGAATGGCTGCGCGCCGCGGTCCACGCATCGACAAGACCATGGTGATGTCGGGTTTGCAAGGCATTCATCCCCGGACCCTGCTGCCTCGGCCAGTCCCGCAAACCTCCGACAGGATGTCGGCCCCCCGGGCCGCTGCACCGTCCGGTTCAATTCCCCCCGGCACACCTTCGCCATGAGCACCGGCTCCCCGCAGGCCCCGTCACTGACGCGGCGCATGGCCGCCATGGTGTACGAAGGCGTCATCCTCTTCGGCGTCCTGACCCTGGCCGGACTCGTGTACTCGATGGCCATCAACCAGCGCCACGCCCTGATGGGGCGCGAGGGCATGCAGGTGTTCCTGTTTGTGGTGCTGGGCATCTACTTCGTCTGGTTCTGGACCCACGGCGGTCAGACCCTGGCCGCCAAAACCTGGAAGCTGCGCGTGGTTGGCGCGGACGGCGCGCCGGTCCGCATGGTCCGCGCCACGGTGCGCTACCTGTTGGGCTGGCTGTGGTTCCTGCCGGCACTGGCGGTCATCCACCTTCGCGGTCTCCAGGGCAGCCTGGCCCTGACGCTGGGGCTGGCCGGTGGCATCGTTGCCTACATGCTGCTGACCCTGGTCCTGCCGGGTCGCCAGTTCCTTCACGACCGGTTGGCGGGCACGCGCATTGAAGACACCCGCCCTTCGGCAAACTGACAAATGGGCGCGGCACAATCGCCGCCCATGAGCAATCCGCACAAGGGCCGCACTGGCCTGGACCGCATCCGGCACGCGGCCGGCTACTCCATCGAAGGCCTGACTGCGGCCTACCGCAGCGAAAGCGCCTTCCGGCAGGAAACCGTTCTGGCCATGGTGCTGCTGCCACTGTCGCTCTGGGTGGGCCAGGGCTGGGTCGAAATTGCACTGCTCGCAGGTGCGGTGCTGCTGGTGATGATCGTCGAGCTGCTGAACTCGGCCATCGAAGCCACGGTGGACCGCGTCTCTTTTGAACTGCACGATCTGGCCAAGCGGGCCAAGGACTTCGGCAGCGCGGCCGTCTTTCTCTCACTGATGCTGTGCAGCCTCACCTGGGGTGGAGCCCTTTGGCAGGCCTGGCCTCGGCTTGGAGCCGATCTGAACCACGTCTGGGCCACACTGGCACACTGAGCGCCCTGACTGAACGACACGAGCCTCGCTCGTGTCAGAGCCGTAGACCCGCACACCATGCCGACTTCCCCCACAACACCCCCATCCCCCCCGGTGCCAAGCTGCGCCACGCCTCGACGCAGCGTGTGCGTCTATTGCGGCTCGCGCCTGGGTGCGGAGCCCGAGTACGAAGCCGCAGCAAGAGAGCTGGGCCGGCAGATCGGCGAACGCGGCTGGCGACTGGTCTATGGTGGTGGTCGGGTCGGTCTTATGGGGATCGTGGCCGACGCAACCCTGCAGGCCGGCGGAGACGTGCTGGGCGTCATTCCCGAACATCTGCTGAAGATGGAGGTCGGTCACGGCGCACTGACCGAGCTGCGAGTGGTGCAGACCATGCACGAACGCAAGCAGATCATGGCCGAATCCGCCGATGCCTTTGTCGCGCTGCCGGGCGGGCTCGGCACGCTCGAAGAGCTGTTCGAGGTGTGGACCTGGCAGCACCTGGGTTTCCATGACAAGCCGGTGGTCCTGCTGGACACCGCGCGCTACTGGCAACCCTTGCTGGATTTTGTGGGTCACATGGAAACGGAAGGCTTCATCAGCGAACAGCAGGCGCAACTGGCGCAAGTCCATTCCGACCCAGGTTCGCTGATGGAAGCCCTGACCGAGGTCTTCAGCCGGCCACATCCGACGACGGCCGATTACGGGCGCATTTGACTGCCCCGGCATCTGTCAACAAAAAAGCCACCCGCTTTTGCAGGTGGCCTTCCGGGTGCGGAGAACGCAGCGGACTCAGACGGCCGACTCGTTCGTCTCACCCGTGCGGATGCGAATGACCTGCTCCACCGAGGTCACGAAGATCTTGCCGTCGCCGATCTTGCCGGTCTTGGCGGCCTTGACAATGGCTTCGATGTGGCGATCCACGTCTTCGTCGCGAACGACCAGTTCGACCTTGACCTTGGGCAGGAAGTCGACGACGTATTCGGCGCCACGGTACAGCTCGGTGTGGCCCTTCTGGCGACCGAAACCCTTGACTTCAGTGACGGTCAGGCCGGTGGAGCCGACCTCGGCCAGCGCTTCGCGGACCTCTTCCAGCTTGAACGGTTTGATGACGGCGGTGATCTGCTTCATGTGCGTACTCCTCGTTCAGTACTTGTTGTCAATCTATCCCAATTGAATCAACCCGCTCTGCGGCGGGGAATGGGCTCGGCGGGACCGGAGCGAAGCGGCTCCGCTCCCATCCTACCGCCTCACTTCAGGGCCTTGTAGCGCACGCGCTTCGGACGCGCACCTTCTTCGCCCAGGCGGCGCTTCTTGTCTTCTTCGTACTCGTGGTAGTTGCCGTCGTAGAAGAACCACTTGGAGTCGCCTTCGCACGCCAGGATGTGGGTGCAGATGCGGTCCAGGAACCAGCGGTCGTGGGAGATGATCATGGCGCTGCCGGCGAACTCCAGCAGCGCGTCTTCCAGCGCGCGCAGGGTTTCGACATCCAGATCGTTGGACGGTTCGTCCAGCATCAGCACGTTGCCGCCCTGGGCCAGGGTCTTGGCCAGGTGCAGGCGGCCACGCTCACCGCCGGACAGGTTCTTCACCAGCTTTT
>CAYRBG010000298.1:0-3682 GCA_964422355.1 uncultured Sphaerotilus sp. | reverse complement strand
ATTAATGAAATCAAGGACTTAGAATCATGAGACTCCTGATGATCGACAACTACGACTCCTTCACCTTCAACCTCGTGCAGTATTTCGCCGAGCTGGGTGAGGACGTGCGGGTGCACCGCAACGACGAGATCTCCATCGCCGAGATGGAGGCCATGAAGCCCGACCATCTGGTCTTCTCGCCGGGCCCGTGCTCGCCGGCCGAGGCGGGCATCTGCATCGAGGCCATCCGCCACTTCAAGGGCAAGTTGCCCATCCTCGGTGTGTGTCTGGGCCACCAGAGCATCGGCGCGGCGTTGGGCGGGAACATCGTCCGCGCCCGCGTGCAGATGCATGGCAAGGCAGAGACCATCACGACGGACCAGCAGGGCGTCTTTGCCGGTCTGCCGCGCGAGTTCAGCGTGATCCGCTACCACTCGCTGGCCATCGAGGAGGCAACGATGCCTGCTGAGCTGGTGGTGACGGCCCGCGCTCGCGACGGCGAGATCATGGGCGTGCGCCACCGCGAACTGCCCATCGAAGGCGTGCAGTTCCACCCCGAATCCATCCTGAGCGAGCACGGCCACGCCATGCTCAAGAACTTCCTGCAGATGCGCTGAACGACCGCGAGGAGCCCGACATGAGGATCACCCCCACCGAAGCCCTGAACCGCATCATCGAGCACCGCGAGCTCTTCCATGAAGAGATGCTGGAGCTGTGGCGCGCGTTGATGAGCGGCGAGCTCTCGCCCGTGATCATCGCGGGCCTGGCCATGGGCCTGCGCGTCAAGAAGGAGACCGTGGGCGAGATCGCCGCGGCCGCCCAGGTGATGCGCGAGTTCGCCACCCCGGTGCAGGTCGAGGACACCCGCCACTTGGTGGACATGTGCGGCACGGGCGGCGACGGCGTGCACACCTTCAACATCTCCACTGCAGCCATGTTCGTGGCGGCGGCGGCGGGCGGGCGCGTGGCCAAGCACGGTGGGCGCAGCGTGTCGTCGTCGTCGGGCAGTGCGGATGTGCTCGAAGCCCTGGGGGCGCAGATCAACCTGGCGCCCGAGAAGGTCGCCGAGTGCCTGCAGCAGACCGGCATTGGCTTCATGTTCGCGCCCAACCACCACGCCTCGATGCGCCACGCCGCGCCGGTGCGCAAGGAGCTGGGCGTGCGCACCATCTTCAACATCCTGGGGCCGCTGACCAATCCGGCCGGGGCGCCCAACCAGGTGATGGGCGTGTTCCACCCCGATCTGGTCGGCATCCAGGTGCGGGTGCTGCAGCGTCTGGGCTCCAAGCACGTGCTGATCGTGCACGGTGCGGATGGCCTGGACGAGATCTCCTTGTCCGGCGAGACCATGATCGGCGAGCTCAAGGACGGTGAGGTGCGCGAGTACCGCGTCCACCCGTCCGACTTCGGAATGAAGACCGCCGACGTGAGCGCGCTGAAGGTGGCCGACAAGGCCGAGTCGGTGCAGGTGGTGCGCCGGGCTCTGGCCGGTGAGCCGGGGCCGGCACTCGATATCGTGCTGCTCAATGCTGGTGCGGCGCTGTATGCCGCTGACGTGGTCGATTCGCTGGCTGCGGGTGTGGATGCGGCGCGCGCAGCGGTGGCCTCCGGTGGCGCCTTGTCCAAGCTGGATCGGTTCGTGGCGTGTACGCAGCGTTTGGCGGCTGCAGTTTGACCGGCTGGCGCACGGCAGCCTTCGGTCGGCTCGTCCGCCGGATGATCTCGGAAACGGGGTTGAAATGGAGCGGTGTTACCAGCAGGCGTAGGGGGCTGTGGGTAACAGTGTGGGTAACCCTGTGAGGACACGGTGAGCAGGCCGGGGACACACTTCGCACAAGGTGTGGAGGGTTTCCCGCTCCTGTGGGCAAGGCTGTGTACAAGCAGTGGATCCGGTGTGCATCAATGGTGTGCAAGCCTCGTTGAACGGTGGATAAGCTGTGCGCAGAAGGTTTTCGGCCCCGGATCAGGGGCGGCGAATGGTGCGGTAAGTGGAACGATGGGCGGCAAGCCCCGAGGTGAGAACAAGATGAGCGACATCCTGAAGAAGATTGTGGCGACCAAGTACGAGGAGCTGGCGGTGCTGCGCGCCCGCCGTCCGCTCGCTGACGTGCGCCGTGACGCTGAGGCGCGAACCGATGTGCGGGGCTTCGAGGCGGCATTGCGTGCCAAGGTGGCGGCAGGGCAGGCGGCCGTGATCGCTGAGATCAAGAAGGCCAGCCCCAGCAAGGGCGTGATTCGGGCGGACTTCCGGCCGGCCGAGATTGCGCACAGTTATGAGCGCGCGGGCGCGGCCTGTCTGAGCGTCCTGACCGATGTGCACTACTTCCAGGGCGCGGTCGAGTATCTGCAGCAAGCGCGCACCGCCTGCGCGTTGCCGGTGCTGCGCAAGGACTTCATGGTCGATGAATACCAGGTTCACGAGGCGCGCGACATGGGCGCGGACTGCATCCTTCTGATCGCAGCCTGTCTGGACGATGCCCAGATGGCGGACCTGGAGGCTGTGGCGCTCGCCCATCGCATGAGCGTGCTGGTGGAGGTCCATGACCGCGAGGAGTTGCACCGTGCGTTGAGGCTGAAGACGCCGCTCGTGGGCATCAACAACCGAAATCTGCGCACGTTCGAGGTGACGCTCGACACCACGTTGGGTTTGTTGGCCGAGGTGCCTCAGGATCGGCTGCTGGTCACGGAGTCCGGCATCCTCGGACCGGCCGATGTGCGGCGCATGCGCGATGCCGACGTGCACGCATTCCTGGTCGGGGAGGCTTTCATGCGGGCCGACGATCCTGGAATGGCCCTGGCGGAGCTTTTCAAGGGCTGAAATGGCGAGGGATCTGTTCGGCGCGGAGGTGCCCCCTTCCCAGTCTTTGGTGCCCCCCCTGGAGAGGAGCTTTGATGGCGTGGCTCCCCCGTGGCGGGCGTTGTGCGCCGAATTCCTGGGTCAAGAGGTGGGGCGTCGTTTGTGTGCCCGTGTTGACGAACGGGTGCGGCAGGGGGTGCCCGTTTTTCCGCCAAGGCCTTTGCGTGTGCTGGAGAGTCTCGCGCCGTATCAGGTGCGTGTCGTCATTCTGGGGCAGGACCCTTATCACGGCCCGGGCGAGGCCGAGGGGCTGGCGTTCTCCGTGCCGAACGGCGTGCGCATCCCACCCAGTCTGCGCAACATTCGCCAGGAGCTGTCGGCCGATGTAGGTGGCGAGTTGCCGGTCTCGGGCAGTCTGGCGGGGTGGCTCTCGCAGGGTGTGTTGTTGCTCAACACCTGTTTGACCGTCGAGCAGGATTGCCCCGCCAGCCATGCCGGTTGGGGTTGGGAGGACCTGACCGACCGGATCATCAAGGCCGTGGCCCAGGACCCTGCGCCGAAGGCGTTCATGCTGTGGGGCGCGCATGCGCAGAAGAAGAGCCCGTTGATCGAGGGGGCGGGCCCCGATCACCTCCTGCTGCGCAGCAATCACCCTTCGCCGCTGTCGGCGAGGCGTTCGCCGGCGCCGTTCCTGGGCAGCCGGCCGTTCTCGGCCGCAAATGCGCATCTGGCGCGTTGTGGGCGTCAGGTGGTGGATTGGAATGCCATGAGCTAGAATCTAAGGTTCCCGAAGCCCGGGACTGCCCTTTGTACCAACGCGATCTGCTTGCGTGGAACAAAAAAGTTCTGGGAAAGGCTTGCAAAGCTCGAAAGAGCCAGCTAAAGTCTAGGGCTCGCTCTGTGGAG
>CAYRBG010000297.1:0-3694 GCA_964422355.1 uncultured Sphaerotilus sp. | reverse complement strand
GTGAAGGAACCCGAGAAGACCAACATGGTCATCTTCCGCGAGAACTCGGAAGACATCTATGCGGGTGTGGAGTGGGAAGCTGAGAGCGACAAGGCCAAGAAGGTCATCAAGTTCCTCGTCGAGGAAATGGGCGTCAAGAAGATCCGTTTCCCCGAGACCTCTGGCATCGGCGTGAAGCCCGTGTCGCGTGAAGGCACCGAGCGCCTGATGCGCAAGGCCATCCAGTACGCCATCGACAACGACAAGCCCAGCGTGACCATCGTTCACAAGGGCAACATCATGAAGTTCACCGAAGGTGGCTTCCGTGATTGGTCGTATGCGCTGGCTCAGAAGGAATTCGGCGCCGAGCTGATCGACGGCGGCCCGTGGTGCCGGTTCAAGAACCCGAAGACGGGCAAAGACATCGTCATCAAGGACTCGATCGCTGACGCCTTCCTGCAGCAGATCCTGCTGCGCCCGGCCGAGTATTCGGTCGTGGCCACGCTGAACCTGAACGGCGACTACATCTCCGATGCCCTGGCCGCTCAAGTCGGTGGCATCGGCATCGCACCGGGTGCGAACCTGTCCGACACCATCGCCATGTTCGAAGCCACCCACGGCACCGCTCCGAAGTACGCCGGCAAGGACTACGTGAACCCTGGTTCCGAGATCCTGTCCGCCGAAATGATGCTGCGCCACATGGGCTGGACGGAAGCGGCCGACCTGATCATCAGCTCGCTGGAAAAGTCCATCCTGTCCAAGAAGGTCACCTACGACTTCGCCCGCCTGATGGAAGGTGCGACGCAGGTGTCTTGTTCCGGCTTCGGCCAAGTCATGATCGACCACATGTGATGGCGTGAGGCCGGTACACGCTGGCCTGACCGAGTCGTTACACAAAACCCCGACCGGCGTCGAGCCGTCGGGGTTTGTTCATTTCAGGCCTGAATTTGCGTTCCTGGTGAGCCTGACGTTGAAGGACTCAACCACTCAGCAGCTTGTGCACCAGCTCCGCCGTGGTTCCGGCTTCGTATTTGCGCATCAGGCGGGCACGGTAGACGTCCACGGTGCGGGGACTGATCTGCAGGCGCTTGCCGATGAGCTTGCTGGTCTGTCCTTCGATCAGCAGCGCGGCGATCTCCCGCTCGCGCGGGGTCAGCTCTGCCTTGACGCGGCGGTGTCCGGACAGGTCTTCAAAGGCCCAGATGCCGGCGGCGTGGGGTTGGGTCGGGTCCAGGGCCCGGCCGGAGACGTGACACCAGAACAGCTCTCCGCCATTGAGTCCGCTCAGGCGCTTCATGACGCGCTCGTCGGCGTAACGGCCGCTGGCGTCCAGGCTGGCCACGATGCGTTCGCCCGTGCGCTGAAACTCTTCGGTGCTCGGGTAGATGACGGCGAAACTCTGGCCGATCAATTGGTCACGTGTGGCACGGAACACCTGCAAGGCCTGCTGGTTGCAGTCGAGGATGGTGCGGTGCCGGGACAGCACCAGCCCCACCGGAGCGAGGTCGAAGGCGGTGCGGTAGTCGTCCAGGACGATGTCTTCGAATGGAGCAGATCCGGCCATGTCAAACAGTGCGTCAGGGTGGTTCAGGGGCGGGCCTTAGTCAATTCTACGTAGCAATTACTTATTCGGATAAGTAGTACGCTGTGCAGGCCTTAGCCGAGGAGACAAACATGGACAAGATTTATCCCAGCGCACAGGCGGCGTTGGACGGTGTGGTGCGCGACGGCCAGTTGCTGGCCGTGGGCGGCTTCGGGTTGTGCGGCATCCCTGAGGCGTTGATTGACGCCTTGCAGGCCAGCGGTGTGAAGGACCTGACGGTGGTCTCGAACAACGCGGGTGTGGACGGGTTCGGATTGGGCAAGCTGCTCGCCACCCGGCAGATCCGCAAGATGGTGTCGAGCTACGTGGGCGAAAACAAGGAGTTCGAGCGCCAGTACCTCAGCGGTGAGCTGGAGCTGGAGTTCGCGCCCCAAGGCACGCTGGCCGAGCGCCTGCGCGCGGGTGGGGCGGGCATTCCGGCCTTTTTCACGCGCACCGGCGTGGGGACCGTGGTCGCAGAGGGCAAGCCCACCCAAGATTTTGATGGCGTGACATACGTGATGGAGCGGGCCATCGTGCCCGACGTGGCGCTGGTCAAGGCCGACGTGGCCGATCGCTCGGGCAACCTGCGTTTCCGCCGCACGGCGCGCAACTTCAACCCCAACGTGGCGGCGGCCGGCAAGCTGACCATCGTCGAGGTGGAACGCATCGTCGAGAACGGTGAGCTGGACCCCGACGACGTGCACCTGCCGGGCATCTTCGTGCACCGCATCGTCGTCAACCCGAACCCTGAAAAGCGCATCGAGCAACGCACGGTGCGCCCCGCGGCCTGAGTGCAGGAGGAACACGCAATGGCATGGACCCGAGATGAAATGGCCGCCCGCGCCGCGCAGGAACTGCAGGACGGCTACTACGTGAACCTGGGCATCGGCTTGCCGACCCTGGTGGCCAACCATGTGCCCCAGGGCATGGAGGTGTGGCTGCAGAGTGAAAACGGCCTGTTGGGCATCGGCCCGTTCCCCGTGGCGGGTACGGAGGACGCCGACCTCATCAATGCCGGCAAACAGACGGTGACGACGCTGCCCGGCAGCAGCATCTTCAGCAGCGCGGACAGCTTCGGCATGATCCGCGGCGGCAAGATCAACTTGGCCATCCTGGGCGCGATGCAGGTCAGCGAGCAGGGCGATCTGGCCAACTGGATGATCCCCGGCAAGATGGTCAAGGGCATGGGCGGGGCCATGGACCTCGTGGCCGGGGTGGGGCGGGTCATCGTGCTGATGGAGCACGTGGCCACCAAGAAGGATGGAAGCACCGACCTGAAGATCCTGCCCCAATGCACCCTGCCGCTGACGGGCCTGGGGGTGGTGGACCGCATCATCACTGACCTGTGCGTGCTGGACGTGACGGCCGAGGGTTTGAAGCTGGTCGAGACAGCGCCGGGCGTGACCCGTGAGGAGGTTCAGGCGCGCACTGCGGTGCCTGTGCACTGATCGCGTTCTTCGGGCTGCATGAGGGCGTGACCTCATGCAAAAGGCCACCCAAAGGTGGCCTTTTAAGGGGCGCCACGAGCTGCCGCGAGGATCGCGGCAGTCGTTGACGGGCGTTCGCTTCAGCCTTCGATGGTGGCCAGCGCGGCGTTGAAGGTCGCGCTGGGCCGCATGACGGCTTCGAGCTTGGCCGGATCGGCGAAGTAGTAGCCACCGATGTCGGCCGGCTTGCCCTGCACGTCGGCCAGCTCCTTCACGATGGTGGCTTCCTGCTCGGTCAGGGTCTTGGCCAGCGGGGCAAACTTGGCCGCCAGCTCGGCGTCTTCGGTCTGCGCGGCCAGTTCCTGGGCCCAGTACATCGACAGGTAGAACTGGCTGCCGCGGTTGTCAAGTTGGCCGGTCTTCGGGCTCGGGCCCTTGTTGTTGTCCAGCAGCTTGCCGGTGGCGGCGTCCAGCGTCTTGGCGAGCAGCTTGGCCTTGCCGTTGTTCGTCTTGATGCCGAGGTCTTCCAGCGACACGGCCAGGGCAAGGAATTCGCCCAGCGAGTCCCAGCGCAGGTGGTTCTCTTCCACCAGCTGCTGCACGTGCTTCGGGGCCGAGCCGCCGGCACCCGTCTCGTACATGCCGCCACCGGCCATCAGCGGCACGATCGACAGCATCTTGGCCGAGGTGCCCAGCTCCATGA
>CAYRBG010000296.1:0-3698 GCA_964422355.1 uncultured Sphaerotilus sp. | reverse complement strand
TCTACCCGATGCGGGTGAAGGATTTCAGTCGGTTCGGGTACACCGAGGTGCTGTTCCCCGAACTGGCCGACTGAAGTCGATCAACCGGGTGTGACCCCATCCGCCTTGAACATCGCCTTGATCCCCCGGATCGCCTGACGGATCCGACTCTCGTTCTCGATCAGCGCGAAGCGCACGTGGTCATCACCGTGATCACCGAAGCCGATGCCCGGCGACACGCACACCTTGGCGCGCTCCATCAGCTGCTTGGCAAACTCCAGCGAGCCCAGGTGGGCGTAGTGCTCAGGGATCTTCGCCCAGATGTACATCGACGCCTTGGGGCACTCCACCGGCCAGCCGGCTTCGATCAGGCCCTTGTAGAGCACGTCGCGACGCTTCTGGTACGACGCGGCAATGTCCTTCACGCACTGCTGGTCGCCTTCCAGCGCAGCGATGGCCGCCACCTGCAAGGGTGTGAAGGTGCCGTAGTCGTGATAGCTCTTGATGCGCGCCAGCGCGGCCACCAGGTCCGGATTGCCCACCATGAAGCCGATGCGCCAGCCGGCCATGTTGTAGCTCTTGGACAGGGTGAAGAACTCCACCGCGATGTCCTTGGCCCCCTTGACCTGCATGATGCTGGGCGCCTTCCAGCCGTCGTAGACGATGTCGGCGTAGGCCAGGTCGTGCACGACGAAGATGTCGTGCTTCTTGGCCAGCGCGATCACGCGCTCGAAGAAGTCCAGCTCCACGCACTGCGCCGTGGGGTTGCTCGGGAAGCCCAGGATCATCATCTTGGGCTTGGGATAGCTGCCGCGGATGGTCTTTTCCAGCTCGGCGAAGAAGTCCACGCCCGGCACGATGGGCACCGAGCGGATGTCGGCGCCGGCGATGACCGCGCCGTAGATGTGGATCGGGTAGCTGGGGTCGGGCACCAGCACCGTGTCGCCGCGGTCGAGCGTGGCGAGCATCAGGTGCGCCAGGCCTTCCTTGGAGCCGATGGTGACGATGGCTTCGGTGTCCGGATCGATCTCGACGGCGTAGCGCTCGCGGTACCAGTGCGAGATGGCGCGGCGCAGGCGCGGGATGCCCTTGCTGGCCGAATAGCCGTGCGTGTCGGGGCGCTGGGCGACCTCGCACAGCTTGGCCACGATGTGCGGCGGCGTGGCCCCGTCAGGGTTGCCCATGCTGAGGTCGATGATGTCTTCCCCGCGGCGGCGGGCGGCCATCTTGAGCTCGGCCGTGATGTTGAAGACGTAGGGGGGAAGACGATCGATGCGGGCGAAGCGGCGCTTGCCCGATGAGCTGGAAGACATTGACAGTGACTTTCACGTGAGCGCCCGGAACCGTCCGAGCGACGTGACCCCGCATGAAGCGGGGCCGATGCGGATCCTAAGGGTTCGGCGCGGATCGGCCAAGCCCCCTTTGCGGATCAGCGCGTCCTGCCCGTGCGTGGTCCGCCCGTCAAGGCCGTCCCAACAGCAGATAGATCCCCGTCGACCCCAGCGGCGCCCAGGTCAGCCCGAAGTACAGCGGCCCCACCCCGGTGTCGGCGCCGAGAAACAGGCTGCCGCCCCAGCGCAGTTCCTTGAACGGCGGCCACCCGGTCGAGGCCCAGGCATTGCCGGCCTCCAGGCTGGCGCCCGCGAAGAATCCGCGCGTGAGCACCGGCTGCTGGTTGAGCCGGCGCGTGTACACCACCCGGCCCAGCATGGCCTGGTTTCCGTTGAGCTGATCGGCCTTGTAGCCGGAAAGGTTCTGGAACCCGCCCAGCGAGTAGTACCCCTGCCCCAGCACCGTCTGCTGATGCGCCCGCTGCCACTTGAAGCCGGCATCGAGGGTGTGGGGACCCACGCTGTGCACCCCCCGCACATCCAGCTCCAGGCGGTGAAAGGCCTCCGAATCGCCGGGCAAGGGGTCGCCGGAGAACTTTCGACGCCCCACCAGCGCATCCGCCCTCAGGCGCCAGCCCCGGCGCGGAAAGCTGGCGTGGTCGAGCTGGTCCATCACCACGCCCAGGCGGCCCGCCCACTCACGGCTGTGCAAGGCCACCAGGCTGTCGTTGCCGGCCACGAAGGCGCTGCTGGCGATCTCCGGATCGATCCGCTGGGCCTCGTACACCGGCCCCAGCCGCCATTCGCCCCAATGGCCCAGCGGCTGGCCGATGGCGGCCGCCAACGTGGCACGACCCCGCACGGCCCGCCCGACCATGCGGTTGTCGCTGGCGTTCTCCGTCGGCTCCAACGGGGCGTAATACGACAGGCGCCGTCGCTCCAGATCGCTGGACAGCGAAAAGAACCAGTCGTTGGCCAGGCTGCGCTGAGCCCCCAGCGGCTGGTACCACTCGCTGGCCCAGCGTGGCACCGAACCGATCTGGAAGCGGTTGCGCCACTCCCCGCCTTGGGCGTTGAGCCAATGGCGGTTGTGGTTCAGCTTGATGTTGAACTCGCCGCGGCCGGCAAAGTCGCTGTACAGGTCCAGGCCCAGGTTGAAGTAGTTGGGGCCCCAGGGCTTCTCGTGCAGCATGAACACGAGGTCGGTGCCTTCGGGCCGGTCTTCCACCCGGTAATCGGCATGCAGATAGTCACCGGTGGCAGCCAGGGCGCGGCTGTCGCGCTCGGCATCTTCGATGTTGAAGGGCTGCCCCGGTCGGCTGGCGAGCGTGCCGGCAAAGTGCTCCGGATGCGTGATCTGGTTGCCTTCAAAACGCACCGAGGCGATGGGGCGCGGCGCCTCGGCCTGTCCGGCCACCTGCGTGCGCCGCTGCTGCCAGAGCGCCCACTGCGCGGGCGACAAGGCCAGCGGACGCAATTGCGCCACCAACGCCTCGGCCTGACGCTCGCCCAGGGCAATCAGCTCGGTCGCACGGGCAAAGTCCCCCGAGGTCAGACTGCCCAGGTCGGGCGCCACCAGCAGGTCTCGCCCCTGGCGCAGGGTGGCGAGCGAACGCTGCACGTTCTGCTCGGTCAGGATGTTGATCATCTGCGCCGTCAGACCGACCACGGTGCCCAAGGTCTCCCGCTTGGACAGCGGCGTGCCGATGTTGACCGCGATGACCCGTTCGGCCCCCAACTGCCGCGCCACGTCTACCGGCAGGTTGTTGACCAGGCCACCGTCGCCCAGGATGCGCCCCTCGACCTCGGTGGGCGGGAACACGCCCGGCACCGACATGCTGGCCCGCAGCGCCTGCGGCAGATCGCCCTCGCGAAACACCACGGCCTGGCCGGACTCCATGTCGGTGGCCACGGCGCGAAACGGAATGGGCAGCGCATCGAAGTCGCGCACGTGCCGCACCGGCAGCGTGTAGCGCCGCAGCAGCAGCTCCAGCCCCCGGCTCGACACCGAGCCCAGCGGCAGCATCGGCACCGCCGTGCCCCGGTTCAACCCGATCTCCACCGCCGGGGAGATTTCGAAGTCCTCCTCCTTGCGGCGCTGGCTCAAAGCCTCGCGGGAGATGCGGCTGGCAAACAGCGCGTCCCAGTCCAGGGCGCGCAGCTCGCGATCCAGGTCCTGGGCCGTCATGCCGCTGGCGTACAGACCGCCGATGATGGCGCCCATCGACGTGCCGGTGATCACGTCCACCGGAATGCGCTCGCGCTCCAGCACCTTGAGCACGCCCACATGGGCCAGCCCCCGCGCCCCTCCTCCGGAAAGCACCAGACCGATGCGCGGACGCGCCGATGCCGCCGGCACCTCCTGCGCCAAGGCGGGCGCCCCACCCC
>CAYRBG010000295.1:0-3804 GCA_964422355.1 uncultured Sphaerotilus sp. | reverse complement strand
TTGTTCTCGACGTACTTGGGCGCGAACATGGCGCCGTCGTGCTCTCCGCCGCTCAAGCGGCCCACGTCCTTGACGCGGTCGATGATCTTGAGGTGGCCGCTGGCGTCGATGAAGCCGGCGTCACTCGTGTGGTACCAACCGTCGGCGGTGAGCACTTCGGCCGTGGCCTCGGGGTTCTTGTAGTACTCCTTGAGCAGGCCAGGTGACTTCACCAGGATCTCGCCGTTGTCGGCCAGCTTGATCTCGACGCCGTCGATGGGCACGCCCACCGTGTCGGCACGCACCTCGTGGTCCGGCTGCAGGCAGACGAACACGGCGGTCTCGGTGGAGCCGTAGAGCTGTTTGAGGTTGATGCCGATGGAGCGGTAGAAGGTGAACAGGTCCGGGCCGATGGCCTCACCCGCCGTGTAGGCCACGCGCACCCGGCTGAAGCCCAGCGTGTTGCGTAGCGGGCCATAGATGAGCAGGTCCCCGAGCTTGTACTGGAGGTGGTCGAGTAGACCGACGCTCTTGCCTTCCATCAGCTGCGGACCCACCCGCTTGGCGAGGTCCATGCTGCGTGCGAACAGCCACTTCTTGATCGGGCTGGCGTCCTCCATGCGGATCATCACGCTGGTCAGCAGGCCTTCGAAGATCCGCGGCGGCGCGAAGTAGTAGGTCGGGCCGATCTCCTTGAGGTCGATCGATACTGTGGCGGCCGACTCGGGGCAGTTCACCACATAGCCGCACACCAGCCACTGCGCGAAGCTGAAGATGTTCTGGCCGATCCAGGCCGGCGGCAGGTAGGCCAGCACCTCGTCGCGCTCGTGCAGCTTGTCGAAGCGGGCACCGGCTGCGGCGCGGTCGATCAGGTTGTTGTAGGTGTGGACCACGCCCTTGGCGTTGCCGGTCGTGCCCGAGGTGAAGAACATGGCGGCCACGTCGTGCGGCTGCACCGAGGCCACCGCGGCGTCGAAGAAGCCCGGGTGCTGCGCGAGGTAGGCGCGGCCTTCCTCGATCAGCGCATCCAGACCTGCCAGGCCCGGCTCGTCGTAGGCGCGCAGACCGCGCGGATCGTCGAACCACAGGTGCTGAAACAGGGGGCAGTGCTCGCGGACTTCGAGCAGCTTGTCGACCTGCTCCTGGTCCTCGACCACGGCAAAAGCCACTTCGGCGTTCTGCAGCGGGTAGATGAACTCGGCGGCCACCGCGTCCTGGTACAGCGGCACCGGGATGGCGCCGAGCACCTGGGCGGCCAGCATGGCGGCGGTCAGGCGAGGGCGGTTGTCGCCGACGACGACGAGGTGCTGACCCCGTTGCAGACCGGCGGCGGCCAGTCCGCCAGCCATGTGGCGCACGAGCTCGCTCAGGTCGGCCCAGCTCAGGGTCTGCCAGATGCCGTATTCCTTTTCGCGCATGGCGGGCGCCGTCGGTCGGCGCTGCGCGTGCTCGATCAGCAGGCGCGGAAATGTGGTGCTCACCGCGTGTCTCCTTCCAGTCCGGTGGGGCCTCGCCCCGGCGGGTTGGACGTTCTTGTGTCGTCTTGGAAGGCATCGTAGGCGGCACTTTGACGTCCGGATGTCGTGCCGACGACAATTTGCGGGACTGTCCCGACATCGCTTACCCTGAGGCCATGACGACACTGCACTCCTTGCGTGCCCAGGCCCGAGACCTCAGCGCCGATGAGCTGGCGGGGGTGCCGTGGCTGGCGTGTCTGGACGAGGCGCATCGCCGCCGTGCCGAAGCCGCGCTTCAGGTGGTGGAGGTGGAGGCGGGCGTGATGCTGTGTCGAGTGGGTCGGCCCGCGAGCTACTGGTTCGGTCTGATCGATGGCCTGCTGAAGATGAGCAACAGTGCGCCCGACGGCACGCCCCTGACCTTCACCGGTGTGCCTCCCGGTGCCTGGTTCGGCGAGGGCACGCTGCTCAAGCGCGAGAGCTATCGCTACAACATCGAGGCCCTGCGCCGCAGTCGGGTGGCGGGCATCTCGGTCGATACCTTTCACGAGTTGCTCGACAGCAGCATCGCCTTCAACCGCTATGTGATGAACCAGCTCAACGAGCGGCTCGGACAGTTCATCGCTCTGCGCGAGATCGACCGACTCAACGACCCGGACACGCGGGTGGCGCGCATCCTGGCCTCGCTGTTTCACCCAACGCTGTATCCGGGCGTGGGATCGCTGCTGCGCATCACGCAGCAGGAGCTGGCCTATTTGGTGGGGTTGTCACGCCAGCGCGTCAATGAGGCCCTGCATGCCCTGCAGGGCCAGCAACTGATCCGCATCGAGTATGGGGGAGTGCGTGTGCTGGATCTGGACGGATTGCGTCGCCGGGTGACCTGCGCGAGGCTTTGAGCTGCCCATTCGCGACTTGTGTCGCGCCCCCCGGCGCCGGGCCCCTACAGCCGCCCGACGCGGTGCCGATGAACCCGATGCCAGGGTGAACCCGAAGTGACGTTCGCCCTTCGAGGAGTTGGCATTGGGTCGAACGTTGCGCGTTGCATGGTGGCTGTTGTGGGTGCTGGGGGCCGGTCTCCTGGCGCTGGCCGCTTGGCATGCCCGCTCGGACGAGGTCAAGACCGATCCGGATGCCCCCATCGGCATTCTGCAGTTGCACGATGGTCGGGATCGCCACGACCTGTGGTCCCACGCTCGCCTGTGGCGCGACCCGGACAAGGCGGCCGACATCCGCACCGTGCTTGATTTGCCGCGTGAGCAGTTCGGGCCGCCGGGCGCCGTGCACGGCAATCTGGGGCGGCAAGAGGGCGCGGTCTGGGTGCGGGCCTCGTTTCAGGTTCCGGCGGGCAGTCGCTCAGGGTGGCTCCTGGACGTCAACTACCCGCCGTTGGATCACGTGGATCTGTTTCTGGTGGAGACCGGCAGCCGGCACGTGGTCCAGAGCGTCAGCCTGGGCGATGCGGTGCCGCAAAGCCGCAAGAACTTGCTGACGCGTGGGCATGTGGCCGAACTCCGGTTGACGCCCGGCGGACGCTACGACCTGTACACGCGTTTCCAGAGCACCAGCACCTTGGTGCTGCCGATGTCGGTGGTGGAGATCCATCGATACGGCGCCGACGAATCCGCGCTCTTTGCCTTGCAAGGGGTGCTGGCCGGCGTGGGGGTGGCGTTGCTGATCTACAGCCTGGCGCAGGGCTGGGGGCTGCGCGAACCGGAATACGCCTGGTATGCCGTCACCCTGTTGGGGGTGGGGATGTTTTTCATCACCTTCTTCGGGCTGGGGAGCCGCTTCCTGTGGGGCGATTGGGTCCGGTTCAACGAGGTGCTCGGGCCGGGCACGGTCTTGCTGGCGCTGGTGGGTGGGGTCAACTTCATCGACCGCGTGCTGGAAGTGCGCGCGTCGTTTCCGCGGGTGTCCCTGACCCTGAAGATCATCGGCTGGATCGCCGCGGCGGGGATCGTGCTGTTCGCGTTCGATGTGCTGTCCTACCCCTCGGCGCAGGCGCTGGCCTCGCTGCTGGGGCCGTTGCCGATGGTGTTCGGGGTGCCGGTGGCCTGGATGCGCTACCGGCAGGGGCAGAAAGCTGCGCTCTACGTGTTCATGGGTTGGGGCCTGTATTCCATCGGTGTGGTGGTGATGGCGCTGCTCATGTGGGGCTTGATGCCGGCCAACTTCTGGTCGCTGCACGCCTTCCAGTTCTCCTCGATGTTGGAGATGGGCACGTGGATGATGGTGCTGGCCGTGCGTTCGGCATCCCTGCGCAGCACGGTGGATCAGACGCGCACCGAGCGCGATCAGATGTGGCAGCTGGCCCTGACCGATCCGCTCACGCAGGTGCTCAATCGCCGGGGGCTGGAGCAGCACCTCG
>CAYRBG010000294.1:0-3815 GCA_964422355.1 uncultured Sphaerotilus sp. | reverse complement strand
ACGGCTGCATCTGCTGCACCATCCGCGAGGACCTGCGCGCCACGCTGGCCGAGCTGGCCGCCAAGAAACGCAAGGGTGAACTGACCTTCGACCGCGTCGTCATCGAGACCACCGGCCTGGCCGACCCCGGCCCCGTCGCCCAGACCTTCTTCATGGACGACGAGGTCGCGGAGAGCTACCTGCTCGACTCCATCCTGACCCTGGTCGACGCCAAGCACGCCGACCAGCAGCTCAACGACCGCCAGGAAGCGCGCCGCCAGGTGGGATTTGCCGACCAGATCTTCATCAGCAAGTGCGATCTGGTGGACGACGCGGCCGTCGATGCCCTGGCCCACCGCCTCAAGCACATGAACCCGCGCGCCCCACACAAGCGCGTGAACTTCGGAGAGGTGTCGATCGCCGAAGTGTTCGACCTGCGCGGCTTCAACCTGAACGCCAAGCTGGAGATCGACCCCGAGTTCCTGTCCGCGGACGAGCATGACCACGGACATGACCATGGTCACGATCACCACGACTGCGGCCACGACCACGCCCCCGGCGAGTCCTGCAGCCACCCGCACCACCACCATCACGACGACGACGTGAAGTCCTTCGTCTACCGGGCGACCCGCCCGTTCAGCCCCGCCAAGCTGGAGGATTTTCTGGGTACGGTGGTCAACATCTACGGCCCACGCATGCTGCGCTACAAGGGCGTGCTCGACATGCAGGGCACCGACCGCAAGGTGATCTTCCAGGGCGTGCACCAGCTCATGGGCAGCGACCTGGGACCCAAATGGAGCGAGGGCGAAGCGCGCGTGAGCAAGATGGTGTTCATCGGCATCGACCTGCCGCGCGACATCCTGGAACAGGGCCTGGCCCAGTGCCTCGTGTGACACACTGCCGCACCCGTCAGTCGCATCCGAGCCACGCCTCTTCCGAAGGGGCGGCGGATCGATACAATCCGCGCGCCCTGACGGAGCGCCAACAGGCCGCCCAACGAACGCACACCCGGCCGCCTGTGGTCGCGTGACCTCTTTATTGTTTGCAGCCCGAGGCCGCCATGTCTCAGAACGAATCGAAAACCGCCGCCGCCAAGGTTGATCCCAACGCGTGGAAGACCAAGGCCGCCAAGGACCTGACCGACGCCGAAGTGCTCGCCATGCCCGAGAGCGAGTACATGGGCGAAAAACAACTGGAGTTCTTCCGGCACAAGCTGGAGACCCAGAAGAACGACCTGCTGGCCAACGCCGGTGAGACGACCGAGCACCTGCGCGAGGACACCTCCATCGTCCCCGATCCGGCCGACCGTGCCACGATCGAGGAAGAGCACGCCCTGGAGCTGCGCACCCGCGACCGCGAGCGCAAGCTGCTCAAGAAGATCACGCAGGCCATCGCCAGCATCGATTCCGGTGACTACGGTTACTGCGACGAAACGGGCGAGCCCATCGGTCTGGGCCGCCTGCTGGCCCGCCCCACCGCGACACTGTCGCTGGAAGCCCAGCAGCGCCGCGAACTCAAGCAAAAGCTCTTCGGGGACTGACGCTCCGGGGCCTCTGCGCCCCTTTGGCCCATCCCTCCTCCGGCGCCCGACACCATGGCCGACACCCCCGATTCCCCCAAGAGCGGCTTTTTGCGCAAGGTCGTGCGGTTCGCCATGAACCCGACCACCGACTGGGCCGACCTGAATCGGCCGTCGCAGCTCGGCACGGAAACCGACCTGGCCAAGGCCGAGATCAAGGCCATGATCGAGCGCAAGCGGCGCAACGACTTCGTGCGCAAGCGCGAGTTCGACATGCTGCGCAAGATCCGCCGCGAGGGCCTGTCGGGTGAAGGCTTGGCCGACTTGGAAGGGCTGTCGCACCTGGAAGACTCCGAGGTCCGCATCTCCGAAGACTTCGGCATGCGCACCGATCAGGACGTCAAGGACAAGATCGACGCCATCGAGCGTCAGATGGTGGGGGATGCCCCGGACGTCTCTGCACCACGGCGCCCGGCCGTGGCTCCAGGCGGCTGGGGACTTGGGGCCGGTGCCGGCCTCACCACCCTGCCGCCCGACGACGATGCTGCGCACGACGCGCTGCTCAATGCCTTCAAGCCGACCCGGCCGCTGCTGCGCGATCCGGATGGCTCACTCTTTGAAGGGCCGGCGCCCAGCACACCGCTCGTGCCGCGTCAGTCGGTGCGCATGCCGCTCAATGAGCGGGATCCCGCGCTCGATGTGGAAGTCACCGAAGTGGCCGTGCACGATCCCGAGCTCGACGAGGCCGTCATGGCCTTTGCCAGCGCCGACGATGAGCGCTGCGAGGAGGTGCTGCGCACGCTCATCGAGCCCGGCGGTACCCGCGCCCGACACAGCGAGACTTGGCTCGTCCTGTTTGACCTCTACCGCGCCACCGGACAGCAGTGGCGTTTCGACTCCCTGGCCGGTGAATACGCCGAGCGCTTCGGTTCGTCGCCGCCCCAGTGGTATTCGCTGCCGCAGCAGGTGGCCGACGCGGCGGCCCAGCCCGGAGAATCGGCCGGGTTCGACCGCACGCTGCATGCCAACGATGCCACCTGGGTGGCCCCCGAAACCATCGACCCCGGGGCCATCCGGCACCTGCGCTCACGCCTTGCCTCCACACCGCTGCCGTGGGTCATCGACTGGCAAGCGGTGCTGGACATCGAAGTGCAGGCCTGCGTCGAGCTGACGCAGCTGATGCAGGAGTGGGCCGATCGATCGCTCGACCTGCGCTGGATCGGCGGTGGACGCCTGCTCGACATCCTGGCCGACATCGCACCGATGGGCGCCCGTGCCGTCGATCCGTCGTACTGGATGCTGCGCATGGAAGCCCTGCGGCTGGCGCAACGCCCCAACGAGTTTGATCAGGCCGCGCTGGACTACTGCATGACCTACGAGGTCTCTCCGCCGTCCTGGATGCCCGCGCGCTGCACGGTCAAGCTCATCGATGCGGCGGGGGCGACCCAGCCGGGCGAAGCACTGGCCCCGTCTTCGTCGCTGCCCCCGACCTTCAACGAGTCGATGCCCTACGCCGAGGCCGACCCCGATCGGGTGAGCGTCGATCTCAACGGACAACTGCTCGGCGACATCGGCCCGCTGCTGAACCGCCTGGCGGCCCGCGTCGGTTCGGCCACGCAGGTGCAGATATCCTGTGCCCGCCTGATCCGCATGGATTTCATCGCCGCAGGCGATCTGCTGAACTGGGTGCTGGCGCGCAAGAACGAAGGCCGGGCCATCCAGTTCGTCGACGCACATCGGCTCGTGGCCCTGTTCTGCGGCGCGATGGGTCTCTCCGAACAAGCCCGGGTGACCGTGCGCAAACACTGACGTCCACGACGCCGGAGCTCGGTCGGACCCGTCGATCCGACACCCTCGCATCCGCTGACGCTCCGGTCGCCGGCATTCTCACCGCCCCCGATCCGCACCCACGATTCCATGGCCGACTCACATACCCCCCCCAGCTTTCACGGCACCACCATCGTCAGCGTGCGCCGAGGCAACTTGGTTGCCCTCGGCGGCGATGGCCAGGTGACCCTGGGGCACATCGTCGTCAAGTCCAGCGCCCGCAAGGTGCGCAAGCTGCACCGCGACCAGGTGCTGGCGGGCTTTGCCGGCGCCACGGCCGACGCCTTCACGCTGTTTGAGCGTTTTGAAGCCAAGCTGGAAAAGCACCAGGGCCACCTCGTGCGCGCCGCTGTCGAACTCACCCGCGACTGGCGCACCGACCGTGTGCTGCGCCGTCTGGAGGCCATGCTGGCCGTGGCCGACCGCACCGCCTCGCTCATCATCACCGGCAACGGCGACGTGCTGGAGCCCGAACACGGCATCGTGGCCA
>CAYRBG010000293.1:0-3836 GCA_964422355.1 uncultured Sphaerotilus sp. | reverse complement strand
GTCGTTGATGGTGTAGTTGCGCACGTGGCCCATGTGCAGCTTGCCGCTGGGGTAAGGCAGCATGGAGCAGGCGTAGAACTTGGGGCGGTCCAGGTCCTCGGTGACGCGGTAGGCGTCTGCGGCCTTCCAGGCGCTCTGGGCGGCGGACTCGAGGGCGGACGGGTCGAATTTCTCGTTCATGGGCATGGCGCAAAGCATCGGTGGCGCCGCTGACGGCGCAATCGGGGGATTATCGCGTGAGGGTGAGAGACACCCGCGCTGGCCCCAGGATCATTCAGGACAGACGCCGCGGCACCGACCAGCACACGGCCCGCGCGCCGCGCCGGCATCAAGGCGCAGAAGCCCCGGCTCCCGGCTCGGTGACGAAGGCGATCCGGTTGAGCCCGGACTGCTGCAACTGCCCGATCAGCTCGGCCACCCGCCCATAAGGCACGGCCTTGTCGGCCCGCAGGTGCACTTCAGGGGTTTCACCCGGTCGGGCCGCCACGGCCTTGAGCCGCTGGGCGAAGGCCTCGGCTTCCAGCCGCTCGTCGCCCACATAGAGCGCGCCGTTGGCCAGCAGCGAGATCCGCAACGCGGACGGTGGCGCCTCGCTGGGCGCGGCCGCGTCGGCCTTGGGCAGCTCCAGCTTGAGGTTGGAGGTCATCAGCGGCGCGGTGATCATGAAGATCACCAGCAGCACCAGCATCACGTCGATGAGCGGCGTCATGTTGATGTCGCTCATGGGCTGCGGGCCCTTGCTGCGCTCCAAACGGCCGAAGGCCACGGCTCAGTCCTCGCGGGCGTCGGCAGCGGGCGAGCGCTCGCGCCCGGGCTGCAGGGTGTCGAGCACCATCTCGCGCAGGTCGTGCGCGTGACCTTCGAGCTCAGCCTCACAGCCATGCACCCACTTGCCGAACACGTTGTAGGCCAGCACCGCCGGGATGGCCACCGCCAGACCCGCCGCCGTCATGATCAGCGATTCGCCGACCGGACCAGCCACCTTGTCGATGCTGATGCTGCCCGCCGCCGACACGCCGAGCAGCGCGTGGTAGATGCCCCAGACCGTGCCGAACAGGCCGATGAAAGGCGCGGTCGAGCCGATCGAGGCCAGCAGCACCTGGCCGTACTGCAGTTGCTGCACGACCTGGTGCAGCGCGTCGCGAAGCCGACGGGTCAGCTGCGAGGCGGCCTGCCCGGAGGACTCCAAAGTGCCCGACGCCGGCACATGCAGCGCCGCGTCGATCAGCGGCAGCAGCACCTGCTCCCGGTCGAGCGACTCCAGTTGGCCACGTGCTGAGGACAAATCACCGGCCGACCAGAACGCCGGCACGGCGCGGGCCACGTCCCGACGCACGCGCGTCAGGACCCAGCCCTTCCAGAGGATCAGCACCCAAGCCGTGACCGACATGGCCAGCAGCAGCAGCGCCACGGCGCGGGCGACGCCGTCACCCTCGGACCAGATCTGCGCAAAGCCGCCCATGACGATCCTCTCCCCCTCGATCGTGACCGGGCTCAGAGGCCCAGCACGTCGTTCATGTCGTACAGACCGGTGGCCTTGCCGGCCAGGAAACGCACCGCGCGCAGGCTGCCCTGGGCGTAGGTGGCCCGGCTGCTCGACTTGTGCGTGACCTCGATGCGCTCGCCGGTGCCCATGAACATCACGGTGTGGTCGCCGACCACGTCGCCGCCACGCACGGTGGCAAAGCCGATGGTGCTCGGGTCGCGCTCACCGGTAACGCCTTCGCGGCCGTAGACGGCGCATTCCTTCAGATCACGCCCGATCGCCGCCGCCACCACCTCGCCCATCTTCAGGGCAGTGCCGCTCGGGGCATCGACCTTGTGGCGGTGGTGGGCCTCGACGATCTCGATGTCGTAGCCCTGGCTCAGCGCGCGCGCGGCCATGTCCAGCAGACGCAGCACCACGTTCACGCCCACGCTCATGTTGGGCGCCATGACGACGGCGGTGTGCTTGGCACCCTCGGCGATCTCGGCCTTCTGCTCATCGGTGAACCCGGTGGTGCCGATGACCAGCTTGACGCCCAACTCACGGCAGACGGCCAGATGGGCCAGCGTGCCTTCCGGGCGGGTGAAGTCGATCAGGGCGTCCACGCCCTGCAGGGCAATACGCAGGTCCGCACTGACCTTCACGCCGCTGGTCTTGCCCAGGAAGGCGGTGGCATCGGTGCCGAGGGCCGGACTGCCTTCACGGTCAAGAGCACCCGCGAGGACGCAATCGTCGGAGGCCAGCACGGCCTCGATCAGCATGTGGCCCATGCGGCCGGTACAGCCGGCCACAGCAATGCGCAAAGGAGCAGTCATCGGATTGCAGGTTCAAGAGGGGGGTAGGAGCGTTGCGGACCACTGACCGGCGTCACCGCCGGGGCGATCCGGCTCGGCTCGGGCAAAGGCAGCTTCTGCAGTTGTTCGTCGTTGAGCACCAGCGGTTTGGTGCGTGGTTTGGGCGCCCCAGTGTCAATGGAGGACACGAATTCGTTCTCGGAGGGCAAACCGTCGGCCTCGAAGCCGCGGACCTTGTCACCGGAGAAGAAGACGGTCACGCGGCGACTTTGCGGCTCGGCGCCTTGGCGCCGGATCGTGAACACATAGTCCCAGCGGTCCGCATGGAAGATGTCGGTCAGCAGCGGAGAGCCCAGCAGGCCCCGCACTTGATCGCGGCTGAGGCCTTCCCGCAGGTTGGCCACCATCTCCTGGGTCACGACATTGCCCTGCACCACTTCGATGCGATAGGGGCGCAGCTTGCCGAACCAGCCGTCGGATCCGGACGAGGCGCAGCCCGCAACCGTCGCAGCCACCACCATGGCAACGATGACCCGCAGGCCGGGCAGGGAGATTCGAGGATTCAAGGCTGACATCGTGTGGATTTGAGCGTTACCCCCCAAGAGCGGGAGCACATGCCGATATGATCGGTCGATTCTAGCGAGACCGGCCCACCGCGCCCCGCCCCACCATGACCAACGCCGAAGAACTCAAGAGCTCCGGACTGAAGGCCACGCTGCCGCGCATCAAGATTCTCGAGATCTTCCAGCGCGCCGAGCAGCGCCACATGTCGGCCGAAGACGTCTACAAGATCCTGCTGCAGGACAACTCCGACATCGGCCTGGCCACGGTGTACCGCGTGCTGATGCAGTTTGAGCAGGCAGGCATCCTGTCGCGCAATCATTTCGAGAGCGGCAAGTCGGTGTTCGAGCTCAATGAAGGCCAGCACCACGACCATCTGGTCTGTCTGGACTGTGGCCACGTGGAGGAGTTTTTCGACGCTCAGATCGAGGCGCGCCAGCGCGCCGTCGCCACCGAGCGTGGCTTCGTGCTGCAGGAACACTCGCTGGCCCTGTACGCGCACTGCTCGCGGCAAAACTGCCACCACCGGCCCGGCAACAAATAACGAGCAGACCCACCCGACGCAGCCTTCAGAAGCTGTGGTCGCCGCGCTCCATCATCTCGCGGTGGCGCTGCAGAAATTCCTTGTAGGTGTCGATGCCGCGAAGTTGCAGCACCGTGTTGCGCACCGCCGCCTCCACCAGCACGGCCAGGTTGCGGCCGGCATCCACGGCGATCGCCACCTTGCGCACCTTCATGCCGAGGATGTCTTCATAGAGCGGCTCGTTGGGCAGGCGCTCGAACTCGCGGTCCATCGTCTCCTTGCGCACGAGGTGCACGATGAGCTTGAGCCGCATCTTGCGCCGCACCGCCGTCTCGCCAAAGATGGCCTTGATGTCCAGCAGGCCGATGCCGCGCACCTCGAGCAGGTTCAGCAGCAGTTCGGGGCAGCGGCCTTCGAGCGCGGTCTGCGAGACGCGGAACAGGTCGACCGCGTCGTCGGCCACCAGGCCGTG
>CAYRBG010000292.1:0-3841 GCA_964422355.1 uncultured Sphaerotilus sp. | reverse complement strand
CGACGGGCGCGGGCGCGGTGGTGGGCGCGCGGCGCTGGCTGCAGGGCAGTTGGCCGGCGGTGCGTCTGGGCCTGTTCACCTCGCTGGCGGGGTTTGCGGCGATGGCGGTGTCGGGCTTTCAGGGGCTGTCGCAACTGGGCGTGTTCTCGATGGCCGGTCTGGTGGCCGCAGCCGCGACCACGCGCTGGGTGCTGATCCATCTGGCGCCACAGGGCGCCACGGGGCAGGGCGTGCGACCTTGGATGGGGCGCTTCATGCAGGCCGTGCTCGGCGTGTGGCCGCGCACGCGCTGGCTGTGGATCGCCCTGACCGGGGCGGCGCTGGTCTACACCGCCGTGCAGCCTTCGCCATGGCGGGGCAACCTGTCGTCGATGGGCGCGGTGCAGCCCGCCGCCGTGGCGCTGGACGAATCGCTGCGCGCCGACCTGGGCGCGGCGGACGGCGGCGTGATGATCGCCGTGCAGGCTGCCGACGAGGCCACCGTGCTCGAACGCACCGAAGCCGTCGGGCGCCGGCTGGAGGCGCTGGTCGATCGCGGCGTGCTGCTGGGCTACGAATCCCCCGCGCGCTGGCTGCCGAGCCCGGCCACGCAGCTCGCCCGGCTCGCGGCGCTGCCGGCGGCCGACGAGCTCCAGGCTCGCCTGCAGCAAGCCACGCAGGACGGCGCCTTGTCGGCCGCCAAGCTGTCGCCCTTCGTGGCCGAAGTGCAGGCCCAGCGCGCCCAGCCGCTGCTCACGCGCGAGGGCCTGCAGTCCAGCCCCGTGGCGCCCATGCTCAACGCCCAACTGCTGCCCGGCCACACCGAAAACGGCCGCGCCGTGCCCTGGACGGCCCTGCTGCAACTGCACCTGCCCACCCAGGACGAACAGAGCGACGCCGCCACCGCCGCCCTGCGCCAGGCCGTGGACGGCCTGCCCGAAACCCGCCTGATCCGCATCAGTCCCGAGCTCAACGCCCTCTACAAGCACTACCTGCACGAAGCCCTGTGGCAGGCCCTCGCCGGTGGAGCCCTGGTGCTGGTGCTGCTGGCCGTGTGGCTGCGCTCCGCGCGCCGCCTCGTGCGCGTGGCCTTGCCCCTGGTGGCCAGCGTCGTGCTGGTCCACACCGGCCTCGCCCTGGCCGGAGTGGCCCTGGGCATCCTCCACCTCGTCGGCTTCCTGCTCGTCGTGGCCGTGGGCTCCAACTACGCCCTGTTTTTTGACCACCTCCAACACCACGGCGACGCCGAATCCGACCGCGAAACCTGGGCGTCCCTCCTGCTGGCCAACCTGACGACCGTGCTGTCGTTTGCGCTGCTGGCGATGGCGAACATGCCGGCGTTGGCGGCGATTGGGCAGGTGGTGGCGCCGGGGGCGTTGTTGAGTTTGTGGTTGGCGGCAGCCTGGTCCGGGGTGCGGCGGGGCTGAGGTCGTCAAGGCGGGGCGCTTGTCCCGCTCCCTCTCTGGATCCGTGGCGCGCCGGACTGGACGCCGGTGGATGCCGGCTATATGCTGGCGTGAAGGCGCGTGAGACGCTGGTCAACCCTTGCAGGGTTTCGAGTGCAATTTGGTTGGGGGGGAGATGGCAAGTGGAATAGAAAAATCAGACGTGACAATCAGTTGCGTGTGTTGTCTTTGCTACGTTATCCGTCAAGCACTGGGTAACAAAGAAGGGGATTGAGGTCCATATTACGTTAGCCATATGGGACCCACTACTTACGCGCTCTGTCATAAATATTTCATTGGCCCTGCCATGTGGATTGCTGGTTTGTGTGCCTTCCCGCCACTTTTTTCGGGGCAGCAAATCGATCTCAGCGTTACCGGCGCGTTGGTTACAAAATCGTTTGAGGTGCCCGTCGAAAAGAGCTACCCCCTTGCTGTGACATTTGAGTTTGCCTCGGTTGAGGAACGATTGAGTGACAAAATCGTCGGGGAGCGATATGGTGAACTCTGCCGAGGTGATGTTCGGTATGATGCAATCCCAGAAGGTCAGCGAAAGGGCTTGGGACAGCCAATACCATTTAGGGTTGTTATACGTAGGGCGGCAGACAATTCTATTGTTATAGATCGCACCATCGTATCGCTTTGCGTAACATCCCACGACGGTAAAAACGCAAAGACAAGAACTATAGGCTGGCTCCCGCTTGCAACAGGTAACTACGTGGCTGAAGTCACTAATCTGGAAAGGCAATCTAGTTTGCCTGGTGTGAAAGCAGCAATTTCTTTGTATGGGGGCTATGGTAAGTGAAAAAGCGGCTAACCAATCATTCCACCGGGCCTGCGCGAAAAGCCGCGTAGGCTGGTGAATTTATTCGTAAGGCCGCATATGCACGCACCTCGCGAACACGCCGAGCTTGTGGAGCTCATTGAGTGGATCGACTGGCATACCTCCGGCATAAGTCTGCCCGCTGACGAACGTTCAATGCTCGCTGTCGGCTGCTTTGATGTCACGCTTGAGCACCAAGCCGCCTACGCACTGCTCCACTCGAGTCAACTCTACGGCTCAGCTCTGGCTCTGCTGCGTAGCCTAACCGAATCTCTTGTTCGAGGACTGTGGTTGCTGCACTGCGCGGACGAAGCAGACTTGGCACGCTTCAGGCGAGGCGTTGTTAAGCACGAGTTTCAACAGCTTGTCGACGCCTTCGAGGCCAAGATCGGAACCGGCCCAGGGGTTCTCTCGGACTTCAAGGCGCGAGCCTGGAAGGCAATGAACGGGTTCACGCACACTGGCTTTGTCCAGGTCTCGCGAAGACATAAGCCTGGACTGGTCGAAGCAAACTACGAATAATCCGAGCTGGCTCAAGCGATTGACGTAGCAGGAGCATTGGGCATGGTCGCCGCAGTGCAGCTGATCGGCATGTCGAACAAGCCAGAACTGCTGCCACTATTCACTGACCGAATGCGAGACTATGGTTTCAGGCGGACTGCGGCCTAGCCCCTCGTTCGGTGTCGTAGAGAAAAACCTCAATGTCAAATCTCAAGATCACAGAAATCAAGGCCTTCGTCCCATCGAAAGACTTCGAGATTTCAAAGCAGTTCTACAAGGATCTTGGTTTTACGATGGCCTCTGAAGGCGGCGGTATTGCTTACTTCCACTTCGGGCACGTCAGCTTTCTGCTTCAGGACTTCTGTGCAGAGTCGTTTGCCGAAAATTTCATGATGCACATTCTGGTGGAAGATGTGGATTCATGGTGGCGGCAGGTGCATGAAAGTGGTGTGCTTGAAAAGTACGGGGTGAAGGTGACCGCGCTGGAGAATCAGCCTTGGCGCATGCGAGATTTCTGTCTGCATGATCCATCAGGTGTTGTTTGGCGCATTGGTCAGAACATCGATTGAACCCCATTGGGATCCCCTCATTCCACGGGCCTGCCTTCGGCGCTGATCAACCCGGGCGTTGCTGCTGTGCGTCATCTACCCATCGCGTTGGGCCTTGCCGCCCTCGCCGCATGCACCCTTCATCCGCAGCCATCGGGCAGTCTCTCCGTTGATTCCTCGGCGGCATCCGCGCAGACGCCGTTGCCTCGCGCCAAGCCGTCCTATTCGGAGCGGATTCAAACGGCAGTTCGGCGCCACATCGTTCTGACTGAGCCCGTCGACGGAAACCCGGAGGCCGAAGTCGAGGTGCGCACGGCCTCTGACGGCACCATCATCGACGTCCAGTTGGTTCAAAGCAGCGGCGTCGCCCATTGGGACCAGGTGGTCCAAGTGGCGTTGTGGAAAACCGGGCGGATTCCGTTGGATGCCAACGGCAAGGTGCCGCCTGTTCTTCGCATCGTGTTTCGGCCCAGGGTTCGGCCGTGAAGTCAAAAGTCCGTCCTGAACAATGGGTGAGCCGATTCAGGCGGGGTTGAGATTCACAATGC
>CAYRBG010000291.1:0-3848 GCA_964422355.1 uncultured Sphaerotilus sp. | reverse complement strand
GGGCTGTCGCCGATGGCCGGGCGCTCCTTGACCGCCGGCGTGCGGGTGACGTTCTGATGCAAGCGAAGGTCAGGTTGGCGCAGGCGCCATGAACTGCGCCCGCGCCAACTCCGCAAACCGCCCGTCGCGCGCCACCAGCGTATCGAAATCGCCCTGCTCGACGATCCGCCCCCGGTCCAGCACGAGGATCAGGTCGGCGTGGCGGATCGTCGCCAGGCGGTGGGCGATGACGAAGGTCGTGCGGCCCCTCATCACCTCGTCGAGCGCCTGCTGCAGCTTCTGCTCGGTGGCGGCGTCCAGCGCCGACGTGGCCTCGTCGAGGATGAGGATGGGCGGATCCTTGAGCAGCGCCCGCGCGATCGACAGGCGCTGACGTTCCCCGCCCGAGAGCGATCGGCCGCGCTCGCCCACCAGGGTGTCCAGGCCCTCGGCCTGGCGACCGATGATCTCGGTGGCCTGGGCACGCTCCAGGGCGTCCCACATCTCGGCCTCGGTGGCGCCGGCGCGCCCCACTTCCAGGTTCTCGCGGATCGTGCGCGCGAACAGCATCGGCTCCTGGAACACCACGGCGATGTTGCGCCGCAGGCTGTTGAGGGTGAAGTCGCGGATGTCGGTGCCGTCGATGAGGATGCGGCCCCTCTGGGGATCAAAGGCGCGGTGCAGCAGCCCCAGGGTGGTGGACTTGCCCGATCCGGTGGCCCCCACCAGGGCGATCGTCCGACCCCGCTCGGCGGTGAAGGACAGGTGGTCGATCGCCGGACGCCGACCGACGTACGAAAAGGCGACCTCGTCGAAACACACCTCGCCCGCCAGCCGCCCTGCATCGACCGCCCCAGGGCGATCGTGCACCAGGGGCGCCGTGTCCAGCACGGTGAAGAACTCGCGCAGCTTGGGCGCCTCCATCAGCAGCGCGTTGACGAAGCCCACCGCCGCATCCAGCCGCCCGATCAGCAGCGTCGCGTAGCCCATGAAGGTGACGATGTCGCCGATGGAGGTGGCGTCGTGCAGGTGCAGCCACACGCCCAGCAGAAAGATGGCCGTCACTGTCAGCGTGGACGCCGCACGCGTGGCCACAGCCACCACCGCCCACCACGACAGCACGGGGATCTGCGCCGCCAGGGTGCGGTCGATCACCGCGCGCATGTGCGCCAGCTCGGCCTGAATGCGCGTGAAGCTCTGGATGACAGGGATGTTGCCGATCGCGTCGGACGCGTGCTCGGCCAACGCCGAGTGGTGCCCCTCGACCGCGCCTTGCAGCGTCTGCGTCTTGCGCATCACATGGGTCGTCAGCACGGCGAACACCACCACCAGCACGACCAGCAGCAGGCCCAGACGCCACTCGATGAACAGCGTCAGAGGCAACAGCACGAACAATGACACCAACGCCGAGCAATGGTCGCGCAGAAAGCCCAGCCACAGCCACGACATGCCGTTGGCGCCTTCGATCATCACCTTGAGCGTGCGGCCCGAATGCGTGGCGCCGTGAAAGGACTGCGGCAGCGTCAGCACGTGCTCGAAATAGCGGCTCATCACGTCCAGCCGCTGGCGGTGCGACAGGCGGTCGGCATGCAGCGCGATCCACACACCCGAGCCGATGGTGAACAAACCGAACACCAGCCACGCGCCGATGAGCGGCATCAGCTCGGTCATCGTCGGCGTCTGCCCGACGGCTTGCGCCCCCGTCAGCCGGTTGATGATGCGACCGAACAGGAAGGGCTCGGCAAACTGCGCCACCGCCAGGGCCAGGTTGGCAACGACCAGACCCAGCGCCAGCCGGGTCTCGCGGCCCAGCAGGCCGAGCACGCGCACGTAAAGGTTGAAGAGGGACATGGGAGCAGTCACGAAGGCACCCCGCCCCATCCGGGCAGGTCACACGCTCTCAGCAAGAAGCGTGCGGTCCGCCTCATGCCGCCCTCGCGGTCCCGCTGGGGATCAGACCCGCAGCTGCTCCACCGTCAGGCCTTCCATGATGAGGGCATCCTTGAGCCACTGCGGCTGTCGGCCCACGCCGTTCCATTCCTGCCGGGTCTGCGGGTGACGGTACTTCACCTTCGCCGGCGGCGCGGAGGTTTCCACCTGCAAGGTGCGGCGCCCATGGCCCATCAGCTCCCACGGCATGATGTTCCACTTGGCCATCAGGTCGCGGATCTGCTGGACCAGCGCCGCCTTTTCGGCCTTCGTCATCTGGGCGAGATCGCTCCTGGCGATCCCGTAGGTCAGCATCAGGTCCTTGATGTGCTTGATGGCCTCAGCTTGTTCTGATGTGTATTGCTGTTGGTCCGACATGGTGCCGTGGTTTGCTCGATCCGTTGGAACACTGGAGGCGCACGCAGAACGCATCGCCGAGTGCGAACCATTGTAGGGATCCCGGCTTGGGCGATGCGCGTAACAGAAGTGTGCAACAACGCCGGAAAGCGAGCGGGGTCAGGATCGGTCCCACCAGGACTCCGGACCGATGAGTGTGGTGTTCGAGGTTCCGGAGGCTCCTCAGTAATCCGTCGGCCTCACCGGTCGGCACACCTCGGGTATGCTTTTGACATCGCGCACCTCGTCGAGATGAGCCCCATGCCACTCCAGCCTCACACCCCCGCCTCACCCGGCCACATCACCCTCGGCGCTTTCGCCCGACCCCTTGTGATGATTGCCAGCCTGACCTGCCTGGCACCCGCGCTGGCCCAGCGGCCCTGGCCGGACGCAGCTTCGGCCACGTCATGGGGTGTGGGGCTCGGGGTCTCCAGCGGGCAGCGGGCCTATGCCGGCATGGACCGCGAGACCCGCGTGATTCCCCTGCTCCAGTTCGAGAACGCGCACGTTCGTCTGCTGGGGCCGGCGCTGGAGGTGAAGCTGCCCGGCTTGGCCATCGACGAGGCACAGCGGCTGGAGTTCAGCCTGGTGGCGCGCTACGCCCTTTCGGAGGGCTACGAGCCGGACGACTCGCCGGTCCTCGCGGGCATGAGCGAACGCAAGGCCGATGTCCGCGCCGGTGCCAAGGTGACCTGGAAGAACCCGTGGGCCCACGTTGCGACGGAGTGGGTGCACGACGTCTCCGGCCACAGCCGAGGGCAGAAACTCGGCCTGAGCCTGGACCGCACTTGGCGACTGGGGCCGGTGGTGCTCACACCTCGCGCCGTGGCGCACTGGCAGGACAACAGGCTGAACAATCACCTCTATGGGGTGCAGGCTTCCGAGGTCGCGGGGCCGTCACGGCCGGCCCATGTGGCGGGCGGTGGGCTCAACGTCGAGGCCGGCCTGAGGGTGATTTACCAGCTCGACTCGCACCACTCGGTGATGCTGGATGCATCGGTGACGCGCCTGGCCTCGACGATCCGTCACAGCCCCCTCGTGGACCGCATCACCGAGAACCGGGTGTTCTCGGCCTACCTCTACCGGTTCTGAGGGCGGGGCGCAGTCGCCATCGCCATTCCAGAGTCAAAAGGGGCCCGCAGGCCCCTTCACTCACTCCACCGTCACCGACTTGGCCAGGTTACGCGGCTTGTCAACATCCGTCCCCCGCGCGCACGCCGTGTGATACGCCAGCAGCTGCAGCGGCACCACGTGCAGGATGGGGCTGAGCGCGCCGTAGTGTTCCGGCATGCGGATCACGTACACGCCGGTCTCGCTCTCGATGCGGGTGTCGCTGTCGGCGAACACGTAGAGCTGGCCGCCGCGCGCGCGCACTTCCTGGATGTTGCTCTTGAGCTTTTCCAGCAGCACGTCGTTGGGCGCCACCGTCACCACCGGCATGGCGCTGGTCACCAGCGCCAGCGGGCCGTGCTTGAGCTCGCCGGCCGGGTAGGCCTCGGCGTGGATGTAGCTGATTTCCTTGAGCTTGAGCGCGCCTTCCAGCG
>CAYRBG010000290.1:0-3871 GCA_964422355.1 uncultured Sphaerotilus sp. | reverse complement strand
TCAACGAAGCCAACCAGCGCGCCTACTACCAGCGCTGGCACGACCTGATGAAGGCCGAGTCCTGGAAGGACGTGCCCCAGCGTGATGTGCCGAAGATGAAGGAGGGTGTATGAACGCCGAAGTCCGCCTGCCCGAGGTGCCCGTGGACGCTGAGACCCAGCGCCGCGTCGAGGCCTTTCTCTACCGCGAAGCCCGCCTGCTCGACCACGAGCGCTGGGACGAGTGGCTGGCCCTGATGGCCGAGGACATCCACTACTGGATGCCCAGCATGGAAAACCGCCGCCGCTCCGACAAGAACGGCGCCTACGCCCTGGACCGCGGCGCCTTCTACAACGACAACCTGCTGGACCTGACGCGCCGCGTCACCCGCTTCAAGCAGCCGTCGTGCTGGGCCGAGGATCCGGGCACGCGCCACGCGCACGTCATCTCCGGCATCGAGGTGTTCGAGGGCGGTGTGCCGGGCGAATACATCGTGCACAGCACCTTCGTGAACTACCGCAGCCGCGTCGAGAAGGACAACGACCTGCTCGTCGGCCGCCGCGAGGACGTGCTGCGGGTGGACGGCGACGGCTTCAAGCTGGCGCGCCGCACCATCCTGATCACGCAGTCGGTGTTCATGTCCAAGAACCTCAACACCTTCCTGTGAGGGGATGACGATGGGCTGGCTCCAAGGGGGTGTGGCACTGGTGACGGGCGGTGGCTCGGGCATCGGTCGCGCGGTGGTCAAGCGCTATCTGGCCGAAGGCATGGCCGGCGTGGGCGTGCTGGTGCGCAGCGCCGAGCACGTGGCCTCGCTGCAGGCCGAGTTCGGCGACCGGGTGTGCGTGACCGTGGGCGACGTGCGCTCCCCCGAGGACAACGTGTCGGCGGTCGAACGCACGGTGGAGGCGTTCGGCAAGCTCGACACGCTGGTCGGCAATGCGGGCGTGTGGGACTTTTTCACCCGCCTGGAGAAGATGAGCCCGCAGGAGCTCGACGCCAGCTTCGACGAGATCTTCGCTGTCAACGTCAAGGGGTATGTGCTCGCCGCCCGCGCGGCGGCGGCCCACCTGCGCCGCAGCGGGGGCAGCATGATCTTCACGTTGTCCAACGCCTCGTTCTATCCCGGCGGGGGCGGGCCGCTGTACGTGGCCTCCAAGCACGCCGGGGTGGGTCTGGTGAAGCAGCTGGCCTACGAGCTGGCACCGGACGTGCGCGTGAACGCCGTCGCACCGGGCGGGACGAACACGCCGCTGCGCGGGCCAGCCAGCCTGGGGCGGCAGGAGCAGCGGCTGTCGGAGATCCCCGGCTTCGAGACCTCGGTGGCCGAGTCCATGCCGCTGAAGTTCATGGCCCAGCCCGAGGACCACACCGGCCACTACGTGCTGCTGGCCTCCAAGGCCAACTCGCGCGCCACCACCGCCACCATCGTCCACAGCGACGGCGGGTGGGAGATCCGGCGCATGCGCTGATCGACGTTCTTTGACCTTATTTCGAGAACCCTGCGCCGCCTCTTCGGGAGGCGGCCGGGCCCCGCTTTGCCTGACGAGACCGAACCATGTCCGCTTTCGAGTCTGTTGTTGCCACCTCCACCGCGCATCCCGGCGCCGTCGCGTCTGCGGCTTCGTCGCTGGAGGCCGCCTGGGCGGCGCGCGACCTGAGCGCCGCCCAGACGGACTTCCTGTGCCTGATGCAGCGCAGCACGCTGCCGCTGATGGCTGCCCCCATGTTCCTGGTCTCGGGGCCGGAGCTGGTGGTGGCCTGCGCGAAGGCGGGTGTGATTGGCAGTTACCCGGCCGCCAACGCCCGCTCGGTCGAGATGCTGGACGACTGGCTGGCGCAAACCGTGGCCGGCATCGAGGCCAGCGGCACCGACACGCCGTTCGCCCTGAACCTGATCGTGCACAGCACCTACGACCGCTTCGACCGGGAGCTGGCGCTGGTCGAGAAGTACCGCCCGCGCATCGTCTCGACGGCGCTGGGCAGCCCGCGCCGGGTGCTGGAGCCGGTGCACGCCTACGGCGGCATCGTCATGGCCGACGTCATCAACCCCACGCTGGCGCGCAAGGCGGCTGATGCCGGCGCCGACGTGCTGATCCTGGTGTGCCAGGGCGCGGGCGGGCACACAGGCCCCTACAACCCCTTTGCCTTCATCGCCGAGGTGCGCCGCTTCTGGAAGGGCCCGCTGGGCCTGGCCGGCGCGGTCACCACCGGCACCGACATCCGTGCCGCGCAACTGCTGGGCGCCGACTTTGTCGTGGCCGGCACGCGCTTCATCGCCGCCACCGAAAGCCTGGCCTCGCCCGAGTACCGCGAACTGCTGGTGCGCAGCCACATCGAGGATCTGGTGCTGACCAAGGCCGTTTCCGGCGTGGAGGCCAACTGGCTGCGCCCGACGCTGGAGGCCGCAGGCATCACCGGCGAGGCCCTCAAGTCCGAGCAGCGCATCGACTTCTCCGGCGACATCAGCACCCGCAAGAAGGCCTGGAAGGACGTGTGGTCCGCCGGGCAGGGCGTGGGCGGCATCGAGCGCGCGGCGCCGGCCGGCGAGATCGTGGCCGAGCTGCTGCAGGGCTATCGGCAGGCGCTGCGGGACGAGGCGGCGGGGATGCCTGGATTGATGGCGCGTTACGGGGCCGGTTCCGCCAACGCCGATGCAGCCGATGCGTCGGCCATGCCGATCTGCGATTGATTTCCAAGTTCCAACCCCAAGGCGCTGCACGTGCAGCGCCACCACCGAGAGAGAAGGAGACACACATGCAACGACGTCAATGGATGATGACCGGTCTGGCTGCTGCGGCGATGCTGGCGGCCCCTGCCATGGCCCAGGCCCAGGAAGTGGTGGTCGGCGTGTCGATCAGCGCCACGGGTCCGGCCGCCTCGCTGGGCATTGCCGAAAAGCAGACGCTGGAGATGGCGCCCAAGACCCTGGGCGGCAAGCCCGTGCGCTACGTGATCCTGGACGACGGCACCGATCCGTCCAACGCCGCCAAGAACGCCCACCGCCTGGTGGACGTGGACAAGGTGGACGTCATCATCGGCTCGACCGCCGTGCCCGCTTCGCTGGCCATCGCTGAAGTGGCGGCGCAGACCAAGACGCCGCAGATCGCGCTGGCGCCGTTTGCGGTCAAGCCCGAGCTGCTGCCCTGGGTGTTCTCGCTGCCGCAGTCGGTGGCCATCATGGCCGAGGCCCTGTTCGAGCACATGAAGGCCAAGGGCGTGAAGACGCTGGGCTTCATCGGTTTCTCCGATCCCTGGGGCGAAGCCTGGATGAAGGAGACCCAGGCGCGCGCTGACGCCCTGGGCATCAAGGTGCTGGCGGTGGAGCGCTATGCACGCGCCGACACCTCGGTGACTGCGCAGGCCCTCAAGCTGGTGAGCGCCAAGCCGGACGTGGTGCTGGTCGGGGCCTCGGGCAGCCCGGCGGCGCTGCCGATGCGCGCCCTGCGTGAGCGCGGCTTCAAGGGCCAGATCTACCAGACGCACGGTGTGGCCAACAACGACTTCCTGCGCGTCTCCGGGGAAGCCGACGAGGGCGCGATCCTGCCCTCCGGCCCCGTGCTGGTGGCCGAACAACTGCCCGACAACCACCCCAGCAAGGCTGTGGGTCTGGCCTATGCCAAGGCCTATGAGGCCAAGTACGGCGCCGGTTCGCGCAACAACTTCGGTGCCTATGCGCAGGATGCCTATCTGGTGCTGGACAAGGCGGTGGCGACGGCCGGTGCCAAGGCCAAGCCCGGCACGCCGGAGTTCCGCCAGGCCCTGCGCGACGCGATCGAGGGTACGAAGGGATTGGCCGTGACCCACGGTGTCATTACGATGACCCCGCAAGACCACTCCGGCTTCGATCAGCGCTCGCGCGTCCTGCTGAGCATTCAGAAAAACACCTGGC
>CAYRBG010000289.1:0-3880 GCA_964422355.1 uncultured Sphaerotilus sp. | reverse complement strand
ACTTGACAGACGCGTGCCATGACGCTTCTCCGATCTCTATGGTTACAGCAACCAGCGCAGACCCGCCTAAATTTTTCGGCACTTGTGGTGCCCGGTCTGATGGTTGCCCCTCCGACATTTCTGCACAGAAGTGTCGGGTCTATTGGCGGCAAACGATCAGTATAGCCTGAAAACGGCCGGTATCGCCAGCGCCGGATCCTTCAAGGCGAGAATCCGGCGCAGGGGTGTCAGTGCTCGTTCTGTTCGAGGAAGCGCTGGGCGTCGAGTGCGGCCATGCAGCCGGTGCCGGCGCTGGTGATGGCTTGGCGGTAGATGTGGTCCTGCACGTCGCCGGCGGCAAAGATGCCGGGCACGCTGGTCATGGTGGCAAAGCCTTCGGAGCCGGAGCGGGGGACGATGTAGCCGTCCTTCATTTCCAGTTGGCCTTCAAAAATGCCGGTGTTGGGCTGATGGCCGATGGCGATGAAGCACCCGGTCAGCGCCAGGTCCTTGGTGGATGCGTCGTTGACGTTCTTGATGCGCACGCCCGTCACGCCGCTGGCGTCGCCCAGCACCTCGTCCAGGGTTGAGAACAGGTGCAGTTCCATCTTGCCGGCCTGGACCTTCTCCATCAGCTTGTCGACCATGATGGGTTCGGCACGGAACTTGTCGCGGCGATGGATCAGATGCACCTTGGAGGCGATGTTGGACAGGTACAGCGCTTCTTCGACCGCCGTGTTGCCGCCACCCACCACACACACCTCCTGGTCCCGGTAGAAGAAGCCGTCGCAGGTGGCGCAGCCGCTGACGCCCCGGCCCATGAAGGCTTCTTCAGACGGCAGGCCCAGGTATTTGGCGGAGGCGCCTGTGGCGATGATCAGTGCGTCGCAGGTGTAGCTGCCGGCGTCGCCCGTGAGAGTGAAGGGGCGCTTGGAGAAGTCGACCGTGTTGATGTGGTCGTACACGATCTCGGTATTGAAGCGCTCGGCGTGCTGCTGGAAACGCTGCATCAGCTCGGGGCCCTGTACGCCCATCACGTCGGCTGGCCAGTTGTCGACCTCGGTGGTGGTCATCAGTTGGCCGCCCTGGGCCATGCCGGTGATGAGCAGGGGTTTGAGGTTGGCGCGGGCGGCGTAGATGGCCGCCGTCCACCCGGCCGGGCCGGAGCCCAGGATGAGGACTTGGCTGTGTCGGGAGGGGTTTGCAGAAGAGGTATTCATGGTGTGGGGCGCGGGTTGACGTTGGACACGCACGGTTTCATTTAGGGTGCGTGCTGTGTTCAATTTGGCACGGCTTCAGGTAGAGTCTCGCCGACTGAATGGAGGGCGGCGTGAACATGACGCGCTGCCGGGGTCCATGTGTCTCGCCGTGAGGCGAGGCACGCGCCGAAACGACGGGGGGATTGTAGGAAGAACTGTCCGGATCGGAGGGGCCGCCCCATTCAACCTTGACAACACAAAGACCGTTCCCAGGAGTGCCTCGCAATGGCCATGCTTTCCAATCTCGATCTGATTCGTCGTGTACCGTTGTTTTCGATGCTCACGGCTGAGCAGGCGCAGACCATTGCCGACGGCGTGACCAAGCGCCGTTACCGTCGCGGTGAAATCATCGTGGAGCAGGGGCGCAAATCCGATGCCCTGTTCATCCTGCTCAGCGGTCGTGCGCGGGTCATCACTTCGGATTCGCGCGGTCGCGAAGTCATCCTGGCAGTGCTCGAACCCGGCGACTATCTGGGCGAGATGAGTCTGATCGACAACGAGCCTCACTCGGCCACCGTGCGCGCCGAGGTCCAGACGGATGTGCTGGTCCTGGGTCGCGGCGAATTTGCGGCCTGCCTGCCCGAGAACTCCAGTCTTTCTTACGCCATCCTGCGCGGTTTGGTCGGTCGTCTGCGAAATGCGGATCGCCAGATCGAGTCGCTGGCGCTGCTGGATGTGTATGGCCGCGTGGCCCGTGCCCTGCTGGACATGTCGCAGGACGAAGAGGACGGCTCCAAGGTCATCCGCAGCAAGGTGTCTCGCCAGGACCTGGCCAAGGTCGTCGGTGCGTCCCGCGAAATGGTCAGCCGCGTCATGAAGGACCTGGAAGAGCGTGGCCTTATCCAGACCCAGGAAAACGGCTGGGTGAATCTCACGGAACGCCTGGCCACGCAGTAAGCGGGCGGGCTTGCCGGCCGATCGGGCATCGGGGATGACGCACAATCCCCGCATGAGTTTTCCGTTTGGGTTTCTGAAGGCGTCGATGGTTCCAGACGCCCGTTCGGCGCGTCAGCGGCCGTCTCTGTCTGCCGGAGGGCGATGGAAGGTCCAGGCCTTGTTGGTGCTGGGGGCTGTGGTCTGGCTCTTCTGGCTGTTGGCCATGCTCAGCCACGATGCGGCCGATGCTGCTTTTTCCACCACCGGTGATCTGACGGCGCTGCACAACAGGGGCGGCGCGCTGGGGGCTTGGATTTCCGACCTGTCCTATGTGGCGCTGGGCCTGTCGGTGTGGTGGGTGCTGGCATTTGCGCTGCGCTTCTGGCTCTCTGTGCTGGCGGACCTGTGGCGTGCGGATCCGGAGGCGCCCCACGTCGTGGGCCCGGTGCCGTGGCGCCCGCAGGGGTTGAAGTGGGTGGGTCTGGGCTTGCTGCTCGTGGCCAGTTGCCTGCTGGAATGGACGCGGGTCTACGGTGGCGAAGGGCACATGGCCGGCGGACATGCCGGTGGCATCCTGGGGGCTCTCGTCGGGCCGTGGAGCATGCGCTGGCTGGGTTTCACCGGCAGCGCGCTGGTGGGCGTGGTTCTGCTGCTGCTGGGGGCCTCGTGGGCCTTCCGCTTTTCGTGGCTGGCCCTGTCCGAGCGCATCGGTGGACTGATGGAGGGCGTGAAGGTTCGTCAGGCCGAGCGCAAGGAACACGAGGAGGACCGCCGCATTGGTCAGCGTGCACAGGCCGAGCGGGAGCGCGTGGTCGACATCGAGCGCCACGACGAGGCGAAGCATCCGCCGATCCTGATCGAGCCGGTGGTGCGGGTCGAGGAAATGCCGCCGGCACCGGTGCCGGCCAAGGAGCGCCAGCAGACGTTGTTCGATGACCTCGACGGCGGGGCCGGCAAGCTGCCCGAAGTCGATCTGCTCGATGCGCCGACGGCGCGCATCGAGACCGTGTCGCCCGAATCGCTGGAGATGACCAGCCGACTGATCGAGAAGAAGCTCAAGGACTTCGGCGTCGAGGTGCATGTCGTGGCCGCACAGCCCGGCCCGGTCATCACCCGTTACGAGATCGAGCCGGCCACGGGCGTGAAGGGCTCGCAGATCGTCAACCTGGCCAAGGACTTGGCGCGCTCGCTGAGCCTGGTGTCGATCCGTGTGGTCGAGACGATCCCGGGCAAGAACTGCATGGCGCTGGAGTTGCCCAATGCCAAGCGGCTGACCATTCGTCTGTCGGAGATCCTGGGTTCGCAGATCTACCACGATGCCGCTTCGCTGCTGACCATGGGTTTGGGCAAGGACATCGTCGGTCATCCGGTGGTGGCCGACTTGGCCAAGATGCCGCACTGTCTGGTGGCCGGCACGACCGGCTCGGGCAAGTCGGTGGGCATCAACGCGATGATCCTCAGCCTGCTGTACAAGGCCGAGGCGTCGGATGTGCGTCTGATCCTGATCGACCCGAAGATGCTCGAAATGAGCGTCTACGAGGGCATTCCGCACCTGCTGGCGCCGGTCGTGACGGACATGAAGCAGGCCTCGAACGCGCTCAACTGGTGCGTGGCCGAGATGGAGCGGCGCTACAAGCTCATGAGCAAGATGGGCGTGCGCAACCTGGCGGGTTTCAACAAGAAGATCGCCGAGGCCAAGGCGCGTGGTGAGCTGGTGCCCAACCCCTTCAGCCTGACGCCGGAAGAGCCCGAGCCGCTGGAGCGCC
>CAYRBG010000288.1:0-3883 GCA_964422355.1 uncultured Sphaerotilus sp. | reverse complement strand
GGCGACATCCGCGGCTTCGTGCTGGAAAGGGGCTGGCCCGGGCTGAGCACGCCGGCCATCCACGGCAAGGTCGGGCTGCGCACCTCGATCACCGGCGAGATCGTCATGGACGACGTGTTCGTGCCCGAGGATCACGTGTTTGCCGACGTGCGCGGCCTCAAGGGCCCGTTCACCAGCCTGGACAGCGCGCGCTACGGCATCGCCTGGGGCGCGCTGGGCGCGGCCGAGGACTGTTTCCACCGCGCGCGGCAGTACGTGCTCGACCGCAGCCAGTTCGGCCGGCCGCTGGCGGCCAACCAGCTGGTGCAGAAGAAGCTCGCCGACATGCTCACCGAGATTTCCCTCGGCCTGCAGGGCGTGTTGCGCCTTGGCCGCATGAAGGACGCGGGCACGGCGACGGTGGAGCTGACCTCGGTGCTCAAGCGCAACTCCTGCGGCAAGGCCCTGGACATCGCCCGCACGGCGCGCGACATGATGGGCGGCAACGGCATCAGCGACGAATACGGCGTGGCGCGCCACCTGGTCAACCTGGAGGTGGTCAACACCTACGAGGGCACGCACGACATCCATGCGCTCATCCTCGGGCGGGCGATCACGGGGCTGGCGGCGTTTGCGAACTGAGCGGGGGCTGCGGCTGCTCACCACCGGATGCCGATGGCGCCGGGTCCCCCGCGAGCGGTGAGCCCGAGGCTGATGCAGACGGTGCCTCCAAGGCGGCCGGCGGCACGGGCAGCAGGCGCGCGATCTCGTCGTACATCGACGGGCCGATCAGGCGGGCCACGCCGGTGGACAGCAGCGCGCAGGCCATCAGGCTGAGCACCATGGCCTGGCCGGAAACCATTTCCATCACGATGATGAAGGCGGTGATCGGCCCTCGGGTGGAGGCGGCGAGGAAGCCGGTCATGCCCAGCGCGATGAGCGGAATGGCTGCTTCGCCGCTCAGGCCGGTCCAGCGCGCCACATCGTGGCCGATGCCCGCGCCGATGGCCAGCGACGGTGCAAAGGTGCCCGCCGGCACGCCGCTCCAGGCCGACAGCCAGGTGGCGCAGAACTTCAGCAGGGTGTAGATGCCCGGCAGATCGGCCCGGCCTTCGAGCAGGGCGCGGGTGGGGTCGTAGCCGGCGCCTGCGGTGGCGCCGCCGGTGGCCCAGCCGATCAGGGCCACGCCGAGGCCGCAGCCGCCGGCAAATCGCAGCGGGTGCCCGCGGCGCCAGGCGCTGAAGCGGTCCGGCAGGCCCCGCACCGACATCACCAGCAGGCGCGAGAACAGGCCGCCGGCCAGCCCACAGGCCAGTGCCACGGCCAGACCGGGGCCGATCAGCGTCAGCGGCACGGTCTGCACCTTGAGTCGGCCGAAGTAGGTTTGATTGCCGAACACCGACACGGCCACCAGGCCGGCCAGCACGATGCTGGCGATGATCACGCCGTTGTGTGACATGGAGCGCCGCCGCGAGAGCTGCTCCAGCGCGAAGACGATGCCGCCCAGCGGCGTGTTGAAGGCGGCCGCGATGCCCGCCGCAGCCCCGGCCACCAGCAGGTCGTGGCTGTCGATGCCCGACTGCGGCGACAGCCAGCGCCGGGCGTGGTTCATGACGCCCGCGCCCACCTGCACCGTCGGCCCTTCGCGCCCGATGGACAGCCCGGCCAGCGTACCCGCGACGACGAGCATCACCTTGTGCAGCGACAAGCGCAGCGACACCAGCCAGGACCGTTGCCGACGGTCGAGCCCCTCGTCTTCCAGTGCCCGCACCACCTGGGGAATGCCGGAGCCGCCCGCGCCGGGGCACCAGCGGCGGGTCCACCACAGCACGCCCATGGTCAGGGCTGGGGTCCAGACCAGTGCCCACAGCGGCCCCACATAGGGGATGTGCGACAGACCCAGAAACAGCCGCCCGGCGAACTCGGTCAGCAGCGTGAAGCCGACCACGATCAGGCCGGTGAGGGCCGCATAGGTCAGCACGATGGTGCGGTCCAGCCACTGACGGCCTGACATGAGCTCGGTGCGCAGGGGGCGAACGTAGGTGCGTTCGCCGCGCAGCAGGGCCCGATGAAGGCGCCGGCGCCGTGCGCCGAGGACGGAAGGGGCGGCGGCCTCCGGCTCAGGAGGCGGAGGGGAGGAGTCGGGGGACAGGGTCACGGTCGGGTGGGGCAGCGTCCCTGACGGCGATGCAGGTATTGTTCCAGCGATAGAAAGAGGTCCATAAACACAGTGCGTTGAGGAGACAGGTTCGGCAACTTCCACCGGAGGTGGGTCATGCGGGTGCTTGTCTTGGGCGCAGGGGTGATCGGAACCTCGACGGCGTATTTTCTGTCGCGATCGGGGGCCGAGGTGACGGTGGTGGACCGTCAGCCCGCGGTGGCGCAGGAAACCAGCTTTGCCAACGCGGGGCAGATTTCCCCCGGCTATTCCACGCCGTGGGCGGCGCCGGGCCTGCCGCTCAAGGCCATGCGCTGGCTGTTCGAGCGCCATGCGCCGCTGTCCATCCGCCCCGACGGCACGTTGTTCCAGTGGCAGTGGATGGCCGCGCTGCTGGCGCAGTGCAGCGCAGAACGCTACGCCGTCAACAAGGAACGCATGATGCGGCTGGCCGGCTACAGCCGCGACGTGCTGCGCCGCCTGCGCGAGGACACCGGCATCGCCTACGAGCACCGTTCACGAGGCACGCTGCAGGTGTTCCGCACGGCCGCCCAGGTCGAGGCGGTGCAGCGCGACGTCGAGGTGCTGAAGGCCTGCGGCGTGCCGTTCGAGTTGCTGGACGGGCCGGATCTGGCCCGCATCGAACCGGGGCTGGCCCGGGCGGCGGTGCCGCTGGCCGGGGGGCTGCGCCTGCCGGACGACGAAACCGGGGACTGCCAGTTGTTCACCACCGGTCTGGCCGAGCGGGCCCAGGCCCTGGGCGCACGCTTCCTGTTCGGGCACCGCCTGATCGGGCTGTGCACCGAAGGGGGGCGCGTGATCGGCGCCCGGGTCGACGACGGCACCGGCGAGCGGGTGCTGACGGCCGACCGGGTGGTGCTGGCGCTGGGCAGCTACTCCCGCGAGGTGGCGAAGTCGCTGGGGTTGAAGCTGCCGGTCTATCCGGTCAAGGGCTACTCGCTGACCTTGCCGCTGCTGGACGAGGCGGCGGGGCCGGTGTCCACGGTGCTGGACGAGTCGTTCAAGGTGGCGGTGACCCGTTTCGAGCAGCGCATCCGTGTCGGCGGCATGGCCGAGCTGGCGGGCTTCAACCGCGATCTGCGCTCGTCGAGGCGGGCGACGCTGCAGAAGGTGGTGTCCGAGCTGTTCCCGGGGGCGGGCGACGTGGCGCACGCGCGCTTCTGGACCGGCCTGCGCCCGATGACGCCGGACGGCACCCCCATCGTCGGCCCATCGGGTGTCGAGGGGCTGTACCTCAACACCGGTCACGGCACGCTGGGTTGGACCATGGCTTGCGGCTCGGGCAAGCTGGTCGCGGACCTGCTGCTGGGGCGTACGCCGGACATCGACCCGTCCGGGCTGACCGTGTCGAGGTATGGCGCGCGTCCGGCCCCCCGCAAAGTGCCGGCAGCGGCGGGGCTCCGCCGGCCCCCGGTGCCGGGCTTCGCTCCGCACGGCTGACCCCTCGCCGTCCGGTCCAACCCGATCCGGGTGGACCCCGATGGCCGAAGGCGTCAGCCCGGTTGAGGGTTTCCGGCATCGTCGGAAGGGGGCGGCTCTCCTAGATTGACATCAGGAGACCCGCACCATGACCGACCTGTCCGCCGAAGCCCGTGCCCTGGCCCACTACCGCCCCACGCACAAGGTCCGTTTCGTCACCGCCGCCAGCCTGTTCGACGGACACGACGCGTCCATCAACATCATGCGCCGCATCCTGCAGGGCATGGGTGCGGAGGTGATCCACCT
>CAYRBG010000287.1:0-3910 GCA_964422355.1 uncultured Sphaerotilus sp. | reverse complement strand
TCAGAACGTGTAGCCGTCCTCGGCCTTCACGTCTTCCAGCTGCTCCAGCAGACGCGCCAGCGGCGTCAGCACCGAGTAGCGCATGGCGACGTGGTGCGCATAACGCCAGACCAGCGGCAGATCCTTGAGGTAGCCGTCCTTGCCGTCGCGGTGGTACAGACGGGCAAAGATGCCCAGCACCTTCAGGTGGCGCTGCAGACCCATCCATTCGAGGTCGCGCCAGAAGGTGCCGAAGTCGTCCTGGATGGCGACACCGGCCTTGCGCGCACGCTCCCAGTAGCGGGCCGCCCAGTCGATCTGGATGGCTTCGTCCCACTCGATGTAGGCGTCGCGCAGCAGCGAAACCACGTCGTAGGTGACCGGTCCACGCACGGCGTCCTGAAAGTCCAGCACGCCGGGGTTGGGGCCGGTTCCGGCGCCTTCGGCTCCGTGCGGCGCACCGACCATCAGGTTGCGGCTGTGATAGTCGCGGTGCACCAGCACGGTGGGCTGGGCCTCGCACACATGGTGAATCAGCTCGAAGGTCTTGGCGAGCTGCTCACGCTGCTTGTCGGTGAGGGTAACGCGCTTGTGGCGGGCGACGTACCACTCGGGGAACAGGTCCAGCTCACGCTGGATCAGGGCGCGGTCGTAGGCTGGCAGGGCCGAGGCATCGACCTTCTGCAGGGGGATCAGCGCGTCCAGGGCCTCGCGGTAGAGCTGGTCGGCTTGGCGCAGGTCCGCACCACTGCTCAGATCGAGCGACTGCAGTTGCGACAGATAGGTCCGCCCACCCAGGTCGCTCAGCAGCATGAAGCCTTGCGCTTCGTCCCACGACAGCACCTGCGGCACGTTGACACCACCGTTGGCCAACATGCCGGCCACGCGCACGAAAGGTTTGCAGTCCTCTTGGCTCGGCGGCGCGTCCATGACGATGTACGTCTGCCCGTCGGCCGCATCGACGCGAAAGTAGCGGCGAAAGCTTGCATCGGCGCTGGCCGGGCGCACGCTGCGCGGGATCAGGCCACGCTCGGCAGCCTGGGCCTGCAGCCACTGATGAAAGGCGTCGGAACGGGCGGAATCGGACCAGGAAATCTCAGACACGGCAGCAGGCAGGGGCGCATGAAATAATCGATCGATTCTACCGACGCCCCTCCAGACCCGGCTGTGCCGCCCAGGCGCCCGTCGACCCCTGCCCCGTGATCGCTCCTCGCCCCTTCCCTGCCCCTGACCGCCTCCGCCGCAGCAGCCCGCCGCGCGCATGTTCGTGGACCTCGGTGGCAGCGGCCGTGTGGACCGTGTGCCTGCCGTTGGACACGTCGGCAGCCTCCAACGCAGCCCTGTGGTGTCGCGCTCCGCAGCCACAGACCGTCGACACCTCGCAGGACTTCTCGACCCAGACAACGCCTGCCGCGCGGTTCAAGCTCACAACACCTCAGACTCCCGCCCAGGCCACCCCGGCCGCCTCGACACCCACAGGCCCCATCCAGATCGAGGCCGACACCATCCAGAGTCGGCTGGGGAACGAACTGCGCGCCAAAGGCAGCGTCCATCTCCAGCGTGGGGTGCTGCACCTTTCCGCCGATCAGGTGGAGTACCGGCGGGAAACCGACCGTGCCAAGGCCACCGGGAACGTCATCCTGCAGCGCGGCACCGACGTTTTCTCGGGCCCCGAGGCCGACCTGCACACGACCCGGCTGGACGGCTACTTCAAGAGCCCCACCTACCGCTTTGGACGCACCGACGCGGGAGGTCAGGCCGAACGCGTGGACTTTCTCGGCCCGCAGAAGATGGTGGTCAATCGCGCCACCTACAGCAGCTGCGAGCCGGCCGCCGAGGGCGAAGTGCTGCCGTGGGTGCTGTCCGGTCGCCGGGTGCATCTGGATTTCGACCAGAACGAAGGTCTGGCCGAGGGTGCCGTGCTGCGTTTCTACGACGTGCCCATCCTGTCGCTGCCGGTCCTCAGCTTTCCGATCACCGGCGAACGCAAGTCGGGCTGGCTGCCGCCGCAGTTCACCACGTCCAGCGCCCTGGGGCTGGAGATCGGCGCCCCCTACTACTGGAACATCGCCCCCAACCTTGACGTCACCACCGCCCCGACCGTCTCCTCCAAGCGCGGCCTGGGTCTGGACTCCGAGGTGCGCTACCTGGAGCCTCACCTGAGCGGCATCGCCCAGCTCTATTACCTGCCCTACGACCGTCAGGCCGAAACCGAGCGCTGGGCCTGGAAGTGGTGGCACCAAGGCACGGTCGGCCGTGACGTGAGCTACCAGATCCGCAGCGCACGCGTCTCCGACAACGACTACTGGAAAAGCGACCTGCGCGGGCTGGATTTCCTCACCCCCCGCCTGTTGCCCACCCGCGCCCAGGCCCAGCAGCGGCGAGACCTGAAGGCCGGGGGCTTGCGCTTTGAGCAGACCCTTTACGCCCAAGCGCAGTCCTGGCAGGTCCTGCAGGACACGACCGGCACCGACGCGGCGCGCATCACCGCTCCCTACCAGCGCCAACCGCAGGTCGGCGGTCGCTGGCGCAGCTTGGCCGGTCCTTTCGACTGGCAACTGCAGACCGAAGCCAACCACTTCACCCACACCGACAGCAGCCTGCTGCAAGGCTCCCGTGCCCACATGGCCGGCAGCCTGGCCTGGCCGCTCAACCTGAGCGGCTGGCACCTGACGCCCCGTTTAGCCTTCAACGGCGTCACCTACCAGACCGATCGGGCGATGACCGACGGCCGCAGCTCGGCGTCGCGCTTCACACCCACCTTCACGCTGGACAGCCGCTGGACCTTCGAGCGTGACGTGAACCTCTTCCAGCGCGACCTGACGCAGACGCTGGAGCCGCGCATCCGCTACGTCAAGACGCCGTACCGCAACCAGGCGGCACTGCCCAACTTCGACAGCGCCGGCCTCGACTTCAACTTCGAGTCGGCCTTCGCCGACAACGCATTCTCGGGCGTTGACCGCGTCTCCGATGCCCATCAGATCACGGCGGGCACGGCGACGCGTTTCCTCTCTCGCCAGACCGGGGCCGAACTCGCACGGTTGGCCGTGGCTCAGCGCTATCTGTTCAGCGAACAGCAGATCACCCCGGACAACTCGGTGCAGTCCAAGCGCATGTCTGACGTGCTGCTGCAGGCCTCGACCAGTGCACTGAAGTCCTGGTATCTGGACGAGACGCTGCAGTACGACACCGACAAAGGCGAAGTCGTGCGCGCCGTGACCCGCGCCCGTTACACCCCGGGTCCCTACCGCACGCTGACCGCCACCTACCGCATGCAACAGGGCAAGAGCGAGCAGTTGTCGCTGGGCTGGCAGTGGCCGTTCACAGGCTGGGCCACACGTGCGTCCTGGGCCCCCTCGGCCGACACGCCGGCCGCTCAAGCCGTGCAGCAGAGCCAGGACGCTCCCAAGCTTGACCTGGACCGTGCACCGCGTGGCGGCAGCGACTGCAAAGGCTCGCTCTATGGCGTGGGCTGGTTCGACTACAGCCTGCGTGACCGTCGCATGACCGCCGCGACCGCCGGCCTGGAATACGATGCAGGGTGCTGGATCGGGCGCTTGGTTGCACAGCGCAAGTCCACCACCGACAGCACATCGACCACGAAGATCATGCTGCAGATCGAGTTCATCGGTCTTTCTCGACTGAGCCTGGGTGCCAACCCGGTGACCGCGTTCCGGGACAACATCCCCGGCTACCGCATGCTGCGCGACCCGAACGACTTCAACGTCACCAGTGGCCGTTACCTCGCGCCGAGCCCGATCTCTTCCGGAGTGAACCTGTTCCCATGACGATGCCGAAATCCCTCCGTCCAGCCCGCACGACCGCTCACGGATGGGCGTGCACGGCCACCGCAATGGCCCTGGCGCTCGCGCTGACCGCCACTGGGGCTTCGGCCGCCCCACCCCCCGCCAAACGGTCGGGCGCAAAGGCG
>CAYRBG010000286.1:0-3916 GCA_964422355.1 uncultured Sphaerotilus sp. | reverse complement strand
CCGCGGCACGCAGCCGCTCAGCCACCTTGCGGCGCAGCTCGGGCGGCGACTCCACTTCCACCTCGCTGCCCTGGCGCATCAGGTCCATGATCAGTTCGGTGTCGTCGGCGTAGGGCAGCTTCATGCGCAGGCCGCCGTCGGCCAAGGCCTCCAGCTCCTGCTTCGGGTGCCATTGTTCCTGGGCCACCCAGCGTGCGGCCTCGGGGGAAAAGCGCAACACCGCGGTCTGCGTCTCCCGGCCGCCGTAGATGCCGTAGCCGCCGTCGAGCTCGGCTTCGACCGTGCGCAGACCCACTTCCTTGGCCTTGGCACCGTTGACCTTGGCCTGCCTCACGGCGTCCAGCGCGAAGCGGCGCAACCCGTCGCTGGTGTGGCACCACGCGTCCAGGTACCAGGTGTTGCGGTAGTGGACGAGGCGCTGGGGCGAGATCTCGCGGTGGGACTCGACCTGCCGGCCACGGCTGTAATAGGTGAGGTTCACCCGCTTGCGGGCCAACAGTGCGCTGGCCAGATGCTCAAAGGTGCGGTGAGCGACCGCGCGCCGCGCCGGGTGGACGATGCGCACCCGCTTCATCAGCTCGCGCGGATCGATCTGCTCCGAGCCGAGCATCTGGTGCAGCTTCTCCTGCAGCGGCTGCAGGTGGCGGCCCAGCGTGGCGCCGGTGTCCAGGCCGTCGATGAGCTGGTGCATGGACAACAGCGCGTGGATCTCCCGCTCGCTGAACCACAGTCCGGGCAGCTCGTGCGAGGTGCCGTTCGTCTTGGCCGCCGATCCGCGTTTGCTCGGCTCCTCCAGGCGATAGCCGTTGCAGGCGCGGTCGTAGGTGATGGGCGCCGACATGCGACTGCGCAAATACTCCAGATCGCGCTTGAGCGTGGCCCGCGAAACTTCCAGTTCGGACATCAGGTCGGCAAAGCTGACCGTGCCACGGGTGCGAATCATCAACTCGATCTTGTAAAAGCGCTCGGTGCGGTCCATGGACCCCGTTCCCATTGTTTGACTTCTGGTGCGCCCTCCATCCCTCGAAGACGCCCTGATCGTCGAATTTTGCGGGTTGCCTCGGATTCGACATCCCCCGACATGGGTCCCCCAGCGATCGAAGTGCGACGAATGTCACGCCCAACCACCCCCCCAGCGCCCCGCAGGCGCGGGGAACGAGGGGGATCGTCCACCCAAACGGTGAGCCCGCCCCCTTCAGCCGCGGTCTGGGGCGCTTGCGGCCCTCCTTGCACATTCCTGTCCGTGGGGTTTGCCGTCGGCAATGTGAAGTGCCACTCCCAGCAAGCTCATCTACTGAGCCACTGTGGATCACACACTTCCCCCACGCGCCACAACACACGGGAAGCGAAGACACCATGGTTGAACATGACATCGCCTACGAGCTCGGCTGGGACCACGCCCGCCACACGGTGGAACTGCCCTCCGAAGCCCTGTCTGCCAGCCACCGTCTGCGCCTGGGCTACGAGACGGGCCGGCACATGTTCGGCCCTCGCGCCCGCAGCGCCACCCCGGCGGCCCGTCTGTGGCTCGGCCTGCGGCTGCAGGCGCTGCTGCGCGGTCGCCGCTTCGAGCCCCTGTCGGTGACGCCAAATTACCTGCAGCAGTTGCAAGCGACCCACTGTCCGATCACTCGGCAAGCGCTGACTCGTTCCGACAACGATGCCTGCGGCCTGTCGGCAGGAGGTGCACCCAGCGATGCCCGCATCGTGCGTCTGCGCGACGACGCCGCATACGCCGCCGGCCACCTGGTGACGGTGAGCCGAACCGCCGAGGCCGCACTGCAAGCCTGTGCCGACCTGGACCCCAGCGACATCTGCGCCGAGGTCACGGGTCTTTCTCCCGCGGCCACCGAGCGCTTGGCCGCCTTGGTCGCCTGCGTGACCCCCCTGCCCCAGCAGCAGGCCGCGCAGATCCCGCTGTGCGTGTTGCCGCCCAACCGCCTGCGCCTGCTCAACCCTGTGCAAGCCCTTCAAGCCGTGGTCACCCGGCTGCGCCTGCCCCATGCGCAACGCGACACTCGCTGGACAGATCTGTTGGCGATGTGGGACCACCTCGGCGCGGACCGCCCTGTCTGGCTGGAACGCCTGCGACAACTCACCGCCGCGGAGGCGACGCCCCCCACCGCCGACGACCCCACCGTGCGCTGGGCCATCGAAGACGCCTGGGCCGACGACGAGTTGCGGGCCTGCTGGACAGAATGGGCCAGCCAGGCCCCCCCGCTCCAAATCGACACGCTGCTCGCCGCCATCGCGGAACACGGCAAGACCGGGCCTCGCCTGCTGATCCTGCCTGCCGAGCAATGCACCGATGGCTGGTCGCTCGACACGCGCGGCTTTGCACCACCATCCCCGAGCGCGCAGATCCACCCCTTCCCACCGCGCGGACCTCGGCACCCCACGCCCCCACGTCCCCATCAGCGTGCCGCGTGAACTGCTGCGCTCCGGGCCACGCACAAACGTTGCGCAGCAACACATCAGCAAGATGGGGGCCCCTAAACTGAGGGGGTTGATCGACTCCCTCGGTACGGTGGCCCATGACACATCCCATCCCTCAATCGCTCGGCAGCCGGCTTCGCCCTTGGGCGGCGCTTTCTGCGGTGGTACTGGGGCTCGGCGCCTTGGCCTTGCCGGTCCAGGCAGAGCGGCGGCCCCTGCGGCCCGCATCCACCGGGGTTGAATCGACGACGCAGGCCCGCGTCATCGTGCGCTACCGCTCCGGGACCTCGTCGGTCCTTTCGGCATCCAACAAGACCGGCCTGGCCGCCGTGCAACGCGCCACGGCCCTCGGACAACGCGTCGGCCTCACCTTGAAGGACGGCCTCACGCTGGCCCCGCGCACCCAGGTCGTCCATGCCAAAGGCCTGAGCAGCACCGAACTGGCCGCCAAGCTTTCGGCCGACAGCGACGTCGAGTACGCCGTACCGGATCGCCGCCGGCGCGCTCAAGCCGCACCCAGCGACCCGCTGTACGCCGGTGGGCCAAGCATCAGCCCGACCAGCGGGCAGTGGTACCTTCACACGGCCAGCAGCACTCTGGTCTCGGCCATCAATGCCGAGGCTGCGTGGGCCGTCAACCCCGGTGCATCCAACGTGGTGGTGGCCGTGCTCGACACTGGCGTGCGCAAGGATCACCCGGATCTGAGCGGGAAACTGCTCTCGGGTTATGACTTCATCGATGACACGGCCACGGCCAACGATGGGGATGGACGGGACTCAGATCCGTCCGATCCCGGTGACTGGATCACTGTTGCGGAAAACCTCAACCCCTCGGGCAGCTTTTACAGCTGCGGTGACTCCAGCAGCAGCTGGCACGGCACGCAGACAGCCGGACTCGTCGGGGCCTCGACAGACAACAGCGTCGGCATGGCCAGCATCGGCCGCAACGTCATGGTGCTGCCTGTGCGCGTGCTGGGCAAATGCGGCGGCTACGACTCCGACATCATCGCGGGCATGCGCTGGGCGGCAGGTCTGGCCGTCACGGGGGTGACGACCAACCCCAACCCCGCCAAAGTCATCAACATGAGCCTGGGCTCGGCCGACAGCTGCAACAGCGCGTATCAGACCGCGATCAACGAGGTGCGGGCCCAAGGGGTCAGCGTGGTCGCCTCGGCCGGCAACGACAGTCTGGCCACCAACCTGCCGGCCAACTGCAGCGGTGTGGTCGCGGTCGGAGGGCTGCGGCACACCGGTACCAAGAACGGCTATTCCAGCCTGGGCAGCGCGGTCACCCTCAGCGCGCCGGCCGGCAACTGCGTCAACATCTCGGGCGAATGCCTGTACCCCATCCTGAGCACAAGCAACACGGGGACGACCAGTCCGGTCAGCGCCACGTACACCACGGGTGGCAATGACTACGCAGTGGGGACCAGCTTCTCCGCGCCCTTGGTGTCAGGCACGATCGGGCTGATGCTCTCGGC
>CAYRBG010000285.1:0-3936 GCA_964422355.1 uncultured Sphaerotilus sp. | reverse complement strand
CTGCGCATCCGTCCCGGCGAGGACTTCGAGCTGATCGACCCGGAAAACGACGCTCGTTTCAAGGCCTGCTGGTCCGAATACCACCGCATCATGGGTCGCGACGGCGTGGCGCCTGAAGCGGCCAAGGCGGCGGTGCGGCGTTCCACCACGCTGATCTCGACGCTGCTGGTCAAGCTGGGCGAGGCCGATGCCGCTTTGTGCGGCCTGCACGGCCGCTTCGACACGCACTTCGAGTACGTGCGTCAGGTCATCGGTGCGGCGCCGGGCGTACGCACCATGGCCACGATGAACGCGCTGATGCTCGAAGAGCACAACCTGTTCGTCACCGACACCTTCATCAACGAGGAGCCGACCGCCGAGGAGCTGGCCGACATCGCGTTGATGGCGGCCGAGGAGGTCAAGCGTTTTGGTGTGCGCCCGAAGGTGGCCTTCCTGTCGCACTCCATGTTTGGCACGTCGAGCCGGCCTTCGGCGCAGCGCGTGCGTGCGGCGCGCGATCTGTTCGTGCAGCGGGCGCCCGGCATCGAGTGCGACGGTGAGATGCACGGCGACGCAGCCCTGTCCGAGAAGGTCCGCCGCGCCATGCTGCCCGATTCGACGCTCACCGGTGCGGCCAACGTGCTGGTCATGCCCAACCTGGATGCGGCCAACATCCTGTTCAACGTCCTGAAGGTGACGGCGGGCCAGAACGTGACCGTCGGCCCCATCCTGCTGGGGGCGGCGGCACCGGTGCACCTGCTGACGCCCTCGGCATCGATGCGACGCATCGTCAACATGACCGCGCTGGCCGTGGCGGATGCCGCAGCCCTGAAGGGTCGCGTCCGCCGCTCGTCACAGGGCTGACCTGGGTCGGGCGGATAATCGTCAACTGTGCCGGTCCACCGACCGGACGGTTCTGTTCGAGCGGCCCGCAGATCCGGGTCGTTTTCTTTGTCCCGCTTCTTTTCAGGAGTTCGTCGCGATGCCCCGCCACACCAAGATCGTTGCCACCCTCGGTCCTGCGTCCTCCGATCCGGAGATCCTGGAGCGCATGATCCGCGGCGGCGTGGACGTGGTGCGCCTGAACTTCAGTCACGGCAAGGCCCAGGACCACATTGACCGCGCCAACCTCGTGCGCGAGGTGTCGAAGAAGGTGGGCAAGCCGGTGGCCATCATGGCTGACCTGCAGGGGCCCAAGATCCGTGTCGGCAAGTTCGCCGAAGGCAAGGTCATGCTCGAGAGCGGCCAGGCCTTTGTGCTCGATGCGGGTCGTGGCGTGCCGGGCGACGTGCAGGGCGTGGGCCTGGACTACAAGGAACTGCCCCGCGACGTGAAGCCGGGCGACACCCTTCTGCTCAACGATGGCCTGATCGTGCTGACGGTCGAATCGGTGCGCGGCGAGCAGGTGCACACGGTCGTGAAGATCGGTGGTGAGCTGTCCAACAACAAGGGCATCAACAAGCAGGGCGGCGGCCTGACCGCGCCGGCCCTGACGGCCAAGGACATGGACGACATCAAGACCGCGATGTCCTTCCAGTGCGAATACCTGGCCGTGAGCTTCCCCAAGAGCGCCACCGACATGGAAATGGCGCGCCAACTGGCCAACGTGGCTGGCGAGCCCTGGCGCCACAAGCCGGGCCTGATCGCCAAGATCGAGCGTACCGAGGCCATCGGTCACCTGGATGCCATCCTCAAGGCCAGCGACGGCATCATGGTGGCGCGCGGCGACCTGGCGGTCGAAGTGGGCAACGCGGCCGTGCCGGCGCTGCAGAAGAAGATGATTCGCATGGCGCGTGAGGCCGACAAGTTCGTCATCACCGCCACGCAGATGATGGAGTCCATGATCCACGCCCCGGTGCCCACACGCGCCGAGGTCAGCGACGTGGCCAATGCCGTGTTGGACGGCACCGATGCGGTCATGCTCAGCGCCGAGACCGCTGCGGGCAAGTACCCGATCGAGACGGTCGAGCAGATGGTGGCCATCTGTTCCGCCGCCGAAGGGACCGAGGACATCCACCTCGACGCCAGCTTCGTCGACAAGACGTTCTCGCGCATCGACCAGGCCATTGCCATGGGCGCACTGTTCACTGCACACCACCTGGGGTGCAAGGCCATCGTGGCGCTCACGGAGTCCGGATCGACGGCGTTGTGGATGAGCCGCTACAAGATCCGGGTGCCGATCTTTGCCCTCACGCCGCACCAGAACGTGGAGCGTCGCATGGCTCTGTTCCGCAATGTTCGGCCCATGATGATGCCGAGCTTCGAGCAGCAGTCCGATGCCTTTGCCAAGGCCGAGGCCATCCTGGTCGAGCGTGGTGTGCTGCGTGTGGGGGACACCTACGCCATCACCTGCGGCGACGCCATGGGCCGCCATGGCGGCACCAACATGCTCAAGATCTGCCGCGTCGAGGCTTGAGCGCGGTCCTGGCCGCTCGATCGGGGCGGCGGGAGGTTTTTGCGCACTGTTGCCGCAACCCTTCACGGGGTGCTGTCGATACCGGATTTCCGGGTGGATCGGCCACAGGCTGCGTCCTAGAATCTCTGGGTTACAAGGCGGTTTCAAGCCGCTGACTTGTCCCGGTTTCATTCACCCCTAGTCCGAGGAAGACCATGCCACTCGTCTCGATGCGCCAACTGCTGGACCATGCCGCTGAAAACGGCTATGGCATCCCGGCTTTCAACGTCAACAATCTCGAGCAGGTGCAGGCCGTGATGGCCGCGGCGGACGCAGTGGGTGCTCCGGTGATCCTGCAGGCCTCCGCCGGTGCCCGCAAGTACGCTGGCGAATCCTTCATCAAGCACCTGATCCAGGCCGCGACCGAAGCCTACCCGCACATTCCCCTGGTGATGCACCAGGATCACGGCACCAGCCCCGCCGTCTGCGCCGGCGCTCTGGAGCTGGGCTTCGGCTCCGTCATGATGGACGGCTCGCTGATGTCCGACGGCAAGACCCCGGCTTCGTTCGACTACAACGTCGATGTGACCAAGCAGGTCGTCGCCATGGCGCACAAGGTCGGTGCCACGGTGGAAGGCGAGCTGGGCTGCCTGGGTAACCTGGAAACCGGTGATGCAGGGGAAGAAGACGGCATCGGCGCCGAAGGCAAGCTGGACCACAGCCAGATGCTGACCGACCCGGAAGAGGCCGCCCAGTTCGTCAAGGCCACGCAGCTCGACGCCCTGGCCATCGCCATCGGCACCAGCCACGGCGCCTACAAGTTCAGCCGCCCGCCCACCGGCGACATCCTGGCGATTTCCCGCGTCAAGGAAATCCACGCCCGCATCCCCAACACCCACTTGGTGATGCACGGCTCGTCGTCGGTCCCGCAAGACCTGCGCGCCATCATCAACCAGTACGGCGGCCAGATGAAGGAAACCTACGGCGTGCCGGTTTCCGAAATCCAGGAAGCCATCAAGCACGGCGTGCGCAAGATCAACATCGACACCGACATCCGCATGGCGATGACCGGTGCGGTGCGCAAGTTCATGGCCGAGTACCCCGAGAAGTTCGACGCCCGCGAGTGGCTCAAGCCGGCCCGCGAAGCCGCGATGCTGATCTGCAAGCAGCGCTACATGGAATTCGGCTGCGAAGGCCAAGGTTCGAAGATCAAGGCGATCTCCATGGTCGACATGGCTGCGGCCTACGCCAAGGGTGAACTGGCGCAGAAGGTGGTCTGAGCCGCTCTGCTGAGCAACGGTCCCGTCAAAAGCCCGCCGCCAGGCGGGCTTTTTTACGTCACTCGCCCGAGCAAGCGGTTGGAGTGGGCCGCCCGAGGCTCACGCCGATCTCTTCCGCACACACGAGCATCGGGTGATCTTGTGGCACGAGGCGATTCTTGCCGGCCACGACACTCAGGTCGACGCTGTGCATCTGCTCGCCCTGCACGGCGACCATGCGGTTGAACTTGCGCTCGCGGATCAGATGGGCCGCAGCGTTGCCGTACATGGTGGCCAGCACGC
>CAYRBG010000284.1:0-3938 GCA_964422355.1 uncultured Sphaerotilus sp. | reverse complement strand
TGGGGCAGTGCGACACCTCGGATTGCGGTTTCATGTCGGCGATGTTGACGATGCGCCCTTCGTCGTCCAGAAAGGCGATCGACAGCGGCACCAGCGTGTTCTTCATCCAGAAGCAGTGGTAGGCGCGGTCCTCGAACACGAAGAGCATGCCGGCCTGGGCAGGCAGGGTGGGGCGGTTCATCAGACCGATTTCGCGATCACGGGCGGTGGCGGCCACCTCGGCCTGGATCAGGTGCATGCCCGCCGTCAGCTGGACGACGGGCAATCCGGCATTCGCGGCCGGTTGGGCGGATGCACCGGTCATTGCCCCGACCGCCGTGATCAAGGCCACGCAGCTTCGCCGGCCGATTTGGGTGGCGAGATCAATCCAGGAGCGATGCCTCGATAGGCTGGGGTCATCGGATTGGCGGGTTGACTTGATTGATATCATGATTGTCAGCATCGTTCCTCTGAAGAATAGCGCACGCTCGATGTCGGGCGTGCGCGCTTTGCTTTGTTATCGCCCGATCCATGTCCAACCTGTCCACCTCTGCCCTGGGGCCTGCCGAGACCGGCGCGGCCGCCGCAGTGAAATCGGTGGAGCTCACCTCCACGCAGGTGGCCGCCATCGATGCGCCGGAGTCGGTCGGCGCCTACACGCAGTGGATCCAGGACGAGGCGGGCAAAGAGTGGGGGCAGTCGCGGCTGCTGCTCAGCGGCATGTACTGCGCTGCCTGCTCAGGCTTGATCGAGGGCGCCTTGATGAAGGTGCCGGGTGTGAGCAAGGCGGAGGTGAGTGCCGCGGCGCAGCGTGCCGTGGTGGTCTGGGATCCGTCCCGCACCAAGGTTTCTGAGCTGATCGAGGCTGTGCGCAAGGCCGGCTACGGTGCCTATCCGGACACCGGGGCCGAGGCCGTGGCCCTTGCGGCCAAAGAGTCTCGCCGCTCGCTGTGGCGGCTGTTTGTTGCCGGCTTCTGCATGATGCAGGTGATGATGTACGCCACACCGTCCTACGTGGCGGGCGTGGGCGACATGACGGAGGACATGACCCAGCTGTTGAGACTGGCCAGCTGGGCGTTGAGCATCCCGGTCATGGTTTTTGCGACCGGTCCTTTTTTCAAGGGGGCCTGGGCGTCGTTGAAGGAGCGCCGCATCGGCATGGACGTGCCGGTGGCGCTGGGCATTGCCGTCACCTTCGTGGCCAGCTCGATGGCCACCTTCAGCTCGGCCGGGCCGGCCAACTCCGAGGTCTACTTTGATTCCATGACAATGTTTGCCGCCTTTCTGATGGCGGCGCGCATGCTGGAATCGCGGGCGCGCCGTCGGGCGGCCCAGTCACTGGACGCAGTGATGCGTCGCCTGCCCGATGCGGTCGAACGCCTGGACGACACCGGACGCAGCGAACTGGTGGTGCCGGGGCAGTTGCGCATCGGCGATCGCATTCGAGTGCAGGTGGGTCAGGCCTTCGCGGCGGACGGTGTGGTGCAGGAAGGCGGCACCCAGGTGGACGAGTCCATGCTGACCGGGGAGTCCCGTCCGGTGGAGCGGGGCGCCGGTGACGAGGTGGCCGCTGGATGCCTGAATGTGGGGGCGCCCGTCGTGCTGAAGGTGGTGCGCCTGGGGGCTCAGACCCGTTATCAGCGCATCGTGGCGCTGGTGGAGCGGGCGCTGACCGAGCGGCCGTCTTTCCTGGTGGCCACGGACCGCATTGCCGGGCCGTTCCTTTGGGGTGTGTTGGCTCTGGCTGCGGCGGGGTACCTGGTCTGGATGCAGATCGATCCATCGCGGGCGCTGTGGGTGGCGGTGTCGGTGCTGATCGTTACCTGTCCGTGCGCGCTGTCCCTGGGCGCGCCGGTGGCCCTGCTGGCCGCGGCCGGAGAATTGGCCCGACGCGGCATTCTGGTGCAGCGTCTGGATGCTCTGGAGGTTCTGACCCGCTCCCGGGACTGGGTCTTCGACAAGACCGGCACGCTCACCCTCGACGAGATGAAGGTGGCCTTGGTCTCGGACCTCGATGCCACGGGCGATGCAGGGCCCCGGCCCGACTGGCAGCAAATGGCCGTGAGTCTGGCCGGACACTCCTTGCATCCCTTGTCCCGGACCCTGGTGCGTGATCTGGGAACATCTGGCGGTGTGGTCCTGGAGTGGACGGATGTCCAGGAGACGTCCGGCTCAGGCATAGAGGGCTGTGGCCGATGGGGGGATATTTCCGTTCGCTGTCGTCTGGGTTCGCCGGCATGGGTGCAGGACGTGGCGGGCCTCGACATCGGTCGCCCGGTGGTGAGCATGGCCGTGCGGCAGGGCGCGCAGTGGCGCCCGGTGCTGCGGATCGAGTACGAAGAGTCGGTGCGGGACGACGCGGCGGTGGCCGTGCGGTCGTTGCGCGAGGCGGCACTCCATGTCCACATGCTTTCAGGTGATCGTGCGTCCAGCGTGAGCGCGATGGCCTCGCGTCTGGGCATTGAGCTCGTGCGTGCGCAGTGTTCGCCGCAGGACAAGCTGGACGCCGTCACCTCGCTCCAGGACGGCGGGGCCGTGGTGACGATGATCGGCGACGGCATCAACGACGCGCCGGTGCTTGCCCGCTCGGACGTGTCGATCGCCATGGGCAGCGCTGCGGCCTTGGCGCAGGCGCGCGCCGACGTGATCGTGCTGTCGGATCGGCTCACGGACTTGTGGGTGCTGCGCAGCATGGCGCAGCGCACCGTGTCGATCGTTCGTCAGAACCTCGTATGGGCCGTCATATATAACGTCGCCAGCGTGCCGCTGGCACTGATCGGCTGGCTTCCGCCCTGGCTGGCGGGCATCGGAATGGCGCTGAGCTCGTTGCTCGTGGTGTTGAATGCACTGCGACTGTTGCGCAGGGGCAACGAGCCGCAATGGACCTCCCGCACCGACGCGGTGCCTCAGATTTCATAAGGAATCGTTCCCATGGACATTCTGTTCATGTTGGTGCCCCTGTCCGTCGTCCTCGTGCTCTTGATCATGGTCATTTTTGCCTGGGCACTGAAGAGCGGGCAGTTTGAAGACATCGAGCGCGAAGGTTCCCGGATCTTGAAGAACGATCCGGTGGCCGTTGATGCCGATCAAGTGTGCAAGTGACACCCTGACCAAGAATCCCCAATGCAAGCAAGGATGGAGAAGCCTCCAAGGAGCAACCAATGGCAATAACTTCACAATCGGCTCGGCCGGTATACGACGACGGAGTGGTACGGTTTTTCGCCGTGGCCGCCGTGGTCTACGGCGTGGTGGGCATGCTGGTCGGGGTCATCGTGGCCTCGCAACTCGCATGGCCTGATTTGACTTTCGGCATTCCGTGGCTCAGCTACGGACGGCTGCGTCCGCTGCACACCAATGCAGTGATTTTTGCGTTCGGTGGCAGTGCGCTGTTCGCAACCAGCTATCACGTGGTGCAGCGCACCTGCCACACGCGTCTGTTTGCGCCCGGCTTGGCTTGGTTCACCTTTCTCGGGTGGAATCTGGTCATTTTGCTCGCGGTCATCACGCTGCCTCTGGGTATCACCACCGCCAAGGAATACGCTGAGCTGGAATGGCCCATCGACATCCTGATCACTGTGGTCTGGGTGGCCTACGCGATCGTGTTCTTCGGCACGATCGGCATTCGCAAGGTCAGCCACATCTACGTGGCGAACTGGTTCTTCGGTGCCTACATCATCGCTGTGGCCGTGCTGCACATCGTCAACAGTGCCGAAATTCCGGTCACACTGACCAAGTCGTACTCTGCCTACGCTGGTGTGCAGGACGCCATGGTGCAATGGTGGTACGGTCACAACGCCGTGGGCTTTTTCCTGACGGCCGCCTTCCTGGGCATGATGTACTACTACATACCCAAGCAGGCCGAGCGTCCGGTGTACTCGTATCGACTGTCGATCGTGCACTTCTGGGCCCTGATCTTCACGTACATGTGGGCGGGTCCTCACCACCTGCACTACACCGCT
>CAYRBG010000283.1:0-3952 GCA_964422355.1 uncultured Sphaerotilus sp. | reverse complement strand
AGCTGATGGACTTCCTGGGCGAGGCCTCGCTCAAGCACTTCGACGCCGTGCGCGCCGTGCTGGACGCGGTGGGGCAGCCTTACCGCATCAACCCTCGCCTGGTGCGTGGCATGGACTACTACAACCTGACCGTGTTCGAGTGGGTCACCGACCGCCTTGGCGCGCAGGGCACCGTCTGCGGCGGTGGGCGCTACGACGGACTGATCGAGCAGATCGGCGGCAAGCCCGCGCCCGCGGTGGGCTGGGGTCTGGGCATTGAGCGCGTGCTGGCGTTGCTGGAAGAGTCGGGCGTGCAGGTACCGGCGCAGGTGCCGGATGCCTACTGCGTCGTGCCCGACGCGGCGGCGCTGGCCACCGCCACCGTCACGGCCGAGGTGCTGCGGGCGCAGGGCCTGAAGGTCGTCCTGCATGCGGGCGGCAAGGACGGCCCGGGCAGCATGAAGTCCCAGTTCAAGAAGGCCGACGGCAGCGGCGCGCGCTACGCGCTGGTGTTCGGTGGCGACGAGCTGGCGCAGGGTGTGGTGGCGGTCAAGCCGTTGCGCGATGCGTCGCAAAGCCAAACGCTGCAGCCTCTGGCGGACGTGCTGTCCTGGGCCGACCGTCTGCTGAGCTAAACGCCGGGCGATAATCCCCGGATTCTCATGCCGGTGGGATCCGGCGACCTGCGGGTCGCAGCATCTCCGGCTTCACAAGGGGCGACCTCATCGGCGTCCCGATCCCTTCGGTGACATCCATGGCTTCCCATCTCGATCTGGAAGAACAGGAGCAGCTTGACCAGCTCAAGCACTTCTGGAACCGCTACGGCAACCTCATCACCTCGCTGGCGCTGGTGGGCGCGCTGGCCATGGCTGGCTGGCAGGGCTGGCAGTGGTGGCAGCGCGATCAGGCGTCCAAGGCCGGCGGCATGTACGACGAGCTGGAGCGCGCAGTGTCCGCGGCCGATCTGCCGCGTGTCACCAAGATCGCCGAAGATCTGCAGTCCCGGTACGGCAGCACCGCTTATGCCGAGCAAGGGGCCCTGCTGGCCGCTCGCCTGCAGTACGAAAAGGACCAGAAGGACGCCGCCCGCAAGTCGCTGGGTTGGGCGGTCGAGCATGCGGCACACGACGAGTACAGAGCGGTGGCACGTCTGCGCCTTGCGGGTGTGCTGCTTGACGGCAAGCAGTTCGACGAGGCGTTGAAGGTGCTGCAGGCCGACGTGCCCAAGTCCTTTGCACCGCTGGTGGCCGATCGCCGTGGTGATGCCCTGCAGATGCAGGGCAAGACGGCCGAGGCCGTGAAGGCTTATCAGGCCGCCTACGATGGGCTGGATGCCTCGTTGGACTACCGCCGTCTTGTCGAGGCCAAGCTGGTGGCGCTGGGTGCGGCACCGGCTGCTCCCGCGGTCGCGGCCAGTGGGAGTGGGTCGTGATGGGGCGCGGATGGGATCAGGCGCGCAGCGCTCGCGCATCCGTGCGCGGGGTGTGGTGCGGGATGCTGTCGGCCCTCGTGGCTGCGGCCTTGTTGTCCGGCTGCTCTTCGGACAAGCCGCCGCCGTCGCCCTTGACGGACTACACCGCGCGCTTGCCGGTCACGGCCCAGTGGCGCCAGGATTTCGGCACACCCGTTGCCGGTCAACCGATGTTGGCGGTGGCTGGGCGCCTGGTGCTGGCCACGGCCCGCGGCGAGGTCGTCATCTTGAATGCGGTCGACGGCAAGCTGCTGCAGCGCGCGGATGTGGGCGCAAAGCTGTCGGTCGGCGTCGGCTCCGATGGTCGACGTTCGGCGGTGGTGACGCAGAACAACGAACTGGTCGTCGTCGAGGGGGAGCAGGTGCTCTGGAAAGCTCGTCTGGCGACCTCGGTGACCACGCCGCCGCTGGTGGCGGGCGACCGCGTCTTCGTGCAAATGGCCGACCGTGCCGTCGATGCCTATGATGCGCAGGATGGACGACGCCTGTGGGCCTTCCCGCGTTCCGGAGATCCGCTGGCGTTGTCGGCACCGGGTGTGTTGATGGCCTACAAGGACACACTTCTGGTGGGCGTGGGGTCGCGGCTGTTGCTGATCGATCCGCTGCTGGGCACGACCCGCGGTGAGGTGCAGATCGGCCTGCCGCGCGGCACCAACGAGGTCGAGCGTTTGGCCGACCTGACGGGGCCGGCGGCGCGTGTGGGCGATGTGGTTTGTGCCCGTGCGTTCCAAGTGGCGGTGTCGTGCGTGCAGCCCGACCGTGGCGCGCTGCTGTGGAGCCGCAGTCAGTCCGGCTTTCAGGGCGTGGGCGCCGACGGCGACCTGGTGGTGGGTGTGGACAGCACCGACCGCATGACGGTCTGGAAGCGCGCCGCCGGCGATCTGGTCTGGTCGTCCGAGCGCATGCGTTACCGGGGTCTGAGTGCACCTGCCGTGGCTCCTCAGTCGGTCGTTGTCGGCGACGGTCAAGGTTGGGTCCATTTTCTGTCGCGCGACCGCGGCGAGACTGTGCAGCGCCTGCAGACCGATGGCGGTGCCATCGTCGGTGCGCCGCTGGTGCTCGATGGCCAGGTCGTCGTGACCACCAAGCGCGGCGGCGTGTTCGCATTCCGCTTGCCCTGATTCACTCAACGGAAGTTCCGCATGAAACCCGTGATTGCCCTCGTGGGGCGACCCAACGTCGGCAAATCCACCCTGTTCAACCGCCTGACCGGCCGACGTGACGCCATCGTGGCCGACTACGCCGGCCTGACGCGCGATCGCCACTACGGCGACGCCAAGGTCGGCGGCCGAGAGTTCATCGTCATCGACACCGGCGGTTTCGAGCCGGACTCGACCAGCGGCATCTTCAAGGAGATGGCCAAGCAGACCCGTCAGGCCGTGGCAGAAGCTGATGCGGTCGTGTTCGTGGTCGACGTGCGTGGCGGTTTGTCGGCGCAAGACCACGACATTGCGAGGTACCTGCGCTCGGCCAACAAGCGCGTGCTGCTGGCCGCCAACAAGGCCGAAGGCATGAAGGACGGCCCGCAACTGGCCGAGTTCTACGAGCTGGGCATGGGCGAGCCTCACCCCATCTCGTCGGCGCACGGGCAGGGCATCCGCAGTCTGATCGATGCGGCCCTGGAGGGCCTCTTTCCGGAAGAGGAAGAGGACTTCGACGACCTGGACGAGACGCCGGCCGACAAGCCCATGCGTCTGGCCGTGGTCGGGCGCCCCAACGTTGGGAAGTCCACGCTGATCAACACCTGGCTGGGCGAGGAGCGTCTCGTGGCGTTCGATCTGCCGGGGACGACGCGCGACACCATTCATGTGCCGTTCGAGCGCCAGGGCCGCCGCTACGAGCTCATCGACACGGCTGGTCTGCGCCGCAAGGGCAAGGTGTTCGAGGCCATCGAGAAGTTCTCGGTGGTCAAGACGCTGCAGGCCATTGCCGATGCCAACGTCGTGCTGCTGCTGATCGATGCCACCGAAGGGGTGTCGGAGCAGGATGCGCACATCGCCGGCTACGTCCTCGAGGCCGGGCGCGCGGTGGTGATTGCCGTCAACAAGTGGGATGCGATCGACAACTACCAGCGTGAGCGTCTGTTGCGTTCCATCGAGCAGCGGCTGGCCTTCCTGAAGTTTGCGCCGATCGTGCACATCTCGGCCAAGCGCCGGCAGGGCCTGGGCCCGCTGTGGGAAGCACTGGACGAGGCCTGGGCCTCGGCCACGCGCAAGATGCCCACACCGGTGCTCACGCGTCTGGTCCATGAGGCTGTGCAGTTTCAGCAGCCCAAGCGGGTGGGCATCCACCGGCCCAAGCTCCGCTACGCCCACCAGGGCGGTCAGAACCCGCCGCTGGTGGTCATCCACGGCAACGCGGTCGAGCACGTCACCGACGCCTACAAGCGCTACCTGGAAGGGCGCTTCCGCGAGCACTTCCGCCTGTCCGGCACGCCGCTGCGCATAGAGCTGCGCGGATCGCACAATCCCTATACCGACAAGGAATAGGGCTTATTCCACG
>CAYRBG010000282.1:0-3998 GCA_964422355.1 uncultured Sphaerotilus sp. | reverse complement strand
TGAAGCCTTCCCACTTCACGTCCATGCCGATCTTCAGGAAGACGTTGACGATGCCGGTGTCCTGACAGATGGGGCGCTTGCCCTCGGCGCACATGCGCGAGTTGGTCAGGATCTGGGCGATCGCGTCCTTGGCGGCGGGCGATTCCTCGCGCTCGTAGGCGCGGGCGAGGTGGGCGATGTAGTCGGCCGGGTGGTAGTAGCTGATGTACTGCAGCGCGGCGGCGACGGATTCGATCAGGTCGTCCTGACGGATGATGGTCATAAAGGGCTTTCAGCAACACGCCCAGCCGGGCGGAGGTGGGAGATCTGTAAAGCAGTCACGCCGACAGCGTAGACTCTCGGGCTTCGAACTGCAGCCAGTGCAGCATTCAAGTTTACTCAGCTCACGTCAGGGGGAGTGGGTGGGTTGAGAGAACCTGCGTCCGTGCGTCGCAGGAATGTTGCATTTCGGCGCACCATCCCGTTTTCTGCACCCGCGCTAATCGACTTCGATGGATCAAGGTCAGCCCGAGATGAACGCCCCTGAAGAGGGCGCTTCCCGTTCGCCGGATTCGCCCCCTCGCTCCGAGGCTGGGCGCCGTTGGCGTCGACGCGGAGGCTGGACGTTGTTCTTCCTGGCTTTTTTGGGCCTGTGCGCATGGATCGCGCAGATGCTGATGGAGGAGATGCGCACCTCCGAGCGCCAGGCGCAGTTTTTTTCCGATTGGGCGCGTCGTCTGGTCTATGAGGTGCGGCCCCAGCCTGCCGAGGGCAACCGCTATCCCACCACCGGTCCCTATGACGAGCGGCTGGGGTACACGCGGATTCCGCAGTTCGTCCAGCGCCTGACCGAGCGCGGCATGTCGGTGCAGCAGCAGGCGCAGCAGTCGCCCGCGTTGCAGGACTACATTGCCGGCGGCTACTTTCCTCCTTACAACGAGCGGGCCCGCGCGGGGTTGAAGGTCCAGGACTGCCGCAGCGCGACCTTGTTCGGTTTCGAGACGCCGCGGGAGGTCTACGGGTCGTTCGACGAGATCCCGCCGGTGGTGGCGCGCATGCTGAGTCACATCGAAAACCGCGAGGTGCTCGATGCCAAGGAGCTGACGCACAACCCGGCCATCGAGTGGACCCGTCTGGGCAAGGCGGTGCTGGACCAGTTTGCCGAGCTGGCCGACGAGGACCATGCCTCTGCGGGCGGCAGCACGCTCGCCACGCAGGCCGAGAAGTTCCGGCATTCACCGGACGGCCGCACGACCTCGTTCCGCGACAAGTACCGCCAGATGCTGTCGGCGTCCGTGCGTGCTTACCGCGATGGCCCGACCACGATCGAGGCGCGCAAGCGCATCCTGCTGGACTACCTCAATGGCCTGCCGCTGGGGGCGCAGCGCAACTGGGGCGAGGTCCATGGGGTCAACGATGGCCTGTTGGCCTGGTATGGCGCGGACGCGCGGGAGGTCAACCGTCTGCTGCGTGAGCCGCTCGATCAGGCCGAGGGCATGGCGCAACGGGCGCAGGCCGTGCGTCAGGTGCTGGGCCTGCTGATCGCCCAACGGCGCCCTGGGCATTTCTTCGGCCAGGGGCAGGCGCAGCTTCAGGCCATGACGGCCAGCTATGCCCGTCTGCTGGCCGATGCCGGCATCCTGCCGCCGACGCTGCGCGACCATGTGCTGCAGGCCCCGCTGGTGGTCACGGCGCCGGACGCGCTGACCTTGCGCTCGGCCCAGGAGTTTGGTGAGCGCAAGGCCGCCACGTCCCTGCGGGCGCAGCTGGCGGGCTGGCTGGATGTGCCGCGCTTTTACGACCTGGAGCGGCTGGACCTGGCCGTCGAGAGCACGATCGACAGCCAGCTGCAGCGCCAGGTCACCGACTACCTGGTCAGCCTGGCCGATCCGAAGGTGGCTCGGGCGGGAGGGTTGACCAGCAAGCAGTTGCTGGAGAACGGCGATCCGTCCCAGCTGCTGTACAGCTTCACGCTGTTCGAGCGCGGCAAGGGTGTGAACTTCGTGCGCGTTCAGGCCGACAACCTTGACCAGCCTTTCGACGTCAACGGCGGCGCCAAGCTGGAATTGGGTTCGACGGCCAAGCTGCGCACGCTCACGACCTATCTGCAGATCATTGGAGAGCTCTACGAGCAGTACTCGGCGATGGATCCGGAGGGCCTCAAGGCGGTGGTCGTGCATCCCAAGGACCACCTCACCCAGTTCGTGATCGAGTATCTGCGGGCGGGCAAGGACCTGACGATGCGGGGCATCGTGCGCGCGGCGATGGAGCGCAAGTACTCTGCGGCGCCCTGGGAAGCGTTCAACACGGGCGGTGGCCAGCACGTGTTCTCGAACTTCAACAAGAGCGACAACGCGGCCCGCCCCAACCTGTGGACGGCTCTGCGCAACTCCACCAACCTCGTGTTCGTGCGCCTGATGCGCGATATCGTCCAGCACCACCTGTACAGGCCGTCGAGCAAGGTCGCAGGCATCCTTGATGATGAAAACGACCCCCAGCGACAAGAGCTGCTGAAAGCCTATGTCGAGAAGGATGGAAATCGCCATCTGCGCGGCTTCTACCGGCGCTGGCAGGGCAAGTCGGCACTGGAGGTGGCCACGCGCATGGCCGAAGGGGTCTACAAGACCGAACCTCGCCTGGCGGTGATCTTCCGCTCGGTGTTGCCGGACGCCTCGTTGGAGGAGTTTCAGGTTTTTGTGCGTGCCCAGATGCCCCATTCGCCTTTGGGGCTCGAGGATCTGGCCAAGCTGTACAACCGCCATGCGCCCGGCAACTATTCGCTGCAGGACCGCGGCTACCTGTCGCGCGTCCATCCGTTGGGCCTGTGGTTGGCTTCCTATCTGCAGCGCCATCCGAAGGCGACGCTGGAAGAAGTCTATGAAGCGGGCGCTTACGAGCGGGACTCGGCCTACCGCTGGCTGCTCAACAGCAAGCGCCTGGGGACGCAGAACAGCCGCATCTACCAGCTGTTGGAAATCGGTGCGTTCACCGAGATCCAGCGGCGTTGGGCCAAGGTGGGTTATCCCTTCGACACCCTGGTGCCGTCGTTCGGCACGGCGTTGGGCAGCTCGGGCGACCGCCCGGCCGCGCTGGCGGAGTTGATGGGCATCATTCTCAATGACGGCGTGCGCCAGCCGACCATTCACATGGGCAAGCTGCATTTCGCTCAGGGGACGCCTTATGAGGTGTTGCTGGAACGACCCGCGCCGGCCCAGCCCGAGCAGGTGATGCCCAGAGAGGTGGCGGAGACCTTGCGCGAGGCCCTGTCGCAGGTCGTGTCGGGTGGGACGGCTCGGCGTGTGTGGGGCACCTACAACCTGCCCGGCAAGCCCATCGTCATCGGCGGCAAGACCGGAACGGGCGACAACCGTCTGAACACCTACACCCGCGGCGGTGGCCTGCTGACCTCCAAGGTCATGAGCCGCACGGCCACATTCGTGTTCTACCTGGGGGATCGCCACTTTGGCACGCTGACGGCCTTTGTGCTGGGGCCTGCGGCGGGTGGGTACAAGTTCACCAGCGCGTTGCCGGTGCAGATCCTGCGCAACCTTTCGGATGTGGTGCGTCCGGCGCTGGCGGAATCGTCCCTCAAGAACTGTCAGTGAACCCGCTGGATCGCGGGTCACGATTCTTGGTATTTCTGAGGAATGAAGGCAGCGCGCGGCTGCCTTCATGGGTGAGTCGGACGGAGAAACGCTTCAGTGCGCCGCGCGGCCGGTCTCGCCGGCTTCGTCATCGCCCGAATGGGGCGGGTGCATGATGCGATCCGTCAGGGCGATGGCCAGGGCCGACAGCAAGAAGGCGACGTGGATCACGGTCTGCCAGAGCAGGGTCTTTTCCGAGTAGTTCTCGGCGTTGATGAAGGTCTTGAGCAGGTGGATCGAGCTGATGCCGATGATGGCCGTGCCCAGCTTGACCTTCAGGACCGAGGCGTTGACGTGGCTGAGCCACTCGGGCTGGTCCGGATGGCTTTCCAGGTGCATCCGGCTGACGAAGGTTTCGTACCCGCCGACGATCAC
>CAYRBG010000281.1:0-4002 GCA_964422355.1 uncultured Sphaerotilus sp. | reverse complement strand
GGCACGCTCTGGATGCCCGCGCGCATGATCTCGGAGTAGTAGGCCGCCTCGAACAGCGTGAAGGTCACGATGGCCGAGAGCTCCGCTCCCAAGGGCCTCCCCGTGACCAGCGGGATGAGCAGGAAGAACCACAGGATGACCATCACCAGCGGGATGGATCGCATGGTGTTGACGTAAAACGCCGCCGGCCACTGCAGCCACTTGTGGCTGGACAGGCGCATGAGGGCCAGCAGCGTGCCCAGCACCACACCGCCGATCATGGCCACGACAGTGAGCTGCAGCGAGAACCAGAAGCCCTTGGCGACGTAGTTGCCGAGGACCTCGGCGTTGAGGAAAGAGAAGTCCAGCGCGAGCATCAGTGGGTCCCTCCGATGAGGCCGGGCACGCGCAGGCGGCCCTCGATGAACAGCGCGATGCGGTTCACGAGCAGGGCGGAGATGAAGTACAGCCCGGTGACGGCCAGGTAGATCTCGAAATTGCGCGAGGTCTCCTCGGTGGACTGCATGGCGAACATGGTCAGTTCAGCGACCGAGACCGCAAAGGCGACGGCGGAGTTCTTGATGATGCCCATGGACTCGCTGGTCAGCGGCGGAATGACGATGCGAAACGCCATGGGCAGCAGGACGTAGCGGTAGGTCTGGGGCAGGGTCAGGCCCATGGCCAGACCGGCGTAGCGCTGGCCCTTGGGCAGGCTCTGGATGCCCGCGCGCACCTGTTCAGAGACGCGGGCAGAGGTGAAGAAGCCCAGGGCGAAGACCACGAGCACGAATCCGGGCACGCCCTTGAGCACAGGAATGAGCGCCGGGATGACGTGGTACCAGAGGAAGATCTGGACGAGCAGGGGAATGTTGCGGAACAGCTCGGTCCAGGCGGTACCGAACAGGGCGAGACCGCGATGGGGCACGGTGCGCAGGATGCCGATGAGCGAGCCGACGATGAGGGCCAGCAGCAGGGCCAGGCCGGAGACCGAGAGCGTCCAGCCCCAGGCCGAGAGCAGCCAGTCCAGGTAGGTGATGTCGCCGTCACGGCCGAAGCAACCCGCCACCGGCGTTGCCTCCAGCGTGCTTTGGCAGAAGATCTGCCAGTCCCAGGTCCAAGCCACATCGGCCTCCTTCCTTCTCGCTCCAAAGACAAAGGCGCGGATGTCCCGCGCCTTTTTGTGTTTTAAGCCGCTCGGGGCGCCCGGGGGCCCCGAGGGTCACCCGCAAGTCACTTCTTGGCGTAGTCTTCGGCGGGCTTGTTGTTGGGGTTGGCCCAGGCCGCCTTGGTCGCGTCGCTGGCCGGTAGACCGACCTTGGTGTTGGTCGGTGGGATCGGCTGCATGAACCACTTGTCGTACATCTTGGCGAGGTCACCCGACTTGATCATGGCCTTGATGCTGTCGTTGACGGCCTTCTCGAAGGCCGGATCGTCCTTGCGCATCATGCAGGCGATGGGTTCGACGTTGAGCACCTCGCCGACGATCTTGTAGTCCGCCGGGTTCTTGCTCTTGGCGATGTTGCCGGCCAGGATCTGGCCGTCCATCACGAAGGCGTCGGCACGGCCCGATTCGAGCAGCAGGAAGCTGTCGGCGTGGTCTTTTCCGAAGACTTCCTTGAAGTCCACGCCGTTGGCCTTCTCGTGCTTGCGCAGCAGCTGCACCGAAGTGGTGCCGGTGGTGGTGGCCACGTTCTTGCCGTTGAGCTGGGCGATGGAGGTGATGCCGGAGTTGGCCTTGACCGCGATGCGCACCTCTTCAACGTAGGTGGTCACTGCAAAGGTGACCTGCTTCTGGCGCGCGGCGTTGTTGGTGGTGGAGCCGCACTCGAGGTCCACGGTGCCGTTTTCCACCAGCGGGATGCGGTTCTGGGAGGTGACGGGCTGGTACTTGATGGTCAGGCTGCTCAGGCCCAGGTCACGTCGGAGGTCTTTGGTGACCTTCTCGGCCAGTTCGGTGTGGAAGCCCACGTACTTGCCGTTGCCCAGCGTGTAGGCCAGGGCGCCGGAGGACTCGCGCACGCCCAGCGTGATCGTGCCCGTGTCCTTGATCTTCTTCAGGGTGTCGGTGGTCTGCGCCTGGGCCGTGCCGAGGGCCGCCAAGGCCACCAGAGCGAGAACGGTCTTTTTCATCATGACTCCTGTGTGAGGTGTGAGGTCCAGAGAACAACCCGAAAAACCATTGTAGGGAGCGAGTTCCCGGGTCGCAGTGGTGCATCCCCGGGGGCACCGGGTTGGATCAAGTCAGGGTCGAGGCCGCAAGAAGCACGCCCGCAAAATGGGCCACATCGGTGCGCCAAACGCGGCGTGCCAACAACAATGCCCCAGGTGTTTGCTGGGTGGCAGGTGTTGAAGCAGCGGTCGAGGCCGGCGTGGATCGCTGGCCGATAAGAGGATCAGGCGTCGACCGCGCTGTCGGTGCCGACGAGGGGGGCCTTGCGCAGGAAGTCCCACAGGGCCTGTGCGGCGGCTTTGTTGTGGCGCGACACCTCGGGGCGTTCGCGGTACAGGCGCACGTCCATCGTCACCTCGAACGCCGTGCCCGGCTGACCGGGACCGGCGGGCACGAGACGGCGTGCGCGCAACTCCTTCTTGACCGAGCTCGCGGGCAGGAAGGCCAGGCCGTGACCTTCCAGGGCCATGGCCTTCAGGCCTTCGGCCATGTCGGTCTCGTAGATGGGGTCGAGGTACAAGGGCTCGCTGGCCTGCTTGAGCAGCAGGTCGACCATGCGGCCCAGGTAGGCGCCGGCGGCATAGCCCAGATAGGGCACACGGGCGCGAGGACGACCGGGCAGGCGGAACAGCGGTTCACCCTCGGCATCGGCCTTGGCGTAGGGGGCCAGGGTCTCGGTGCCCAGGCTCAGGAATTCGTAGCGCTCGGGGTTGAGCTGCAGCGGCTGCGAGGCGTGGTGGTAAGCCAGCAGCAGGTCGCAGCTGCCTTCGGTGAGCTGCATTACCGCGTCGTGCACGTTCAGGCCCACCAGCCGGCTCTTGAAGGCGCCGAACTGCTGCCTCAGGTCCATCACCCAGTGGGGGAAGAAGGTGAAGGCGAGCGAGTGCGGCACAGCAAACTCGATCATGTCCTGCGCCGGAGTCTGGTGGCCGCGCATCAGATTGTGCGCGGCCTGCAGCGAGCCGAGGATTTCCAGGGCTTGGGGCAGCAGGGTCTGACCGGCCGAAGTCAGGCGGGTGGGGTAGGACGAGCGGTCGACCAGATCGACGCCGGCCCAGGCTTCCAGGGCTTGGATGCGGCGGGAGAAGGCCGGCTGCGTCACGTGACGCAACTGGGCCGAGCGCGAAAAGCTGCGCGTCTCCGCCAGACTGACAAAATCTTCAAGCCACTTGGTTTCCACGATGTGGAGTGTACCGGCGGGGCACCCGGGTCGATACAGGGGGCGAACCCCCATCCGTTCGAGTGCGGGTGTGGGTGGGCCTTAGTTCACGGGGTGAGCCGGTCGGGGGCGTTTTCCTGTGGCGAGCCGGCTGCTCCGTCGCGGCCGGATTGCTGCAGCCGCCACATGCGCGCGTAAACGCCACCCAGGGCCAGCAGTTCGTCGTGGGTGCCTTGCTCGGCCACGCGACCGTGTTGCAGAACGACGATGCGGTGGGCATCGACGATGGTGCTCAGGCGGTGGGCGATGACCAGAGCGGTCTTGCCCTCGGCGGCGCTGTGCAGCTCGGCCTGGATGGCGCGCTCGTTGGCGGAGTCCAGGGCGGAGGTGGCCTCGTCGAAGATCAGGATCGGCGGGTTCTTGAGCAGGGTGCGGGCGATGGCCACGCGCTGCTTCTCGCCGCCGGAGAGCTTGAGCCCGCGCTCGCCCACCACCGTGTCGTAGCCCTTGGGCTGGGCCTGGATGAAGTCGTGGATGTGGGCGGCGCGTGCGGCGGCTTCGATCTCTTCCTGGGTGGCGCCGGCGCGCCCGTAGCCGATGTTGTAGCCCACGGTGTCGTTGAACAGCACGGTGTCCTGGGGCACGATGCCGATGGCGCGGCGCAGGCTGTCCTGGGTCACGGTGCGCAGGTCCT
>CAYRBG010000280.1:0-4042 GCA_964422355.1 uncultured Sphaerotilus sp. | reverse complement strand
AATTTTCTCGAGCGGCAGCGAGAGCGCGTCCGCGACCACCTGCCGCGTGTAGAACGGGTGCTGCATCGAGCCGCGGATCTCCAGCTGATCGCCGCCACGCGGAATGGCTAGCACGACGTCCGGCTCGAGGTAGGCGTGCTCGACGCGGCTCGTCTCGTACACCGCGTCGATCACCGCGTCCGCCTCGGCAAGGCCGCGCTCCGGGTCGCCTTTTGTCAGGTGCACGTGCGAGCAGATATTGTCCGGATACGCCTCGTTTACGACCGCGCGCGCCAGAAGCGCCTCGTCCATGCTCAACACCGCTGGCAGCGGGGTCAGCTCGGCGCGCACAAGGGCGGCGCCGCGCCTTGCCGCCGAAATAGACTCGGCCACGACGAGCGCGACGACGTCGCCCGCGTATTTCACTTCGCTTTCCGGAAATATCGGTTCGTCCGGCGTCATCATGCCGAACGTGCGCCTGCCCGGCAGATCGGCCGCGGAGAACACGCCGAGCACGCCGGGAACGGCAAGGCAGGCCGCCGTATCGAGCGCGGAAAAGCGCGCGTGCGGCACCCGAAAACTGACGCCGCAGGCATGCGCCATGCCAGGAAGGCGGATATCCGCGCCGTAGCGCGCCTCGCCGGTCCCACTGACCTACGCCGCCATGCTGCTGTTCTTCCGCAACGAGACGGGCTTTGGCGGCAACAACGGCTTCACGGACTTCAAGCGCATCCTGGGTATACCCATCGCGCAACCATCGACGCGCATGGTGTTGTTCGTGCTGACGGGCCTGACGCTGATCGGCTTTTTCCTGATGGCGCGCTGGATCGTCAACAGCAAGTTCGGCCGCGTGCTGCAGGCCATCCGTGACGCCGAGAGCCGGGTCATGTTCACCGGCTACGACCCCATTGCCTACAAGCTGGCCATCTGGACGCTCAGCGCCGTGATGTGCGGCGTGGCCGGGGCGCTGTACGTGCCGCAGGTCGGCATCATCAACCCAGGTGAGATGAGCCCGGCGGCTTCCATCGAGATCGCCATCTGGGCGGCGGTGGGCGGACGCGGCACCTTGATCGGGCCGATCGTCGGCGCCTTTTTCGTCAACGGGGCCAAGAGCTGGTTCACGCAGGTGTTCCCGGAGTTCTGGCTTTACTTCCTGGGCGCGCTGTTCATCGCGGTGACGCTGTTCCTGCCCCAGGGCCTGGTGGGCCTGGTCGATCGGTTCAAGCAGAAGAAGGAGACGCGCGCATGACGCCCGATCTGATGGAGGCCGGTGCCCGGCTGCGGGCCGAACACCAGGCCAAGGAAGCCGAGGCGCAAGGGTCCGGCGACCGGGGGGCCGCGTTCGGCCGGGTCCTCAAGAGCCTGGAGCCCGACTTTGCCCACGGCGTGGCGCTGTACCTCGACGACATCAGCGTCAGCTTCGACGGCTTCAAGGCCTTGAACGCGCTGAGCCTGACGGTCAACGTGGGCGAGCTGCGCTGCATCATCGGCCCCAACGGCGCGGGCAAGACGACGATGATGGACGTCATCACCGGCAAGACCCGGCCGGATGCGGGGACCGCCTCGTTCGGCTCGACCATCGACCTGCTGCGCCTGCGCGAAAACGAGATCGCCCAGATCGGCATCGGCCGCAAGTTCCAGAAGCCCACGGTGTTCGAGGAACTCAGCGTGTTCGAGAACCTGGAGCTGGCGCTCAAGGCCGACCGCCGCGCGCGGGCCGGGCTGTTCCACCGCCTGAGCGGCGAGCAGCTCGACCGCATCGGCGAGATCCTGCAGCTCATCCACCTGCGCGGCGAGGCCCAGCGCTCGGCCGGACTGCTCAGCCACGGCCAGAAGCAATGGCTGGAGATCGGCATGCTGCTGATGCAGGACCCCAAGCTGCTGCTGCTCGACGAGCCCGTGGCCGGCATGACCGACGAGGAGACCGAGCGCACCGCCGAGCTGTTCCTGTCGCTGGAGGGCAAGCACTCGCTGGTGGTGGTGGAGCACGACATGAAGTTCGTCGACCAGCTCACCGAGGGGCGCAAGACCGTCACCGTGCTGCACGAAGGCAGCGTGCTGGCCGAGGGCAAGCTGAGTGAGGTGCAGGCCAACGAGAAGGTGGTGGAGGTGTACCTTGGCCGCTGAAGGAAACGTCATGTTGAAGGTGGAAGGGCTCAACCAGTACTACGGCGGCAGCCACATCCTGCGAGGTCTCGATTTCGAGGCCAAGTTGGGTGAGGTCACGGTCGTGCTGGGTCGTAATGGCGTGGGCAAGACCACGCTGCTCAAGAGCCTGATGGGCGTGGTGCCGATCAAGACCGGCACGGTCACGCTGGATGGCCAGGACATCTCCAAGGACGTGCCCTACGAGCGGGTGCGCAAGGGCGTGGGCTATGTTCCGCAAGGGCGCGAGATCTTCGGCCGGCTCACGGTGGAAGAGAACCTGCGCATGGGACTGGCCTACAAGAGCGGTTCGACGCCGATCCCGACCGAGCTGTTCGAGCTGTTTCCGATCCTCAAGCAGTTCATGCACCGGCGCGGCGGTGACCTCAGCGGGGGGCAGCAGCAGCAGCTCGCCATCGCCCGCGCGCTGGCCGCCGGCCCCAAGCTGCTCATCCTCGATGAGCCCACCGAGGGCATCCAGCCCAGCATCATCAAGGACATCGGCCGCGTCATCCGCATGCTGGCCGACCGCGGCAACATGGCCATCGTGCTCGTCGAGCAGTACTACGACTTCGCCGAGGAGCTGGCCGACCAGTACCTGGTGATGGAGCGCGGCGAGATCATCGCCCGGGGCCGCGGGGCCGACATGCAGGCCAACGGGGTGCGGGCCTTGATGTCGATTTGAGGATCAGGGGCCAGACCAGCGAAGATCGGCCACCATCGGCCGGTGGTCGCCACCGACGTCCGGCCCCACCCAGGCTCGGGTGACCTCCCAGCCCGGACCGACCAGCACATGGTCAATGCGGATGCCGTGCCAGCGGGTGTGCTTGGTGTACCCGGTGCCCCAGCCGGCAAGGTGAAACGCGCTGCCGAGGTCGCTCCACTCACGTCGGTAGATGGCACTTTCCACTGGGATGTTGAAGTCGCCGGTGACGATGAGCGGGCCCTTCACCTCTCGCGTGTACAGCCGCGCCAGCGCCGATTCGAGTTCACGCTGAGCGAGATTGTTGGTCATTTCGGCGCTGTCGGTGCCGCGGCTGCGAATCAGGCCTTGCAGTCCTTCGCGCACAGTTTCCAGGTGCAGGTTGACCAAGGTGAAGGGTTGGCCCTGCCGGTCCAGAACGTACTTGGCGTTGACGCCGCTGCCGCCGAGTTTCCAGATGGCCTCGGGGTCGCGTTGCTCACTGGCGATGACTTTGAGCCTTGTGGCGATGCACGAACTTTGGTGCAACACGATGTTCCAGTGGTCGGCATTGGCCAGGTGTCTGGCAGCGTCGGGGTCGCATTCCTGGAGGGCCAGCACGTCGGGATTCACCTGCGCGACAAGGTCCAGCAATGCAGCTTCGGGTTGGCGGATCTGCCCCATGTTGAAGCTGACCACCCGCAGCTGGTGAGGCGCTTCCCCGGGGATCCAGGCCGTCGGCTCCGTGGGGATATTGAAGCCGGCGATGCCCATCGTCCAGATGACTGCAGCCAACAGCAGCCATGGAAGCTGGCGCCGTGCTCGGAGCAAGGCCCACGGCATCAGCACCAACAGCGGTAGGGCCCAGGGCCAGCGCGGGGCGAACATGATCACGGTGGCTGGCCACCAGCGATCCGCTAAGACATGCAGCGAGAAGGCGACCCCGATGGTCAGGGTGAGCGTGAACCAAGTTCCCCACTGGATCCGTCGAGGTGTTTTGGGGCCACGGGATCCGCGGCGAGCCCGGCGGCGGGAACCGTCTTGTGCCGAGCGGTGGTTCGAAGCAGGGGTCGAAGAAGAGGAGCTCACGACGTGTCGATCGGGCAGGGCGCGCAAGGACGCAGGTCAAGGGTGTGGCACAACGACCGCAGTCACTTCCCGGACGTCACACCCAGCCTTGACTGCAGCACCGGACTGCTGGAGGTGTACAGCAAGGTGTCGGGCTCGTCGGGCCGC
>CAYRBG010000279.1:0-4045 GCA_964422355.1 uncultured Sphaerotilus sp. | reverse complement strand
CCTCGTCGAATTCGGCTTGGCGGCCGGGCTGGATGCGGATGTCGACGACTTCGAGAATCACGATGAAAACTCCGGGAATGGATCAATCCACCGCATCCTAGCGGGAGGCGGCCCAGTCCCGGATCAGGTCTACCCCACCGGCACCGACCAGCCCATGCCGAAACACCGGGTCGCGTTTCTCACGCACACTGCGGCGCAGTCCGCTTCAGCGTGACGACGCCTGCGCGGCCGCCGCCGCACGCTCCGCCGCCTTCTGTCGCTGCTTTTCGGCCATCGGAGGGAAGGGGCCGTAACGATGCTGGTCGGCCGAGAATCCCAGGACATAGGGCGGGAACGGCGCGTCGATCGGCTTGTTCCATCGGGCCGGGAAATCAACCTCCAGATGCGCCTTCTCCGGCCGAGGCTGCGAAAGCACATAGGCTGCCACATCGTAGGCCTCGTCATCACTCAACTGCGGCGCAGCATGGCTGGCGCCCAGCGGCATGTTCTGGCGGATGTAGCGTGTCGCCATCAGCATGCGGTTCATGCCCGCACCGGTGTTGAAACTGTCGCGGCCCCACAGGGGCGGGAAGGTGTAGCCCTGGGCGTCGCCGACCTTGCCCACCCGCTGGCCCTGGCCTTCGGCACCGTGGCAGACCGCGCACTTCGCGGCGTAGACCTGCTGGCCGGCTGCGGGATCGGCCCGGCGGTTGGGCACCTTGCTCTGCAGCGTGGCGCTCCCCTCGACCTGGGCGCCCACCGGGATGCCCTTGGAAAGAAAAGCGATGTAGGCGACAAAGGCCTTCATCTCGCGGGAGTCCAGAGCCAGGGGCTTGCCGCTCATGCTGCGTTGCATGCACCCGTTGACACGCTCTTCCACCGTGCTGATGTCGTCCTCCCGCGCCCGGTACTGGGGAAACGTGGCCGAGACCCCCACCCAAGGCATCGCATAGGGCTTGCTCGCCCCCTGCTGGTGGCAGGACGTGCACGCCAGGTTGTTGCCGGCCAGACGCCGACGCGGATCTGCAACCTCGGGTCCGATGTGGGCGAAGGTACGCGTGGCCAGCTCCTGTCCGTACACAACCAGCTCGCGTTGCGGCCCCGGCGGCAGTGTCGAGACATCGGGCACCTCGCGGCCAATCAGGCTCACACGCAATGGCGCCGGATCGGCCGCCCCGGCCGACAGCTCCAGCACCGCCAAGGCAACCCCCACCCATATCCGGCATCCATGGTCTCGGCCGAACTTCAGGGCCATCGCTGCAGTTGCTTTCATGATCGTTTTCCGCTTCGTCGTTCAGGTGGACCCATGCTAGAAACCAGGGGGCATCCTGCCCATTGCCCGGAGCGACTATCGGGATAGCCGGATCGGGCTATCGCCCGCTGCGACCTTCTCCGTCAAAGTCCTTTTTCCGATCACACCGCCCCTCACGATGTCCAGGTGCCAGGCCCCGCCCTCCTTCCGGCCCAAGCAGCCCCCGCGCCAGCCCCTCGTGAAGCAGCTCCGATCCGCCGTGTGGGTGAGCGTGTGGCTGGTCACAACCCTGGGCACCCCTGCCGCCCCCACCGCTCCAGCGGACCCTCCCGTGGTGCACCTGGGCGTGCTGTCGGTCGTCGACGATGGCGAAACGCAGCGCACCTGGCAGCCGCTGCTGTCCGCCCTGGCCGAGCGCTTGCCGACGCGCCGCTGGCAGATGCAGCGCCTGAACTTGGCCGAGCTGGACCGGGCGGTGGCGGAACGTCGGCTGGACTTCGTGGTCACCAACCCGGGGCAATACGTCGTGCTCGAAGCACGCCACGGCATCACCCGCATCGCCACCCAAGCCGGCAGCGAAAGCGCCTCACACGAAGACCCCGCCCACGCGGTGGGGGCCACGGTGGTGATGCGTGCCGACGCATCACCACCCACACGCTGGACCGATCTGCGCGGTCGGCGCGTGGCGGCCGTGGCCGAGCAGGCCTTCGGCGGTTACCAGGTCGCGGCAGCCCTGTGGCTGGGCGAGGGCCTGGACGCCGAATCCCAGGCCGTGCAACGTGTCTTCACCGGCAGCCCGATGTTTCGCGTGGTCGAGGCGGTGCTCCGCGGCGACGCCGACGTCGGCATCGTGCGCACATGCCTGCTGGAGCAATGGGAGCGCGAGGGCCGCCTTGCGCCCGGGGCCCTACAGGTGATCGGTGCCCAACCGACGGGAGCCCTGCCCTGCCAGGCGTCCTCGCCGCTGTATCCGGGCTGGGCCTTCGCCGCCCTGCCGCGCACGGCACCGTCACTGTCCCGCGAAGTGTTGACCACCCTGCTGGACCTGCCGCCCGACGAAGGTGGCCTACGGTGGTCCGTGCCGGCGGACTACCAGCGCGTGCACGACGTCCTGCGCGTGCTGCAGGTCGAGCCCTATCGCTTCTTGCGGGAAACACGCTGGCAAGCCCTGGTCCGGCGCTACTGGTGGGTGCCGGCCGGCGTGCTGGCCATGGTGCTGCTTGGACTGGCCTACACCCTGCGCGTCGAAGTGCTCGTCAAGCGTCGCACGGCAGAGCTGACCCGCAGCCTGGCCGAGCAGGACCGTCTGGCTCGGCAACTGGAGCAGGAGCACGAAGCGATGGACCATCTCGCGCGACTGTCCATCCTGGGGGAACTGTCGGCCACGCTGGGACATGAACTCAACCAGCCGTTGGCGACAATCGCCAACTACGCCGCCAGCGTAAAGCGCCGTGCCGCGCAGAAGACCCTCTCGGACGAGGCCCTGCAGCAGGCGCTGGCCGACATTGCCGGTCAAGCCGATCGGGCCGCCGGGGTGCTCGGCGGCATCCGGGAGCTTGCTCGTCGCCGCGCCCCCCAGCGCGAACGGCTGCAGGCCGTGGACCTGGCCGAGCGGGCGATCGCCCTGTTCCGCGGCATGCAGACGCAGGCACCGGACGTCCGCCTCGAAGTCCCTCCCTCCGGACAGGATCTCTGGATTCAGGGAGACACCCGCCAGTTGCAGCAGGTGCTGCTGAACCTGCTGAAAAACGCCCTCGACGCGCAGCGCACAGCCTCGGACGACACCCCTCCCACCCTCACGCTGACCGTGTCGCTCCAGGAAGGCCAGGCATGCCTGGCGGTCGAAGACCGGGGTCCGCCGCTGTCGCCCCAGGCTCAGGCCCGCCTCTTCGAGCCCTTTTTCACCACCAAGGCCGACGGCCTCGGCCTCGGCCTGCCGATTTGCCAGCGCATCGTTGAAGCCCACGGCGGCATACTGCGCGCCCGACCGGTCGACGCATCGCTGCACACGGGCGGCATGGTGTTCGAAGTCCTCCTGCCGGCACACGGAACCTCGCCATGACCCCCACGCCCCTGATTCACGTCATCGACGACGACGCACCCTTTCTTCGGTCGGTGCTGTTCATGCTGGAAGACGGCGGCTGGCAGGCGGTCGGGCACCCGTCGGCCGAAGCCTTTCTGGACGCCGCTCCGACACCCGGACCCGAAGGCGGCTGCCTGCTGCTGGACATCCGCATGCCCCGGATCAGCGGTCTGGCGCTGCAACAGCGCCTCACCGCCGCAGGCTCGCCCTGGCCGATCGTGTTCATGACCGGTCACGGTGACGTGGAACAGGCCGTCCAGGCCATGAAGGCGGGCGCCCTGGATTTCCTGCAAAAGCCCTTCAAGGCCCAGGCCCTGATGGATGCGGTGGCCCATGCGGTCGACGCCAGCCGGGCGGCCCAGCGCGAACGCTCCCGGCGGGACGAGGCCCTTGCACTGTTCGAGCGCCTGTCGCCGCGCGAGCGGGAGGTGGCACGCCTGATCGCCATGGGCCACAGCAACAAAGAGGTCGCCCGCCTGCTGGCGATCAGTGACAACACCGTCCACGTGCACCGGCAGCGCATCACCGAAAAGACCGGCACCGGGCATGCGGCCGATCTGGCACGGCTGATCTTGCGGGCAGATCCGGATGGTCTGGATCCCTGAAGCCGTCGCTGCGGCATGCCGCAGATGCCCATCCCACGGCCACCTAGAATCCTCGGATGGCTCTGCGCTCAACCATCTACAAGGCCGAACTGTCGGTCGCCGACATCGACCGCGGCCACTACGCCG
>CAYRBG010000278.1:0-4091 GCA_964422355.1 uncultured Sphaerotilus sp. | reverse complement strand
TGATGCTGATGCCCAGGTCGTCGGCGATCTGCTTGTTCAGACGGCCGGCAACGATGCGCTCCAGCACCTGCGATTCGCGGGTGGTCAGGCGCGAGAGCAGGGCGTCGCGACTGGCCTGTTCCTGCTGCTGGGAGAAGGCACTGCGGGCGTGGTTGAGCATGCGCTCGACCAGGGACACCAGCTCTTCTTCCTTGAAGGGCTTTTCGATGAAGTCTTCGGCGCCCTTCTTCATGGTGTTCACGGCCATGGGCACGTCGCCGTGGCCGGTGATGAAGACGATGGGCAGCGGGCTCTTGCGCTCCAGCAGGCGGTCTTGAAGTTCCAGGCCGCTCATGCCTTCCATGCGGATGTCGGTGACCAGACAGGCCACTTCGCGGGGGTCGAAGCGCGAGAGGAAGGCTTCGGCGGATTCGAAGCACTTGACGCGGTAGTCCTTGCCTTCCAGCAACCACTGCAGCGAATCGCGCACGGCTTCGTCGTCATCGACCACGTAGACCGTTCCCTTTTTTGGAATGAGGCTCATGTCAGCTCTATGGGTTTGGTGGACTCGCCGAGGTGACTCACCGGCAGCAAGAAGGTGAAGCAGCACCCGACCACAACTCCTTGATTGTAGAGGTTCTCTGCACGGATCCGCCCTTGGTGGGACTCGATGATCGAGCGGCAAAGCGACAGTCCGATGCCCATTCCGTCCGTTTTGGTCGAGAAGAAGGCTTCGTAGATGCGACGCAGCACGTCTTCGGGCATGCCGGGGCCGGAGTCCCGCACGCTGAACTCGATGGCCCCGCCCAGCTCGGCGTCGAACTTGGGCACGACGCGCAGCTCGATCTTGCGGCGCGAGGGGGGCAACTGGGCGTTGTCGATCGCCTCGGCCGCGTTCTTGATCAGGTTGAGCAGGACCTGCTCGATCAGGATGGGGTCCACCATCAGCTCCGGAAGGCGCTGGGCGACGTAGTTCAGCAGAGTGACGTTGCGGCGACGAACTTCGATGCCGGCCAATTCCAGGGTGTCCTCGACGATCGATGCGGCGGTGGTCGGCTGGCGCTGAGGTTCGCTGCGTTTCACGAAGGCCCGGATGCGGTGGATGATCTGCCCGGCGCGGTGGGCCTGCTTGGCGGTTTTTTCCAGCGCGCCGATCATGTCTTCTTCGCTGAGGTTGCCGCTGCGCAGGCGGCTGACCATGCCGTTGCAGTAGTTGGTGATGGCGGCCAGGGGCTGATTGAGTTCGTGAGCCACCGAGGAGGCCATCTCGCCCATCGTGATCAGACGGCTGGTGGACTGGGCGCGTTCGGCCTGTTGGGCCGCCATCTCCTCCACACGCCTGCGGGCGGTGATGTCGGTGGTGATCAGCATCTGGGCGAGTCGGCCGTCGGTCCATTGCAGATAGCGCGAGCGCACCTCGAACCACTTTTCCAGCGCGGCCACGTAGATCTCACGCGACTCGATGCCGTGGGCGTCCCCTTCGTGCCGCTGTGCGGGCACCGGCGCACCTGCGGGCTCGTCCTCGTCGCCAGAGGGGGCTGGATGAAGCTGCTGGTGCAGGGTGGTGTCCGAACCGAACCACTGGCGGTAGGTGCGGTTGGCGAACAGCAGTTCCGAGGTTGATGTCGGGCCGGCGGGCACGACCGACACGGCGGCGTCCAGCCCCTCCAGCACGGTGGTGAAGCGTTCGTGGGCCGCGGTGAGCTGATCGCGGATGCGTTTGGCCTCGGTGATGTTCGTCATCGAGGTCATCCAGCCGGTCTGCTGGCCGCGGGCGTCGATCAGCGGGGAGACGTACATGCGCGAGTCGAACTCGGAGCCGTCCTTGCGCATGACCTTGACTTCGATGCCGCCTGCGGGGCTGCGGCCTTCCAGTTCCTGCCGCAGGATGCGGGTGTTCTCCTCGATGCGGTTGTGCGGCCAGTGCGGAAAGGGGGGCAGCCGCCCGATCAGTTCAGTCTCGGCGAACCCGGTCATGGCGCAGAAGGCCGGGTTCACGTAGGTGATGCGGCCGTCCATGTCCATGGTGCGCATGCCGGTCAGCATGGAGTTTTCCATGGCGCGCCGGAAGTTGGTTTCCTGCACCAGCGCATCCTGGATCTGCAGGCGTCGGCGCATGTGGCGCCAGGTGCCCAGCAGCATCCACAGCGTCAGCAGCGACAGCGCGGCCACCATCCAGAACAGGGTGTTTCCGATCAGGCCAACGGACGTGCGGTAGCCCTCGCCGCGCAGCAGCACGCCGTGGCCCACCGGGGAGAAGGGCGTGGTGTAGACGACCGCGTTGGGCGGATGGTCTCCGGCCGAGGGAACGGTGCTGGCCAGCACGCTGCCGCTTTCTTCCACCAGGCTGATCACGCGGCGGCGGGTGACCTCGGCCGGCACCAGATAGCGCAGCAGCGACTCGGTGGAGTACTCGGCCACGAGAACGCCGACAAACTCCCCTTGGTCAATGATGGGAACGTGGACCTGGAAGGTCACCAGATTTCGGTCCAGCCGCACCGGTTTGCTGTAGACGGGTGCGCGCAGGTCCCGTGCGTCACCAAAGGCGGCCCGAAGTTCTTCGACCCGCGGATCGCTGCCTTGGTTGCGCGGCACCAGTCCGGGTTGTGTCGAGAGCAGGTCCGGAGGCACGTACCGCGCCACGGGTGCGCGATTGGGCCCCAGCCAGCTCAGCCCGACGATCTCCGGGCGGGTGCGCACCAGCGACTCGGCCTGCACCGTGAGCTGGATGGGATCGATGACGTGGGTGCCGATCTCCCGGGAGATCCGCACGAGCTGTTCCTGGTTTTCGATCAGGCGCAGGCGGATCTGCTGGTGCACCAGGTCGGCGTCTCGCTTGACGGACTCCACCTCGCGCTCGATCTCTTCGTTGCGCAGGTACCAGAAGGCCGAGACGATGGCCGCCAGGAACAGCAGCACCGACAGCAGCGGGGCCAGTGTGGCAACGCGGTCCTGCCGTGACGGGGAGAGGCCCCTCCACCAAGTCCAGAACGGGCGATGAGGGGTCGCGGCGCGCGGCTCCGTTGCCGGCGGGGGAGGAGGCAGAGACATGGCGGGAATTATCGACCGTGGGGGCGTGTCATGAAGTGCAGCCCATTGTGGTAATTCCTTATGGTGAAAACGTTGGTCGCCATTTGAAATGGCATTGAACCTGTGCGAGACTTCGCACCGGGCGCCGGACGATCTCCGGCGTAGACGCACCACACTAGTGGGTTGTGCCCAGAGCACGAGGAGACACACCATGTCCGCATTGCCAGAGATTCCCCCCCAGGTCGCCACCGCGGCCGACATCGATCCCCAGGAAACCCGTGAATGGCAGGACGCGCTGGCGGCCGTCATCGGCGCCGAAGGCGGCGACCGGGCCCACTTCCTGCTGGAACAGCTGATCGACCAAGCTCGTCAGGCCGGCATCGACGTGCCGTTCTCGGCCAACACGGCCTACGTCAACACCATCCCCACCGATCAGGAAGAGCGTTGCCCCGGCAACATCGAGATCGAGGAGCGCCTGCGCGCCTACATGCGCTGGAATGCCATGGCGATGGTGGTCAAGGCCAACCGCCTGCACCCCGACGACGGCGGTGACCTGGGTGGCCACATCTCCTCGTTCGCCTCGGTGGCGACGATGTTCGGCGCCGGCTTCAACCACTTCTGGCACGCCGACGACGGCGTCCACGGTGGCGATCTGCTGTACATCCAGGGTCACTGTGCGCCCGGCATCTACGCCCGCGCCTACATGGAGGGCCGCATCAGCGAAGAGCAACTGCTGAACTTCCGCCAGGAAGTGGACGGCAAAGGCCTGTCGAGCTACCCGCACCCGAAGCTGATGCCCGAGTTCTGGCAGTTCCCGACCGTCTCGATGGGCCTGGGCCCCTTGATGGCCATCTACCAGGCCCGCTTCCTCAAGTACCTGCACGCCCGCGGCATCGCCGACACGAGCAAGCGCAAGGTCTGGGTGTTCTGCGGTGACGGCGAGATGGACGAGCCGGAATCGCTGGGCGCCATCGGCTTGGCCGCGCGCGAGAAGCTCGACAACCTGATCTTCATCGTCAACTGCAATCTGCAGCGCCTGGACGGCCCGGTGCGCGGCAACGGCAAGATCGTGCAGGAGCTCG
>CAYRBG010000277.1:0-4097 GCA_964422355.1 uncultured Sphaerotilus sp. | reverse complement strand
CATTGGAGCGGTGAAAAGGCATTGTTCAGCATGATTGTGGGGGCGCCAACTTCGCAATATGTCGAGCCGGCAACCCGTTGGCAGGTATACGAGGTAACAGGTCTTGCCAAGGGGGAGACAGTAAAAATAACCAAGATCGAGAACCAGCCAGCCGGCTACAACAATGTTTCTCCATTCTACGGCACGGACGATCGCATTCTTTTTACGTCTGACCGACCGCGCGGCGGCGAGGCGCATTTGTACCCGCAGCTGGATGAATACGAAAGTACCGCCACCACGACGGGCATTTGGAGCTTGGACCGAAACAGCGGCGATTTGCGATTGCTCACGCACAGTGTCAGTGGCGCCTTTTCACCCTTCATCGACAGCGTTGGGCGGGTGATTTACACCCGATGGGACCACCTGCAGCGGGACCAGCAGGCAGACGCCGCCGGTTCCACAGCTTTTAATTATGCCAGCGAGGCCTCTGCGGCTGCCAAGGCGGCTGCCGCAGAAGTATTCCCAGAACCGAGAGCATCCAGCACGAGCGTCTACGGGGCGGTGTCTGGTCATACTTATAACCTGTTCTCTCCTTGGGAAATTAATCAGGATGGTACACGAGAGGAAACGCTTAATCACGTCGGTCGTCACGAAATGACATTGGGAAGCTTTGAGAGATCTTTTGCGAATGACTCTTCACTCTCGAGCTTCTTCAATGCTGGTTATTCTTCGAACAAGATGACTATCCGCGGAGATGGTGGAATCATGCAGGTTCGTGAAGATCCTGCAAACCCCGGAACATATATAGGTATCTACGGGCGTGAGTTTGGTGAACTGGGGTCGAGTTCGCTCATAAAATTCAAGGGAACGTTGGCCATGAATCCAGAGCTGATGGTTTTCACCGATCTTTCCGACCCGAGTCACACGGACGGTAGGTATCGCTCCCCCGTTCCGCTGTCCACTGGCGGCATGGTGGCCAGTCATACCAAAACGACCAATGTTTCAGGGGCGTCAAGTCTGGATTATTCCATTAAGCAGCTGTCAGTGAACGCATCCAAAGGTTGGTACACAGCGGGCGCAGCGTTGACTGGCGGGATTACGAAGGCGGTAAGTTGGTGGAGCCCAGATACCAAGCTGAGCTACAGCGGCAAGTTGTGGGAGCTGGACCCCGTGGAAGTTGTCGCGAGGACCCGACCGACAGCGCGCTCAGAGGGGTCGATCGAGTCCCCCGAGAAGAGCATTCTGACCGAGGAGGGGGTGGATGAAACCGCTCTGCGGGCTTGGATGAAGGCTCGCAATCTGGCTCTGATCGTTACCCGCAACCAGACTTCTCGTGATCGGGCAGATCGTCAGCAGCCGTTCAATCTTCAGGTGCCGGGAGGGGTCAAGACCGTTGGTAACGCTGGCAAGGTGTACGACATATCACACTATCAAATCCTTCAGGCCGATCAGGTCCGTGGCTATACGGGCATTGTGGGACGCCGCCCGATTGCGCAGCCGATGCACGATGCAGCCGGGGTAAATGTGCCCAATTCGAATGGTCCTGTGGGGAGTGTCAAGATCGCTTCCGATGGATCGACGGCCGCGTTCGTTCCAGCTCGTCGAGCGCTGACTTGGCAGACGACCGATGGTGGAGGCAATGCGGTGGTGCGTGAACGAGTTTGGGTCACTTTCCAACCGGGTGAGGTTCGCGTCTGCGCGTCCTGCCATGGTGTGAACAAGGCGGACCAGTCGGGTGGGGGATCCCCGGCCAACAAGCCCGAGGCACTGCGTGCTCTGCTGCGATACTGGCGTACGCTGCCGCAGTGAACGGTTTCGAGGGGCGACGGTTGCCTCTCGGCGCCGCGGCTGGCTCCTCATGGGGAGATGCCGTCGTGTCTGTCACCCTTCGCGCTCGTTTTCCGCGTAGCCTTTTCGACACTGGGTTATGGGCGATCTTGGCTGGGTCGTCAGTTTGGACGGGGTCGGTGGAGGCATTTGATCGTCCCATCCCCGTGCTTCTGCATCCGGTCTTGTTCGCCACACAGGTCCCAGTGACAACGGACTTCGCGGCCCGCTTGTCGACCTTCGGTAATCATTTGCCAAGTGCTCGTACGGTGCCCCGTGGAGGTGACCTGATGATTCGCTACCCTGATGGTGCGTTGCGGTCGTTGACAGCAGAAGCGGGGTATGGTCAGGACGGGATGCAGGGGGCCAAGGCCATAGCGGTCCGCGAACCGTCGGTGCACTGGAGTGGCACCAAGGCCGTATTCAGCATGATCGTGGGCGCACCCACGTCGCAGTATGTCGAGCCCAGCACACGCTGGCAGATCTATGAAGTGACCGGCCTGGGCAAAGGTGAGACCGTCAAGATCACCAAGGTTGAAAACCAGCCGGCCGATTACAACAACGTCTCGCCGCTCTACGGAAGCGACGATCGCATCCTGTTCACCTCCGACCGTCCCCGCGGCGGAGAGGCGCACCTGTACCCGCAACTCGACGAGTACGAGAGCACGCCGACCAACACCGGCATCTGGAGCCTGGACCGCAGCAGCGGGGATCTCCGTCTGCTCACGCACAGCGTGAGCGGCGCCTTCACGCCTTTCGTGGACAGTGTCGGGCGGGTGATCTACACGCGCTGGGATCACCTCCAGCGCGACCAGCAGGCCGACGTTTCCGGCTCCACCGCCTTCAATTACGCCAGTGAGGCCGCTGCTGCGGCAAAGGTGGCTGCGGCGGAGGTGTTTCCGGAGCCCCGCTTGGTCAGCGCCAGTGCGTATGGTTCGGTGTCCCGGCACCTCTACAACCTGTTCACGCCCTGGGAAATCAACCAGGACGGCACGCGCGAAGAAACCCTCAACCATATTGGGCGGCATGAAATGATGCCGGGCGGTTTCGATAAATCTTTTTCTGATGATTCGGCCTTGAGCGGTTTTTCCAGCGCAGGGTATACGGCCAATCGGCGCCTGGTTCGAGCCGACGGTGGAATACTCCAGCTGAGGGAGGATCCGGCGAATCCAGGAACCTTCATTGGAATTTATGGTCGTGAGTTTGGCGAGCTGGGGTCAAGCTCGCTGATCCGCTTCAAAGGCAATCTGACGATGAATCCGGAGTTGATGGCCTTCAAGGATGTGTCGGATCCTGGCCATGCCGATGGGCGCTACCGCTCCCCTGTGCCCTTGGTCGGTGGAGGCCTGGTGGCCAGTCACACCTCTTCCGTGGCGGTGGCCGGCGCGACCGGGATCGATTTTTCGCTCAAGCATCTCACCCTGAACTCGGCCAAGGGCTGGTACACGGCCGGAGCGGCTCTCACGGGAGGCATCTCGAAGTCGGTGAGCTGGTGGAGCCCTGACACCAAGGTCAGCTACAGCGGCAAGCTCTGGGAGCTCGATCCTGTGGAAGTGGTGGCGCGGACCCGCCCCACGGCCCGGGTCGAAGGATCGCTGGAATCTCCGGAGCGCAGCATTCTGTCGGAAGAGGGGATCGACGAGTCTGCGCTGAGGGCCTGGATGAAGGCCCGCAACTTGGCCCTGATCGTGACCCGCAACCAGACCTCCCGCGACCGCGCCGACCGCCAGCAGCCGTTCAATCTGCAGGTGCCAGGGGGCGTCAAGAAGGTGGGCAACGGCGGCAAGGTCTACGACATTTCGCACTACCAGATTCTGCAGGCCGATCAGATCCGCGGGTACACCGGCGGAACGGGACGGCGGGCCATTGCGCAGCCGCTGCATGATGCGGCTGGGATGAACGTGCCCAACACGAGCGGCCCCACGGGCAGCGTCAAGATCGCTGCCGACGGATCCACCGCCGCTTTCGTCCCTGCCCGTCGAGCACTGACCTGGCAGACAACGGATGCGGGTGGCAACGCCGTGGTTCGGGAGCGCGTCTGGATCACGTTCCAGCCTGGGGAGGTGCGCGTGTGTGCGTCTTGTCATGGCGTGAACCAGGCCGATCAGTCAGGGGCAGCGTCCCCCACGAACAAGCCGGAGGCCTTGCGTAACCTCTTGCGATACTGGCGGACCTTGCCTCAGTAAGGTGGCCGTTCATTGGCTGCCCTCTTCGTCCGATGAAGCCACACGCCCCATCCTGCGACCGCAACCGCGACGTGATTCTGGCGGTGCTGCGCAAGCATCTGCCGA
>CAYRBG010000276.1:0-4152 GCA_964422355.1 uncultured Sphaerotilus sp. | reverse complement strand
CGCAGCCGTAGTGCAGCGTGTGGGTCAGCACATGGATCTTGGCATCGCGCCAGTCCACCATCTCGCCGTCCATCCAGATCTTGCCGTCTCGGTCGTGCATCGACATGAATCACCCGCAGCATGCGTCGAAACCGCATGCCCTTCCATGGAAGTTGCTGAAAGACGGCGATTGTATGCGGGGGCCCGCCCGCCGAATCAAGCTCGGCGGCGCATGGCACCCATCGGCACCGCCCACTGCCCGACCGCCAGAACGGCCTGCATGCGCGAAGCCACGCCCAGGCAACGCAACACGGCCGCGACATGGTCCTTGACCGTCTCGACCGAAAGGCCGAGGTCGCGCGCGATGACCTTGTTGGCCTTGCCCTGCATGAGCAAAGTCAGCACCTCACACTGCCGAGGGGTCAGCCCCAGGGCCTCGAACGAATTGGCACGCGATGTGGCCGCGCGCACCGATCGGGGCGAGGTCGCCACGGAGGGCAGTTCCTCTTCCACGCGCCCCACCACGGCCGAAGTGGCCGCCGCCGACACGGGCCCCAGAACCCCAGCCTCGCCTTGGAACTGCGCCCGCTCGGCCCCCGCAGGGCCGAAGTACAGGTGAGACCGCAAGGGAGGGAAATACACCCCGCCCGCCATCACCACCTGCAGGGCCTCCAGCAACAACTCGTTGGATGCACGTTTGGGCACGTACCCCGCGGCGCCAGCGTCGATGGCGAGCACCACATCCGAAGCCCGGTCCGATCCGGACAGAATCACCACCGGCAAATCGGGATCGCGGTGGATCACCTCATTGAGCAAGGCCATGCCCTGACCATCGCGCAGACGCAGCTCAAGCAGCATCAGGCCGAAATTGCGCTGCGATCGCAGCAGCTTTCTGGCTTCATCGGAGGTCGACACTCCGATCAATTCCACCTCGTCAAACAGTTCTGCCAGCACCAACTCCAAAGCGGACAGGATCAGTGGATGGTCGTCAACGGCCAACACTTTCATGGCAAAGTCCCCTGAGCGAGCGCCACACCAGGGCGCATTGAATGAAGCATGTGTACTGCTTTTGTTTTCATTGTCGCGAAGCACCCCACCCCCACAACACCGGGTTGCAGGGGCCACCTTCACTGGAAACCGAAAATTCAGTCGTCGATCGCCAAGGCCTGAACGATCGGCCCCCACTGCTCTCGGTCCCGAACAACTTGAGATTCGGGAACATCCCACAGGGTCAGGCCATGAGCCGCCAGGTGCAGATAGTTGTGGGTATCGCGAAGCTGTCCCAGCACGCCGACACCCCGTGACGCCAGAAAGGCGGACAACTGCTGAGCCGCAAAAGTGTTCTCCCTCACCCGGTTGGCGATCACCCCCAGAGGCACCCTCGCATGCTTGCGCCGCGCCGACAGGGTGACCAGAAAGTCCTGCGTCGCATGGATGTCGAAAATGCTGGGCTGCATCGGCACGATCACCTGATCGGCCTTTTCCATCACGGCATCGAGCCGTTTGCCCGACAGGCCGGCGGGCGTATCCAGCACCACATGGCGGGCCTTTTTGGGCACCTTGCCGAGCTCGTCGGCACTCACTTCCCAAAGCCCGATCGGCGCCAGCTTGGGTGGACGCAGCGACAGCCAGAACTTGGCCGAGCCCTGCCTGTCCACATCTCCCAGAAGCACGTCGCCCGGCTCCTGATAACAGCGATGCGCCAGATACCCGGCCAAGTTGGTCGCCACCGTCGACTTGCCGACCCCGCCCTTGGGATTGATCACCACGATCACCGCCATCACGCTGCTCCTTGTTCTTGCATGCCATCCCCCTCCAGTGGGCCCTCTGCCGAGCGCCCATTCTGTCGCGCCTGCGCATCCTGCTGCCGCAGCCGGTCCAGCTTCTCGGCGATGCGGATCTCCAGGCCCTGCGGCACCGGCTCGTAGAAGCGCAGGTCGGCCCCGATGCCGTCCGGCCAATAGGACTCGCCCGCCGCATACGCGCCCTCCTCGTCATGGGCGTAGCGGTAGCCGCTGCCGTAGTCCAGCGACTTCATCAGCCGGGTCGGCGCGTTCCGCAGGTGCAGGGGCACAGGCCGACTCACATCCTGCTTCACCCAACGCCGGGCCGCGTTGTAAGCCTTGTAGACGGCGTTGGACTTGGGCGCCACGGCCAGATAGACCACCGCCTCGGCCAGGGCCAATTCACCCTCGGGCGAGCCGAGGCGCTCGTAGGTCTGAGAGGCATCCAAAGTCAGCGACAAGGCACGGGGATCGGCCAGGCCGATGTCCTCGGTCGCCATGCGCACCAGCCGGCGCGCGATGTAACGCGGATCCACCCCCCCGTCGAGCATGCGCACGAACCAGTACAGTGCCTCGTCCGGATGACTGCCCCGCACCGACTTGTGCAGCGCAGAGATGGTGTCGTAGAACTGATCGCCGCCCTTGTCGTAGCGGCGCAACTGCTCGCCGAGGCTGCGCTCCAGCTCCGCCTCGCCCAGCGGAGCGGCCGTGCCCACCATCCGCACGACATTCTCGAAGGTGTTGAGCAGGCGCCGCGCATCGCCATCCGCGTAGGCGATCAGGCGGGTCACCGCCGCGTCGGTGGGTCGAGGCGCGCCCAGGCTCGCACAGGCACGGTCCAGCAGCGCGCTCAGGTCCTCGTCCCGGATCGGCTGCAGCACATGCACGGTGGCCCGCGACAAAAGCGCCGAGTTGACCTCGAACGACGGGTTCTCCGTCGTCGCACCGATGAAAGTGAACAGCCCCGATTCGACGTGCGGCAGAAAAGCGTCCTGCTGCGCCTTGTTGAAGCGGTGCACCTCATCGACGAAAACGATGCAGCGTCGCCCCTGGGACTGCGCCACACGCGCCTGCTCGACCGCATCGCGGATGTCCTTGACCCCACCAAGAACAGCGGAGATCTGAACAAACACCGCATCAAAGGCGTCGGCCATCAACCGGGCCAGGGTCGTCTTGCCGACCCCCGGCGGGCCCCAGAGCAACATGGAATGGGGACGCCCGGATTCAAACGCCACCCGCAAAGGCTTGCCCGGCCCCAGCAGATCGGCCTGGCCGATCACCTCATCAAGATGGTGGGGGCGCAGGCGCTCGGCCAGCGGGGCCTCCGGCGCTGCAGCAGCGGTGGCGCGCCCCGCAGACCCGGTGCGCGCCTGTGCAGGAACTGGAGCATCAGCAAACAGATCATCCATGGTGCGATCTTCGCACCGATGGACGCCCCGGCCTCAGGGCTTGAGCACGTCGGCGCCGGCCGGCGGCGTGAACTGGAAGCGGCTGGCCGCCAGGGCCACGTTGGACTCGATGCGAGAGAAGTCCAGGCGCGAGCGCTGGCCAAACCCATCGACGATGTCGAAGGCCGCCAATTCCTGCCCCTTGAAGCCGATGCGCAGCGTGCGGAATCCGCCCTCGGTGCGCTTGCGCGGCACGGCCGACACCCACTGCAGCCCGCCCTCGTCGGGCTCATTCTTCAGCTCGAAATCACGCGCCAGACGGCCACCGGACAGCACGGCCGCCGGCGTGTTGCCCAAGGCCTGGTCATAAGGCCGCACCGTCACCTGATTGAGGTCGGGGTCGTACATCCAGACCTTGGCTCCGTCGGCCACGATCTGCTGCTCCACCGGCTTGGCGTAGTCGAATCGGAAGCGGCTGGGGCGCTGGAATTCGAAGGTGCCCGTCGACACCTTCTTGCGCCCACCATCGGGCGAGGTCACCGTCTGAGTGAAGGCCACACGGCCGCTTTTGACGCCCTGCACGAAGGCATCCAAGGCCCCCACCGCATCCGCACTCGCCGACGCGCTCCACACACAACCAACCGCCAGCACGGTCACGCTCATCCAGTGCGGCTTCGCGCGGCCCAGGGTCTTCACGTCCATCAGATTCATTCGTCGTTTCTGGTCGGGACCAGCAGCTCCCGGTTTCCATTGGTGGCCATGGACGATACGAGTCCGGACTTCTCCATTTGTTCCAGCAGGCGTGCTGCACGGTTGTATCCGATGCGCAAATGCCTCTGGACCAGGGAGATGGACGCCCGCTTGTTCTGCAGCACGACGGCCACGGCCTGGTCGTACATCGGATCGGCCTCGGCGTCTCCTCCGCCGCCTTCGGCATTGGTGTCGTTGCCCTCGCCGTCGAGCACCCCGCCTTCCAGGATGCCCTCGATGTAGTTGGGCTC
>CAYRBG010000275.1:0-4175 GCA_964422355.1 uncultured Sphaerotilus sp. | reverse complement strand
TCCTGGGCGCGGCGCTGTGGTGGCGGGTGATGGGGCCGGACCATCGGCTCTCCGCGGGGTTGCCGGTGTGGCAGTTGCTTCTGGGCGGTCTGCTGGTGGGTTATGGGGCGCGGCTGGGCAACGGTTGCACCTCGGGGCACGGCATCTGCGGGCTGGGCTCGCTGCAGTGGCCCTCGCTGGTGGCGGTGCTGACCTTCATGGCCACGGCCTTCCTCACGGCCAACGTGGTGCGCCACTTCGCAGGAGCCTGAAGCCATGACGAACGCAAGACAGGTGTTGGCCGTGCTGGCCGCAGGCGTGCTGTTCGGCTTCGGGCTGGCGGTGTCGACCATGGTGCAGCCAGCCTCGGTACTGAGCTTTCTGCACGCCCAGGACTTCGGGCTGACGCTGGTGATGGGCGGCGCCGTGGTGGTGACGCTGCTGGCCTACCGCTGGGTGCCGCGGGCGCTCAAGCAGCCGCTGCTGGGCGGGCACTTCGGCCACCACGTGTCGGTGATGGAGCGCAACACCGTGGTGGGTGCGGCCCTCTTCGGCATTGGCTGGGGGCTGTGCGGGGTGTGCCCGGGGCCGGCCATTGCGGGCCTGGGCACGGGCAATTTCGAGATGCTGTGGGCGCTGGCCGGCATTGCTGCCGGGGCGGGCCTGCAGGGCTTGACGGCGAGAGCGCCGAAGCCCTGAGCCTTGCCGTGGTTCCCCGGTCCGACCCGGGGCGAGGTGGCCGGCGAATTCGCCCTGTCGGGGCACGCAGGCCGCGCCGGAGACTCCGGACGGGTCAGCCGACGGCGCGCAGGCGCTTGCGCACGTCCTTGTAGTTGGCGGTCATGGCTTTGTCGGCCTTGCTCAGCAGCTTCTTCAGACACTTCTTGGTGTCGGTCTTCAGATAGGCGTGGATCTCGTCTTCGAGGATGACCTCGTCGTCGGGATAGTCCGCCTTGAGCAGCGCCTTGACGATGCACTTGCGCGTGCGCGGCTCCAGCAGGGCCAGGGCCTGGCGGCACTGCTCGCGGTAGCCGGCGTCCACCGACCACAGCGCGTGGGCAATCTCGTGATCGACCGTGGACGACTCGGTGTCGCGGCTGGTGGCGATGAGGTACTTGGTGCCTTCGGCGTGGAAGGCCTGGAGCACGGCCTCTTCGCGCGGGGTCAGTCCGTGCGGGCGGAACAGGGCCTCAAAGGCTTCGACCGAGGCGCGCGGCACGTTGAAGCCGTCCCAGTACCGGAAGTACTCGATGTCGCCGTCGTCGTCGGCGTAGACGTCGATGAAGGCGTCGACCGAAAAGTACTGGCCCTTGATGGCAGCGTAGGGGCTCTCGTAGTACTCCTCGATGCGGAACATCGAGGTCGTCAGCTCCTTCATGTTCTTGAACACGAGGTGCGTGACGTCGGGGTGCGGTCGGGTGATCTCAAAGCTCATGGGAGAGAAGGCGGCGCCTCGATCGGGATTCGGTTCGAGTGATCGCGCGGCCTTCGGGGATGAGCTTTGAGTCTCACCCGGATCGGGTCGCGCGCTCGGCGACCCGAACTGTAGTGCATGGCTCAAGGCGGGCCTGCGGAGCCCGCGGGAACCCGACTTTTCAGGGCTGAGCCGATGCGGCCGGCGGCACCGCCGGTGTGCCCGCACCTGCGCCTGGCCCCATGCCGCCCATCCCGGGGCCCATGCCGTTCATACCGCCCATCCCGCCCATGCCGGGACCACCGTGGTGACGGCGGCGCGGCTCGCCGCTGGGGCCCAGGTTTGCCCCCGGTGCGGGACGGCCGACGCCGGCCTGGCGGTCCAGACGCTGCTCGGTCAGCCGGGCGCGCTGGGTCGGGGTCAGCACGCGGCTGACTTCGGTCTGGGCCTGAACCATGCGCCTGCTCATCTGGTCGTGCAGGGCCAGGCCCGCCTTGCGTTCGGCTTCGATGGCGGCGGCGTCCACCTCGGGGGCCGTCAGCAGCGTCTGCATGCGGTCATGGTGGGTGCGCATGGCTTGCTGCTGCTGAAGCATGTCGGCGTGGGTGCCCTGATGGATGGCGCGGATGCGGCTGCGCTGCTCTTCGGTGAGCTGCAGGCGGTTCATCCAGCGCTCGGCCTTGCGGCCGGTGCCCATCCAGGTGCCCCCTGCGCCTTGGGTGCCCCCCGGACCGGCCATCATGCCCATACCCATGCCCATGCCGTGGGGACAGGTGGCTTGGCCGCCAGCGGGGCCCTTCCACGGGCGTTGGGTGGGGGCGGGGCGGGCGCCAGCATCCGGCGACGAAGCGGCCTGAGCCCAGGCGGGCAGTCCAACGCAGGCACCGGAGACGATCAGGGCAGTGGCCACGGCCGTGCGACGCAGAAAAGAAGCGGAAGAGGACATGAAGACTCCTTCAGAAAAGGGGTGGGTGTTCATTGGGATGGGGTTCAACGCACGGTGTAGCCGCGACCTTCCAGGCAGGCCGTCTGGGCGCGCTGGTAGGCGTTGCGGCGGGTAGCGTCCGCAGCACCGGCAGGCGCCGTGCCGTCGGCGACCGCCATGGGATCGAAGCCGCTTTGTCGGGCGGCCCACTTGTGGCATTCGTACTCGTCGCTGGCCTGGCGCTCGGCGCTCTGGCCGTTGCGGGGGTAGATGTACAGCCGTTCCGGTGAGGCGGGCAGCGGCACATCGCCTTCCGGTGGTGGCACGGCTTCGTAGCCGCCTGCAGGCAGGGAGCGGTAGTACACGCCGTTGGCGTACCAGTAGGAGATGGCACCGATGGTCACGAGTGTGGCCATGGCCGGCAGCACACGGATGTAGCCCGGACGGTAGCCCCACCCCGGACCACCTCGCATCGGTGGACCGGGGTGACGGTGCTGGGCCCAGGCCTGCGGCACGGCCGCGGCACCCAGGCCCAGGGCCAGCAACGTGGCTCCGAGCAAGGACCGGACCGTGTGCCGGCCACTCAGGGAGGACGGATCAAAGGTCAGAGCGGACATGGCAAAACTCCGTCGGTGTGCGGTCGTTCAGCGCACGGTGTAGTTGCGGCCGACCATGCAGGCCGTCATGGCGCGCTGAAAGCTTTCCTGCGCCTGGGTGTGGGCCCGGGACTGGCGCTCCAGCCGCCGGTCCTGCTCGGCCTGCCATTCGCGTTCGATGGCCTGGGCCTGGCTTTCTTGGGCGGCGGCGCCCATCAGCCCACCGAAGATGGCGCCCAGCACCATGCCGCTGCCGGCGTGCCGGGGCGAAGACATGGCTGCGCCCAATACGGCGCCCGTCACGGCTCCGGTGGCGGCCCCGCTGCCGTCGCGCGCCACGGTCGGCGGCGGGGCGTCGGCGTCCACCTTCTGGACCGGCCGCATGCCGGGGTCCACACCGGTCTGACGCACCGCCCAGCGGTAGCACTCGTAGCGGTCCCGGTCCTGCTGCTCGGCGCTTTGCTGGCGTTGCGGATAGAAGTACAGCGGCCCGCCTTGCGGACCCACGACGGGGGCCGGCGCCACGACCATCGGCTGAGGCACCGGTTGAACGCGCACCACGGGCGGCGGTGCGCTCGCAGGCACGGGAGCGACGACACAGCCGCTCAGGGCGACCACACCGGCGAGAAACGTCCCAGCCCCGACCCAACGACGCACGGCATGCGGTCGGGCAGGATCAAGAAACCGCGCAGGGAAGGGGTGGAAGGACATGGCCGGCTTCGCTGTTCAGCGAATCTTTGAGGGACACCCTATAGTGACCCGTCGCCCGTCCCGGGGTTTCCGGCCCCACCGGTAAAGTATTGTTGAAGATCAGAGGTTCGGCCGATCAGGCCTCGGCCGGGCGGGGGCGCACGCAGGCGGCCGCCGTCTTGGCCCGCTCGCGCGCCTCGTCGGTCGTGGCGCCGCGCGCCAGGGCTACACCCATGCGGCGCTTGACGAAGCTCTCGGGTTTGCCGAACAGGCGCAGGTCGGTGTCGGGCACGCGCAGCGCCTCGTCCACGCCGTCAAAGACGATGCCCACCGCTTCCACGCCGCCGTAGATCACGGCGCTGGCGCCGGGGTTGCGCAGGCGGGTGTCCACCGGCAGGCCCAGGATGGCGCGGGCGTGCAGTTCGAACTCGCTTTGCCACTGCGTGGCCAGCGTCACCAGCCCGGTGTCGTGCGGGCGCGGGCTGACTTCGCTGAACCAGACCTGATCGCCTTTGACGAACAGCTCCACGCCGAACAGGCCCAGCCCGCCCAGGTCGGCCGTCACGGCCTG
>CAYRBG010000274.1:0-4183 GCA_964422355.1 uncultured Sphaerotilus sp. | reverse complement strand
GCGTGTACCCGTACTACTGCACCGAGTTCTGCTCGGCGCTGCACCTGGAGATGCAGGGCTACCTGCTGGTCAAGCCCAAGGGCTGGAAGCCGAGCAGGACGGCCGCAGCCGCAGCGAACTACACCGAGGCCGACTACAAGAAGACCCTGAAGAAGGTGGCCGACACGCAGGCCGTGATCGACTCGGTGGTGGGCTACATCACCAGCGTGAACTACAAGGACTACCCGGAAGCCGTCGCAATGGTTGAAGACGCGACCGACCAGCTGGGCAAGACCAAGGAAGCGAAGGCCAAGCACGAAGCCGCCGCCGCCGCCAAGGATTGGGATCAGGCCAACCTGTGGGCCGAGCAGGTGTGGCAGTACCAGGTCAAGGCGGCCGACCTGGGTCTGCGTGCCAAGACCTTCCTGGAGCAAAAGGGCGCCAAGAAGGTGAAGTGACAGCCCACTACGGCCTTCCGTAACACAGAAGGGGTGGAGCGATCCACCCCTTTTTGATCTGGATCCGGTGCGTCGAAATCCTTAACTTGGTTCAACGCGCCGGCCCAGCCCCCCAACCTATCCTGCCCCTACCCCCACCTCCAGCCCTCAAGGACGATCCCATGAAACTGCTGATCATCGGCACCATGCTGGGTGCCCTCTTCTCCGTCTCCGCCCACGCCGCCGACGGTGCCGCCCTGTACAAGGACAAGACCTGCAACGCCTGCCACGGCCCCGCAGGCAACAAGCCCTTGATGCCCGACTACCCCAAGGTCGCCGGCCAGAACGCCAAGTACATCGAAAAGCAGATGCTCGACATCAAGAGCGGCGCCCGTGCCAACGGCAACAGCGCCGCGATGAAGGGCGTGATGCACCTGGTGTCCGATGCCGAAATCAAGGCCATCGCCGAATGGCTGGCCACCCAGAAGCCCTGATCCATCGGGAGAACGCTCATGTCCACCCTGAAGACCCTGTTCACGCTGTCCCTGCTCTCCGCCGCCGTGGCCTTTGCCGGCCCGCCCGCCCCGCACAAGACCGGCATCGAGGGCAAAGACTACAAATGGAACGCCCAGGAGGGCGAGAAGATGGAGGCCCTAAAGCTGAAGGGCAACGTCAAAAATGGCGAGGAAGCCTATGAGGTTTGCGGTGCCTGCCACCTGCCCTCGGGCGCCGGTCGCCCCGACGGCACCTTCCCGCAGCTCGCCGGCCAGCACTCCACCGTGCTGATCAAGCAGATGGCCGACATCCGCGCCGGCCTGCGCGACAACCCGACGATGTACCCGTTCGCCATCTCCTTGACCGACCCGCAGGAACTGGCCGACGCCGCCGCCTACATCAACAGCCTGTGCATCCCGACCAGCCACGGTGCCTATGAAGGCAAGGACGCCGCCGCCCAAATCGCCAAGGGCAAGGAGCTGTATGAAAAGCAGTGCCTGGAATGCCACGGCAAGAACGGCGAAGGCAACAAGGAAAAGTTCTACCCGGTGATCGCCGGCCAGCACTACAAGTACCTGCTGCGTCAGATGACCGAGATCCGCGACGGACACCGCCGCAACGCCAACCCGGACATGGTCAAGGTCATCAAGCCCTACACCAACGACCAGCTGGTGGCCATCTCGGCCTACCAGTCCAGCCTGGTGATGCCCGGTGCCATGTGCAAGGCCGGCGGCAAGAAGAAATAAGTCGGTCCAGCGCTTTTCTGTCTACGCCCCGATGCCGGCCAGACCGGCCCGCGTCGGGTTTGTCACGGGGCTCGTCCGCCCTGAAAGGTGTTCAAGATGACCGACTCCACCCGAACCCACCGCCTGATCAGACTGCTGACCGCGGTGGCACTCGTGGCCATGGTGGTGGCCTATTTTTCTCCGATCTGGTGGGTGTCCCTCACGGCCCCCAACTATCCCAAGGATGCCTTCCCCGACGGCATCCGCATCCACTTCCACATTGACGGCGTGCACAACGGCTGCAAGGCCGCCATCAAAGGCTCCCAGCTCGCCAACGAGACCCTGCAGGAAGACATGGGCGAGGGCACAGGCCGCTACAACCCCATTCTCGACCGCAATCAGGACGTCAACAAGCACGCCAAGGGTCTGGACTGTGTTCACGAGATGAACACCATCAACCACTACGTCGGCATGTTCCCCATTTCCACCGGCGCGCCCGTGGAGAAGCCGCTGTCCAAATTTTTCTTCGGACTGTTCGGCGTGATGCTGGTGGCGTTTGCCACGCTGCAGAAGAAGGCCCGCACGATGGTGCTCGCGCTCGGCTTTGCCGGCGTGGCCGCCTGGATGGTGGTGGACCAGTGGGTGCTCGGCCATCTGGCCAGCCACGTCGCCAGCTATGTCGAAGAGGCCGGCACCTTCTTCAAGGAGCCCGACAAGATCCGCGCCTGGGGCGAGAACGTCACCCTCATCACCAACATCGTCATCGGCGCCACCATGCTGCTCATGGCGGTGTTCGTGATCGGCGCGGCCAAATTCAGGGTCTTCGAGTTGCTGCTCGCGCTGATTCCCGCCGTGCTGCCGGTGGCCTTCGTCATCGAATACGCCGCGTGGCTGTGGTTCTTCGGGCACAACCTGCACCCCTGGGGCGCCTTCACGGTCAAGCCCTTCATGCCCACGGTGTTCGGTGAAGGCAAGGTGGCGCAGTTCTCGACCTTCTCCTACCCGCACTACGGCTACGCCCTGCTGCTCGTGACGGCCGCCTGTCTGGTGCTGGCCGCCCTGCTGCGCCGCAAGCAGTTGCGCGAAGCGGGAACCCAAGGAGATGCCGCGTGAGCTTTCGTGCCAGACGTTGGATCGGGGCGCTGACCGCGCCGCTGCTGGCCGTGGCCTTGGCCACGGCGGCGGCGACGCAGTTGGGCGACCCGCGCTCGGCCGGTGATGAGGACGAAGGCCGACAGGGCTCGACGGTCGACCTGTCGACCGCGCCCCGGGTGAACGTCGACAAGCCGGTCGAACTGATCCCGCTGTTTCAACGCGACCCTCGCATCCACGGCCTGACGCCGCTGCAGCAGCTGATCGACGCCGCCCCCGAAGGCAGCGTGCTCAACGTGCCGTCTGGCCGCTACGCCGGGCCGGTACACATGAAGAAGCCGCTGACCGTCATTGGGCAGGGCGAAGTGGTGATCGACGGCGGCGACAAGGGCACGGTCTTCGTGCTGGAAGCCAACGGCGCGACCCTCAAGCACCTCACCATCACCGGCTCGGGCGGTTCGCACGACTCCGACGACGCCTGTCTGAACGTGCGCGGCCACCGCAACCTCATCGAGGACGTGCGCATCGCCGACTGCCTGTTCGGCATCGACCTCAAGCAGTCCAACGACAACGTGCTGCGCGCCAACCATGTGCGCTCCAAGGACGCCGAACTGGGCGTGCGCGGCGACGGCATCCGGCTCTGGTACAGCCACCGCAACCTGCTGGAGCGCAACGTCGTCACCGACACGCGCGACATGGTGGCCTGGTACTCGCACGACAACATCTACCGCCACAACGAAGGCCGCCGCAGCCGCTACTCGATCCACCTCATGTTCGCCAACCGCAACGTGATCGAGGACAACCGCTTCATCGACAACGCGGTGGGCATCTACTTCATGTACTGCGAAGGCGGCGGCGCACGGCGCAACCTGATCTCGCACGCCACCGGCGCCACCGGCATGGCGCTGGGCTTCAAGGAAGCCTCGGACCTCTTCCTCGAAGACAACGAGGTCATCTACAGCGCCATCGGCGTCGGCTCGGACATCTCTCCCTTCCAGCCCGACACCACGATCCGCTTTGTCCGCAACCGCTTCGCGTACAACGGCATCGCCATCCAGCTCACCAGCGAGCTGGGCGGCAATGTCTTCAACGACAACATCTTCGAAGGCAACCTGACCGACATCGTTCAGTCCGGTCGCGGCAACGCGGCATCCAACCGCTGGGAAGGCAACTGGTTCGACACCTACCAGGGCTTCGACCGCAACGCCGACGGCGTCGGTGACGGCCCTCACGAGCACTACGCCTACGCCGACCAGATCTGGATGGAAATCCCGGCCGCACGCTTCTTCAAGACCTCGCCGGTGCTGGAGCTGCTGGATTTCCTCGAACGCCTGGCCCCCTTCTCCTCGCCCGAGCTGCAGTTGCGGGATGAGCGTCCCCGCATGCACCGCCCGGCGCGCCCCACCCTCGGAGCGACGTCATGAGCGACGACACCCCTCGCCCGGAAGACCCTTC
>CAYRBG010000273.1:0-4189 GCA_964422355.1 uncultured Sphaerotilus sp. | reverse complement strand
GACCGGTGTCCTCGCTCACGGTCAGGAACAGCGGCAGATCGGCCGAGGTGCCGATCCGGGCTGCCCAGGCCTTCAACTCGGGGTCGTTGCGCAGCGAGAGCCATTCTTCCAGCGGCGCGCCGATCGTCGTCTGTTCGAGAAAGGCCCGCCACTCCCGCACCCTGCCGATCAGGCGCAGGCGCTCGGCGGGCTCGATGGCGCGGGACGTGCCGCCGGGGTGCAGGCCGTGGGTGTGGGGCCACTTGCCACCCAGGGTGCCGAGGATCTCGAACGCCCGCGCGCGTGCGGCCAGGGCGGCGCGATGCCGTGTGCCGGAGCCGGGGGTGTAGCGGCGGACGACTTCGCCGTGCCAGTCCCGGTCGGAGTAGATCGATCGCGTGAAGTCCGGCAGGAAAAACAGATAGAAGTGGGTCAGGTGGTCGGCCGCGTTTTCCGTGGCCAGCATCAGGTCCCACGCCCGCCGCCCGTTGGGTGGTGGAGTGACGCCGGCCGCATCGGCCAAGGCCTGCGCCGCGGCCACGGACTGCGACACCGAGCAGATGCCGCAGATGCGCGGCACGATCACCAGCGCGTCCATCGGGTCGCGGCCGATCAGCATGGACTCGAAGCCCCGGTACATGGGGGCCACCACCTGGGCCGAGCGGACCACGCCGTCGGCCACGTCGAGCCGCACTTCCAGGTCCCCTTCGACGCGGTTGAACGGACCGACGACGAGGCGCCCGGAGGCAGGCGTGTCTGCGCCAACCGGTGGGGAGGCGGAGGATGAGGGATCGGTCATGCGGACGGACAGGGCGGGTTGAACGGGGCAGGCGGGGACGGGGGTGGCATGGCGGGCGTGCGCAGCGTTCAGCCTCGGCGCGTCTTCTTGATCGCCGGCGGCACCACCGCGTGGTCGGCCGTGGCGTTGACCTTCACCCGCTTGGGCGTGGCGCTCTTGGACAGCGAGGCCAGCGCGACGAACCAGGCCTTGGGCATGTCGGTGGGCAGGCCGACCGGGATGCCGGCCAGCTTGGGCGTGGTGTGGAAGGGGTGGCCGGGGGTCTGGAAGCCCGGCTCGGTGCAACTGATGCAGGCGTAGCCGCCGCGGGTGCATGAGCCCTCGCCGTTCCACAGCCGGGTGTTGCAGTCGGCGTGCGCCTGCGTGCCCTTGCAGCCCATGTGTTCCATCATGCAGCCGAGGTCGGTGGGCTTCTCGGCGCTGGCCTTGTACTCGTAGTACTCGTTGCGTGTGCAGCCGTGGTGGACGAGCTGGTCGGCATACAGGCGGGGGCGGCCGAGGGCGTCGAGTTCCTGGGGACCCAGTTCATCGGCGGCCAGCGCGGCCAGGGTGTCGATGACCCAGCCCGGATGGGTGGGACAGCCGGCGACGTTGATGACCGGCAGGCCGCTTCGGCCAAGGAAATCGGCGCCGAGCAGGCCCCCCGGGTGTTCGTCTTCGTACTGAAGGCCGCAGGCCTCGGTCGGGTTGGCGCCGGAGGCCACGCCGATGGCGCTGGGCCCGCCCCAGGCGGCACAGGCACCGACCGCGACGACGTGGGTGGCCACAGCCGCCAGGTCCTGCACCCAGTGGGTCATCGGCCGGTCGGTGCCCGCCAGCAGATGAAAGCGCCCGGTGCCGCGGGGGCCGCGCAGCAGCGCGCCCTCTACGCACAGCACGTCCAGCCGGGTGCGGCCGGTGCGGCAGTCGTCCAGCAGCGCGATCACTTCGTCGCCGCTGGCGCGCGACAGCGAGGGATGCCACAGCAGGTTCAGGCCGGCATCGGCGAGCATGCGGTGAAAGTCCGGCGTGTCGGCGCACAGCAGCGACATGCTGCAGCCGCCGCAGCCGCCGGACTGCAGCCACAGCACGTTCAACGGGCGGCCGGTGCGCACGGCGGGGGCGGTGGATTCGTGGGTGGACAAGGGGGCACTCACGGCGGCTCACTTCGATTCCAGGCCGAAACGCAGGAGTTTGGCGCGCAGGCCCACGCGCGAAAGCCCCAGCTCCTTGGCCGCCTGCGTCTTGTTCCAGCGCAGACGCAGCATGACCTCGCGCAGCACCATGGCCTCAATGGCGTCCAGGCGCTCCTGCAGGGTGCCCTTGGCCAGGGCCGCGGGCAGCAGGGGAGGGGTGCCGCTGCCGACAGGTGCCGCCGCGCTGCCGGGGGATCCGGTGCGGCCCGACAGCAGCTTGCGCGAGAAGTCGCGCGCCTGCAGCACGTCACCGTCGCTCAAGGCCAGGGCGCGGCCAATTTCGTTGCGCAGCTCGCGGATGTTGCCGGGCCACGGGTAGCCGACAAGGATGGCGCGGGCGTCGTCGTCGAAGCGCACGTCGTGGCGGCCCAGCTCGCGCGCGACGTCCGTCAGGAGTTTGTCGGCGATGGGCAGGATGTCGCCGGGTCGTTCGCGCAGCGGCGGCATGTCGAGCGTGACGCTGGCCAGGCGGTAGTACAGGTCTTCGCGGAAGCGGCCGGCGTGCACGTCGGCCTCCAGGTCGCGGTGGGTGGCGGCCAGCACGCGCACGTCGACGGGCACGGGCCGCACGGCGCCCAGCGGGCGCACTTCGCCCTCCTGCAGCACGCGCAGCAGCTTGACCTGGAAGGCCGGCGAGGTTTCGCCGATTTCGTCGAGAAAGATCGTGCCGCCGCTGGCGCGTTGGAACAGGCCGATGTGGTCGTCCACGGCGCCGGTGAAGGCGCCACGCTTGTGGCCGAACAGTTCGGACTCCAGCAGCGTGTCCGGAATGGCCGCGCAGTTCTCGATGACGAAGGCACCGCCCTGGCGCGGCGAGGCGTAGTGGATGGCCCGCGCCAGCAGTTCCTTGCCGGTGCCCGACTCGCCCAGCACCATCACCGACAGGTCGTGGCGGGCCACCTTGGCTGCCATGGCGCATACCGCATCGAGCGGGCTGCCGGGCGCGCGCACCAGCCGGTCGAAGTCGAAGGCGGCCTGCACCTCGCGCTGGCGCTCTTGTCGGCGGGTGCGCAGTGCGGCCGGGCCGGCGCGCAGGTCCAGCTCCAGCCGGCGCAGGCCCTGGTGCAGCGAGCGTGCTTCGACGGCGTTGCGCACGGTCTGCAGCAGGTGATCGGGCACCCAGGGCTTGAGCACGTACTGGTAGATGCCGGCCTCGTTGACGCCGGCAATGATGTCCTCGCTGTCCGAGTAGCCGGAGATGACGATGCGCACCACCTCCGGCCACGCCTCGCGCACCTCCTTGAGGAACTGGATGCCGGTCTGTCCGGGCATGCGCTGGTCGCAGACGACGACGGACACGGCGTGCCGCCCCAACAGTTCGCGGGCGGTGTCGGTCTCGTCGGCGGTGAGGATGCGGAAGTCCTCGTCCAGCGTGCGGCGCATGGCTTCGAGCGAGCGCACTTCGTCGTCGACGAGCAGGACCAGGGGCAGGTCGTCGTCGAGGTGGGAAAGGTCGGAAGGGTCGGTCATGGGCGATCGGCAGCCGGGCGCGAAGCCGCTATTGAAGCAGCAATGCGCGCGAACGGGGGCCACGGACCTGCATCGGATCAAGAAGGGCCTCTTGCTGTATACCTGACGGGGCATTTGGCGGGCCGATTCCTGACCTGGGTCAGAGGTCGCCGAGAAACGCTCCGATAGCGTGCGCTCTGTTCCAAGTTCGGCTCCCTGCTGGAGAGGAGTTCATCGTGAATCAATCGATGCCTGGGCACGCCCAGACGCTGGATGTAATTCTTAATAATCATCAGCGCAACCCCACACGCCTCGTCCAGATCCTGCGGGAAGCGCAGGACGCGCTGGACTGGATCTCGCCGGAAACCATGGCCCATGTGGCCGCCGCGCTGAAGGTGCCGGTCGGTCGGGTCGAAGCGGTGACGGCGTTCTACAGCTTCTTCCACGACCGGCCCATGGGACGCTACCGCGTCCTGTTCTCCGACAACATCACCGACCGGATGCTGGGCTCGCAGGCGCTGGTCGAGCACATGCTGCAGCGGCTCAAGCTGGGGCTGAGCGAGGTGTCGGCCGACGGTCTCGTCTCGGTGGACCTGACCTCGTGCACCGGCATGTGCGACCAGGGGCCGGCCATGCTGGTCAACAACCGTGCGATCACCCGCCTGACCCCGCGCCGCATCGACGAGATCTGCGACCTCATCCGCGCCCAGGTGCCGCTGGACGATTGGCCCAGCTTCTACTTCAAGGTCGAAGACAACATCCGCCGCGCCGACATGCTGCTCAGTGC
>CAYRBG010000272.1:0-4190 GCA_964422355.1 uncultured Sphaerotilus sp. | reverse complement strand
TTGCGCTCGCGGATCAGATGGGCCGCAGCGTTGCCGTACATGGTGGCCAGCACGCGGTCGTAGGGGGTGGGCGAGCCGCCGCGCTGGACGTGGCCGAGCACGGTGGCGCGCACTTCACTCTTGACCAGCGGCTGCAGCTGGGTGCGCAGCACGTGGGCGACGCCACCCAGACGAATCGGGTCGGGGCTGTAGTCCACGATGCCTTCGATGGTCAGTTCGCCGCCGACGGGCTTGGCGCCTTCGGCAATGCAGATGATGGTGCTCAGACGCTTGGCGGCGCGTTCGTTGCACACGTCGGCCACTTTCTGCACGTCGTAGGCGATCTCGGGCAGCAGGATGACGTCGGCCGCACCGGCCAAGCCACCTTCGAGCGCGATCCAGCCGGCGTAGCGGCCCATGGTCTCGACGATCATCACGCGGCCGTGGCTCTGGCCGGTGGTCTGCAGGCGCTCGATGGCCTCGGTCACGGTGGCCACGGCGGTGTCGAAGCCGAAGCTGCGGTCGGTGCCTTCGATGTCGTTGTCGATGGTCTTGGGCACGCCCACCACGGGCACGCCGGCGCGCGAGGCCATGCCGGCGGCCATGGTCATGGTGCCGTCACCGCCGATGGCGACCAGGGCGTCGAGCTGCAACTCGCGCACGTAGGCAGCGACCTGTGCCGACACATCCTGACCTTGCCATTTGAAGGGATTGGCCGTGTTGCTGGTGCCCAGGATGGTGCCGCCCAGCGCCAGGATGCCGCTGACGTCTTCCCACGTCAGGGGGCGTACGCGGCGCTCGATCAGGCCCAGGAAGCCATCCTCGATGCCGATCACCTCGGCGCCCGCCTGGTGCATGAGGGACTTGGACACGGCGCGGATGACCGCGTTCAGGCCGGGGCAGTCGCCGCCGCCGGTGAGGATGCCGATGCGCATGAGAAGCTTCCTGTAAAGGGAAAGGTGAAAACTGCAGTCTTTGAGTCTAGGCTGCTCCCGTGATCGTGGGGTGACGCAGGTCGACCAAGCCCGAGAAGTTCTCCCGGGGTTGCAGATCCGGCGGGGGGGTCGGGGTCGCACCGAGTCGGGATGACGGGGGCGGCCTTCTAAAATTCCGTCATGCACATTCATATTCTCGGCATCTGCGGCACGTTCATGGGAGGCGTGGCCGCGCTCGCCCGCGAGGCCGGTCACCGCGTCACCGGCTGCGACGCCAACGTCTATCCGCCAATGAGCGACCAGCTCCAGGCGCTGGGTATCGAGCTGATCGAGGGCTTTTCGCCCGACCAGTTGGGGCTCAAGCCGGACCTGTTCGTCATCGGCAACGTGGTCAGCCGCGGCAATGCGCTGATGGAAGCCATCCTCAACGCCGGTCTGCCCTACACCAGCGGTCCGCAGTGGCTGTCCGAGCACGTGCTGGCCGGCCGTCACGTGATGGCGGTGGCCGGCACGCACGGCAAGACCTCGACCACCTCGATGCTGGCCTGGGTGCTGGAGCACGCCGGCCTGCAGCCGGGCTTCCTGGTGGGCGGCGTGCCGCAGAACTTCGGGGTTTCGGCCCGCCTGGGCCGGCTGGACGGCGACACGCTGGGCGTGAGCCGCGGCGCGCCCTTCGTGATCGAGGCCGACGAGTACGACACGGCCTTCTTCGACAAGCGCAGCAAGTTTGTCCACTACCGCCCGCGCACGGCCATCCTCAACAACCTCGAGTTCGATCACGCCGACATCTTTGCGGACCTGGCGGCCATCGAGACGCAGTTCCACCACCTGGTGCGCACCGTGCCGGGCAAGGGCCGGCTGGTGGTCAACGGCCGCGAAGAGAGCCTGCAGCGCGTGCTGCAGCGGGGTTGCTGGAGCGAGGTGGTGCGCTTTGGCGCCCGCAAGGAAGAGCCGGGTACGCTGCGCTCGCGCGGCGAGCCCCACGCCTTCGACGTGCTGCGCGGTGCCATGCAGATCGCCCGCGTCGAATGGGGACTGCTGGGCGAGCACAACCAGCTCAACGCACTGGCCACCCTCGCCGCGGCCGAACACGTCGGTGTGGCGCCCGAGCAGGCGGCCAAGGCGCTGGCCGAATTCCAGAACGTGCGCCGCCGCATGGAGCTGCGCGGCGAAGTGGCGGGCATCAAGGTCTACGACGACTTTGCCCACCACCCGACGGCCATCCACACCACGGTTAACGGCCTGCGCCGCCGCGTCGGTGTCGACCGCATCCTGGCGGTGTTCGAGCCCCGCTCCAACACCATGAAGCTGGGCACGATGAAGTCCCAACTGCCCTGGGCGCTGGAAGAGGCAGACCTGTCCTTCTGTCACAGCGGTGGGCTGGACTGGGATGCCCGCGAGGCGCTGGCCCCGCTGGCCGATGCGGCCTCCGTCTACCCGACGGTGGAGGCCACCGTGGCTGCCGTGGTCAAGGCGGCCCGGCCGGGGGATCACGTCCTGTGCATGAGCAACGGCGGCTTCGGCGGCATCCACGCCAAGCTGCTGGAGGCGCTGGCGCGCCGTTGATCGGCGCAGCCCGCCGACCACACCTGTGAGTGCCCCGATCCAGCCGATGACCGTCACCACTCACTTGCTGTACCTGCACGGCTTCCGCTCGTCGCCGCAGTCGTTCAAGGCGCGGCGCATGGCCGAGTGGGTGACGAGCGAGCGGCCGGACCTGCACTGGTGGAGCCCCCAACTGCCGCCTTCGCCCGCTGCCGCCCTGCAGATGCTGCGCGAAGGCGTGCGCGATTGGCCGACCGACGCCTCGGTGGTGATGGGCAGCTCGCTGGGCGGGTTCTATGCCACCGTGCTGGCCCAGGAGCGGGGCTGGCGCAGTGTGCTGGTCAACCCGGCGGTGAATCCGGCGCGCGACCTGGCGCGCTACATCGGTGAGCAGACCTTCTGGCACGCACCGGAGGAGTCCTTCTATTTTGATCCGGCGTACGTGGGCGAACTGTCCGCCCTGACGCCGGGCGAGCTGCGGCACCCCGAGCGCATTCTGGCGCTGGTCGCGGAGGGCGACGAGGTGCTCGATGTCCGCGAAATGGCGGCCCGCTATGCCTCGGCGCGGCTGCGCCTCATCCCGGGCAGTGACCACGCCCTGAGTGACTTCGATGCGCATTTGCCCACGGTGATCGATTTCCTCGATCTGCGTCGGGTGCCGCCGGGGAGCATGCCTCGCGCGTGATCGTCCGGTGTGACTGAATCGGCGGCTGCGGGCGCACCGACGGGTCTTGCGGTTTTCCAGATCGGGGAAGCAGGGCGCTTCCGGGCGACAATCGCTCCCCTATGTATGCCCTGTTCGATGACGCCGGCAAATTCCTTGCTGGGCGAGTGATGTCCGAAGCCGAGAGTTCGATGCAGATCGAGCTCGAATCCGGCAAGCGCGTGAAGGTCAAGTCGGCCAACGTGCTGCTCAAGTTCGACAAGCCGGCGCCGGCCGAGTTGCTGTCCAAGGGACAGATGCTGTCCGAGGAGATCGATCTCGACCTCGCCTGGGAATTCGCGCCCGAAGAAGAGTTCGGCTTTGCCGACCTCGCGCGCGACTACTTCGACGCCAGCGCGGGGCCGGTGCAGCAGGCTGCTGCACTCTTCCGCCTGTTCGCCGCGCCGCACTATTTCCGCCGCGCCGGCAAGGGCCAGTTCCGCAAGGCGCCCGAGGAGGTGGTCAAGGCCGCACTGCTGGCGATCGAGCGCAAGGCGCAGATCGCCGCGCAGATCGAGGCTTGGGCCGCAGAGCTGGCTGCCGGCACCTGCCCGCAGCCGGTGCGTGAGCAGCTCTACAAGATCTTGTTCAAGCCCGACAAGAACGCGCCCGAGTACAAGGCCGTGGTCGAGGCGGCCAAGCGCTCGCAGCGCGCGCCGCTGGACCTGCTGACGGCCGCGGGGGCCATCGACAGCCCTTACCAGTTCCACTGGCGGCGCTTCCTGTTCGAGCAGTTCCCCAAGGGCACGAACTTCCCTTCGGGCCTGACCGCGCCCGACATCACCGACGATCTGCCGGTGGCCAGCGTGCGCGCGTTCTCGGTGGACGATTCGGCCACCACGGAGATCGACGATGCGCTGTCGGTGCAAGGGCTGGGCACGGGCACGGTGGTGTTCGGCGTCCACATCGCCGCACCGGGCTTGGCCATCCAGCCCGATTCGGCCGTCGACAAGGTGGCGCGCGACCGCTTCTCCACCGTCTACATGCCGGGCTGGAAGCTGACCATGCTGCCCGACGAGGTGGTGCAG
>CAYRBG010000271.1:0-4200 GCA_964422355.1 uncultured Sphaerotilus sp. | reverse complement strand
ACAGCGATGCCACGCACTCGCCGATGTTCCACCAGTGCGAAGGCCTGTGGATCGGTGAGAACGTGTCGTTCAAGGACTTGAAGGCGGTCTTTACCGACTTCTTCCGTACCTTCTTCGAGACGGATGACCTGCAGTTGCGCTTCCGTCCGTCGTTCTTTCCGTTCACCGAGCCTTCGGCCGAGGTGGACATCGCCTTCGCGTCCGGTCCGCTCAAGGGGCGGTGGCTCGAAGTGGCCGGCTCCGGCCAGGTGCATCCGAACGTGGTGCGCAACTACGGCCTGGATCCGGAGCGTTATGTCGGCTTCGCCTTCGGCATGGGCCCGGACCGCCTGACCATGCTGCGCTACGGCGTCAACGACCTGCGCCTGTTCTTCGACGGCGACCTGCGCTTCCTGAGCCAGTTCCGCTGAGCGCCTCACGCGCCGCCCCGCCGAGCCCGTCGAATCTCCGCAAGGACCGAACCCATGCAATTTCCTGAATCGTGGTTGCGCGAGTACTGCAACCCTGACCTGACCACCGCCCAGCTCTCCGACCTGCTGACCATGTCCGGCATGGAGGTGGAAGAGCTGCAGCCTGTGGCGCCACCATTCACTGGCATCGTTGTCGGCGAGATCCTGACCGCCGAGCAGCACCCCAATGCCGACCGCTTGCGCGTGTGCACGGTCAGCGCCGGTGCGCTGACGCCCGAGGCGCCGCTGCAGATCGTCTGTGGCGCGCCCAACGCCCGCCCGGGCATCAAGATCCCGCTGGCCATGGTCGGCGCCGAACTGCCGCCGGGCGAGGACGGCAAGCCCTTCAAGATCGGCAAGGGCAAGCTGCGTGGCGTCGAGAGCTTCGGCATGCTGTGCTCGGCGCGCGAGCTCAAGCTGGCCGAGGATCACGGCGGTCTGCTGGAGTTGCCGGCCGATGCGCCGGCGGGTCAGAACATCCGCGAATACCTGAACCTGGACGACACTCTGTTCACCCTCAAGCTCACGCCCAATCTGGGCCACTGCCTGAGCGTGTACGGCATTGCACGTGAAGTGGCGGCACTGACCGGTGCGCCGCTGAAGCCGCTCGTGGCCGAACCCGTTGCGCCGAAGATCGACGACGTGCTCCCGGTGAAGGTGGAGGCACCCGATCTGTGCGGCCGTTTCTCCGGGCGCATCGTGCGCGGCATCGACACCCAGGCCAAGACGCCGGCGTGGATGGTCGATCGCCTGGCCCGCTGCGGCCAGCGCTCGGTCAGTGCCCTGGTGGACATCTCGAACTACGTGATGTTCGAGACCGGCCAACCCACGCACATCTTCGACCTCGACAAGATCCATGGCGGCCTGCAGGTGCGCTGGGGCCGCGAAGGCGAGAGCCTCAAGCTGCTCAACGGCAACACCATCACGGTGGACGGCCAGGTGGGCGTGATCGCCGACGATCAGGCGATCGAGTCGCTGGCCGGCATCATGGGCGGCGACGCCACCGCCGTCGGTGACGACACCGCCAACGTCTACGTCGAGGCCGCCTTCTGGTGGCCGGATGCCGTGGCGGGTCGCGGCCGTCGCTTCAACTTCAGCACCGATGCCGGGCACCGTTTCGAGCGGGGTGTGGATCCCGCCCAGACCGTGGCGCGCATCGAGCGCATCACCCAGCTGATCCTGGACATCTGCGGCGGCGAGGCCACCACCTGCGGCCCGGTGGACGATCAGGTCGTGAACCTGCCGGAGCGCAAGCCCGTGGCCCTGCGCGTGGCGCGTGCGGCCAAGATCATCGGCATGCCGGTGACGCAGGCGCAGTGCGAAAGCGTGCTGCAGCGTCTGGGTCTGCCCTACGCAGCCGCCGAGGGCGTGCTGACGGTGACACCGCCGAGCTGGCGTTTCGACATCGAGATCGAGGAAGACCTGATCGAAGAGGTCATCCGCGTGATCGGCTTCGACCAGTTGCCGCTGACCGCGCCGGTGGCGCCGGTGACGGCCCGCGTGCGCCCCGAAGCGGTCCGCCCGAACCATGCGCTGCGTCGCAGCGTGGCGGCGCTCGACTACCAGGAAACCATCAACTTCTCCTTCGTCGAAGAGCGCTGGGAGACGGAGCTGGCCGGCAACACCGACCCGATCCGGTTGCTGAACCCGATCGCGGCGCCGCTGTCGGTCATGCGTTCCAGCTTGGTCGGCAGCTTGGTGAATGTGCTGCGAACGAACCTGTCGCGCCGTGCGGGTCGTGTGCGCGTGTTCGAGCTGGGTCGGGTGTTTCGCCGGGACGCGTCCGTGTTGGCCAGTGAGGCCACGGTGGCGGGCATCGACCAGCCGCTGCGTCTGGCAGGCCTGGCTTATGGCCCGGTCGAGCCGCTGCAGTGGGGCAGCAAGGAACGTGCGGTCGACTTTTATGACGTGAAGGCCGATGTCGAGGCCCTGCTGGCGCCGCGCCAGGCCCGGTTCGTGGCGGCCGAACATCCGGCCATGCACCCGGGGCGCTGTGCGCGCGTCGAGGTTGACGGTCAGGCCGTTGGCTTTGTCGGCGAACTGCATCCGCGCTGGCGCCAAGGCTACGAGCTGCCGCTGGCGCCTGTGGTGTTCGAGCTGGATGTGGCGGCCCTGCAGGCGCGCGTGGTGCCGGTGTTCGCACCGCTGTCTCGCCAGCAGGCCGTGCAGCGCGATCTGGCCTTGATCGTTGGCGAGAAGATCACGCACGACGCGGTTCTGGATGCCATCCTGGCGGCCCCCACCGGCGGCATCGTGCGCCAGGCCCGCCTGTTCGACGTCTACCGTCCCAGCACACCGGTGCAGGGCATGGAAGCGGGAGAACGCAGTCTGGCCATTCGACTGGACTTGCTGGATGATGAGCAGCCCCTCACCGATGCGCGCAGCGACGAGGTGATTCAGGCGGTGCTGGCGACCGTGGCTGAAGCGACGGGGGCCCGCCTGCGCGGTGCCTGAGTCGGGACGGATGCCGATTCCACCTGCCCTGCATAGATTCGAGAGCACGACGACATGGACCGAGTGATCATCCCGAGCATCGAGACGCCCACGCTGACCAAGGCGGAGCTGTCCGAGCTGCTGTTCGAGCGCCTGGGTCTCAACAAGCGCGAGTCCAAGGACATGGTCGAAGCCTTTTTCGACCACATCCACGACGAGCTGGTGAAGTCCGACGAGGTCAAGCTGTCGGGCTTCGGCAACTTTCAGGTGCGGCGCAAGGCACCGCGTCCTGGGCGCAATCCGCGCACGGGTGAAGAGATTCCCATTGAAGAGCGGCACGTGGTCACATTTCACGCCAGCCACAAGCTCAAGGCGATCGTGCAAGGGGAGGTCCCGGCGCCGGGCGAGTTCGAGTAAAGTCGAGGTTGGCGCTTCCAGCGCCTTGATTTGCAATGCAAAAACCTCTTCCTGAAATCCCCGCCAAGCGCTACTTCACCATCGGTGAGGTGAGTGAGCTGTGTGCCGTCAAGCCTTATGTCTTGCGGTACTGGGAGCAGGAGTTCACCCAACTGCGCCCGATGAAGCGCCGCGGCAACCGGCGCTACTACCAGCACCACGAGGTGCTGCTCATTCGCCGCATCCGCGATCTGCTGTATGAGCAGGGCTTCACCATCAGCGGGGCGCGCAATCGGCTTTCCGAGGGTGAGGATCCCACCCTGCAGCCGCTGCCGGATCCGGTGCTCCCGTTGCCTGAAGTCACCGAGTCCGCGCTCAGTCTGGACGAAGCGCTGGCAGTGGAGTCGACGGAGCACCCGGTTTCGGCTCCGGATTTGGTTCAGGTCGCTGACGTGGCGACAAAGGAGCTTTCGTTACCTGTGCTGCCCCCGGTGGGGCGTTCGGTGCGTGAAGAGCTGGAGCTGATCAGGGCGCTGTTGGAAGTTGATTTCTGAACTTTCGCGATCTGAGTTCGTATCGTTTGACAAGTTTCTTATTCTCGTAGTAGAATTTCATTCTCAGTCGGGGCGTAGCGCAGCCTGGTAGCGCACTTGCATGGGGTGCAAGGGGTCGCGAGTTCGAATCCCGCCGCCCCGACCAACGAGATCAACGGGTTAGCTCTCACAAGGAGCTAACCCGTTTCCTTTTGTGGCATCGAAAGGGATTCTGGTTGCCGTTCGGTTGCCGTTTGCTGTTGATTCGAGCTCTTCAGACAACAGATAGCTCGCAAGGTTGAGGTTGCCCCTGGAAATAGGAGTGCATAGCGCGGTGATCAGGCGGCAGATTTGTGCTGCGCCGCCAACCAGCGTTGCTCGAACTGCAT
>CAYRBG010000270.1:0-4202 GCA_964422355.1 uncultured Sphaerotilus sp. | reverse complement strand
GATTCTCATGCTGTGGAACGTCATCATGACGATCCGCAACGGCAAGGCCGAGCCCGCTCCGATCCCCGCGGTCGCGGCTCACGCTTGATCACCCGAGGAGAACAGCAATGGCTAATCACAAGCAAGCCGTGGGCGGTCACCAGCGGATCGAGACCTCCAATTTTCTGATGATCGTCTTGATTTTCCTGACGGTCATCTGGGGTGGTCTGGTCGAAATCGTCCCGCTTTTTTTCCAGCGTTCCACGACCCAGCCGGTTGAAGGTCTGAAGCCTTACACTGCACTGCAACTGGTCGGTCGTGACGTGTACATCCGCGAGGGATGCTACAACTGTCACTCGCAGATGGTTCGTCCCTTCCGTGCCGAGACGCTGCGCTACGGCAACATCTCCCTGGCCGGTGAGTTCGTTTACGACCACCCGTTCCAGTGGGGTTCCAAGCGAACGGGTCCTGACCTGCACCGCGTGGGTGGCCGTTACAGCGACGAGTGGCATCGCATCCACTTGAACAACCCGCGCGACGTGGTGCCCGAGTCGAACATGCCGGCCTACACCTGGCTCAACGGTGCCGCCTTGGATCCCGCTTCCGTGGGCCCCAAGATGGCTGCGCTGCGCAAGGTGGGCGTGCCGTACACCGACGACGAGATCGCCAAGGCGGCCGACGAAGTCAAGGGCAAGACCGAGATGGACGCTGTGGTGGCTTACCTGCAGGGCCTGGGTCTGGCCGGTGGTGGCGAGCGCGCCGCTGCCAGCGCTGACACCCTGGTCGATATCGTGGCCACGGGTCCTGCTCTGGGAACGGCTTACTTCGAATCTGCTTCTGCGGACGTTCAAGCCGATGCCAAGGCAGCGGTCGAGATCGCGGTGAAGGCTCTGGCTGACAACCCTGGTAAGCGTGTCCTGCTGTCCGGCTTCCATGATGCGACGGGCGATGCCGCCCAGAACGCCGAGCTGGCCAAGCAGCGTGCGAAGGCCGTGCGTGAAGCGCTGGTCGCCGCTGGTGTGGCAAAGGATGCCGTCCTGCTGCGCAAGCCGGAAAGCACCACGGGCACCGGTACGGATCGAGAAGCTCGTCGGGTGGAAATCCGACTGATCGACGCTCAGTGATCTGGGAGCAGTTCATGGATGTCAATGAGCTGCGAAGTGTCATGACGGTGGTCTTCTTCGTCATCTTCCTTGCCATCATGGCTTGGGCGTACTCGAAGAAGAACCGTCAGGAGTTTGAGGAAGCCGCTGCTGTGCCGTTCCTTGATGACGACGCGGCGGAAATCAAGACTGGAGACTCACGTGAGTGACTTCATCAATAGTGGATGGGCGGTGTATGTCGCCGCCATCGTGGCCTTCGGGATTATTTTTTGCGTGTTCGTGCTGATTGGAGCTTCCAAGCGTACGGTCATGGCGAATGACAACACCACGGGCCACGTCTGGGATGAAACCCTGCAAGAGCTGAACAATCCTCTGCCGCGCTGGTGGATGGGTCTGTTTGTGATCACGGTGGTCTTTGCTGTCGGCTACCTCTTCCTGTATCCGGGCTTCGGTTCGGTTCAGGGGAGCCTGGGTTGGTCTTCCAAGGGGCAGCTGGACGCGGAGCAGGCCCGTGCCGCTGACGCCATGAAGCCGGTGTATGCTGGTTTCGCTGAAAAGACGGTCGAAGCTCTGGCAGCCGATAAGCAGGCCATGGCCATCGGTGAGCGTCTGTACCTGAACAACTGCGCCGTGTGCCACGGCTCGGATGCCAAGGGCAGCAAGACCTTCCCGAACCTGACCGACAATGACTGGCTGGGCGGCGACGGTGGCTTGGAGTACATCAGCAAGACCATCATCGAAGGCCGTCAGGGCATGATGCCTGTCATGGCAGCCGCCGTGGGTACGCCGGAAGATGTCAAAAACGTGGCCAACTACGTTCTGAGCCTGTCTGGCAGCGCGCACAACAGCGCCGCTGCTCAGCTCGGCAAGGCAAAGTTCGGCGCTTGCGCGGCCTGTCACGGCGCGGATGGCAAGGGCAACACTGCAGTGGGTGCACCGAACCTGACCGACAAGACTTGGCTGCATGGCTGGGGCGAAGCAACCATTATTGAGATGGTGAACAACGGCAAGACCAACGTCATGCCGGCCCAGGGCAAGCGCTTCACGCCGGAGCAGGTTCGTGTGTTGGCCGCATACGTTTGGGGTCTGTCTCACAAGTCGGGTGCTCAGACCGCGATGAACTCGGCTCAGTGACGTAACTTCGGTTGCGACACGGCGTGCGAGAGATCGCACGCCGTGTTTTCATTTGTAGGGCAACTTTCTCATGACTCTGGAAAACAACAACCTGACGACAGCTCCGGCTGCAGAGGCCGGCAAGGCGGCCCAGATCGGTGAGGAAATGGTGTCTTCGCTGTACGTGAAGAGCCGAAAGATCTATGCGAAATCGGTCACCGGCTGGTTTACCAATTGGCGCTGGGCCTTGGTGTGGATCACCCAGTTGGTTTTCTATGGGATTCCCTGGTTGACCTGGAACGGTCGTCAGGCGGTTCTGTTCGAGTTGGACGAAAAGCGGTTCTACATTTTTGGTCTGGTGTTTTACCCGCAGGACTTCATTTACCTGACGGGCCTCTTGGTGGTGTCGGCGTACTCCCTGTTCCTGTTTACGGCCGTGGCGGGGCGTCTGTGGTGTGGCTACGCGTGTCCGCAGACGGTCTACACCGAGATCTTCATGTGGATCGAGAAGAAGTTCGAGGGTGACCGCGTCAAGCGCATGAAGCTCGACGAGGGACCTTGGACGACCGAGAAGGTGTGGCGCAAGACGGGCAAGCAGGTGGCCTGGGTGCTGGTGTCACTCTGGACGGGTTTCACCTTTGCTGGGTACTTCACGCCGATCAAGGCGCTGGCGGCCCAAACCCTGGCTGCAGGCCTGGGTCCGTGGCAGACCTTCTGGATGCTGTTCTACAGCTTTGCCACCTACGGCATGGCCGGTCACATGCGCGAACAGGTCTGCAAGTACATGTGCCCCTATGCCCGGTTCCAGAGCGCCATGTTCGACCGCGACACGCTGATCATCAGCTATGACGCGGAGCGTGGTGAACCTCGTGGATCGCGCAGCAAGAAGGCCGACCCGAAGAAGCTGGGTCTGGGGGCGTGCGTGGATTGCAGTCTGTGCGTGCAGGTGTGTCCGGTCGGCATCGATATCCGCAAGGGTCTGCAATACGAGTGCATCGGCTGCGCAGCCTGCATTGATGTCTGCGACGGCGTGATGGACAAGATGGGCTACCCCAGGGGCCTGGTGCGGTACGTGACCGAGAACGGTCTCGAAAAGCACTGGGATCGCGCCATGATGATCCGGCAGGTGTTGCGCCCACGGGTGCTCATCTACACGGCCATCCTGTTCCTGATCGTTGGAGCGGTGTCTTGGAGCATTGCGGCCCGCACACCGTTCAAGGCCAACATCGTGCGTGACCGCGCTTCGTTGGCGCGCATTGTCGATGAAGGCTTCATCGAGAACGTCTATCGAGTGCAGCTCATGAATGCTTCGGAATCGACCGAAGTGTTCCGTCTGCGGGCGGAGGGACTGCCCGGGATCGTCCTGCAGGACGCCCACGACGTCCAGTTGGCTCCTGCCGAGGCGAAGTGGGTGACAATCGGTGTCCGTGTCCCGCCCGAGGCTGCCAACACCGCCGGTGCGGGCGTGCACACCATTTTCGTGAACGTGGATCGTGTGTCGGACGCTTCGTCCGGTGCTCCGGGCAAGTCCTTGCACGAGAAGACCACGTTCATGATTCCACGATAAGGATCTCCTGATGTCGAAGCCGTCCTCCTCTTCCACTCAAGCGCTTTCGGCTCAGTCTCGCCCTTGGTGGCGGGAGTACATGCTGTGGTTGGTCATCGGAGGGCCTGCTGTGGTAGTGGTGGCTTCGTTTGTCACGCTGACTTTGGCCATCCGTAACCCGGATCCCGTCCTGGAGCCAGGCAAGTTGACTGCGCAACCGTCTCATGAACATGCCGGATCGAAGGCGAAGGCCGAGACGGCTGCCTATGTTCCGGCCATGCAGGGGCGAAATCATGCTGCAACCGGTGGAAGTTCCGGCAAGTGAGAGAGACGCGCGCAAGCGTGCTGTCAAGTAAAAGGCCCGGTTGACCGGGCCTTTTTTGTTTGAGTGCGCGCGTAAGAGGTCAGTCGGCGGAGTTAGCTGGAGAGCCATTGACGACGCGCTGGAGCGCGTCCTGGTC
>CAYRBG010000269.1:0-4206 GCA_964422355.1 uncultured Sphaerotilus sp. | reverse complement strand
CGCGCATCGCGGGCGACACCTTCATCTCCTGCTACCCCAACGCCGGCCTGCCCAACCCGATGAGCGACACCGGCTTCGACGAAACGCCGGAAATCACCGGTCGGCTGGTCGAGGAGTTCGCGCAGGCAGGCTTCCTGAACATCGCCGGCGGCTGCTGCGGCACGACACCCGCCCACATCGCCGAGATCGCACAACGCGTGGGCCGCTGGAAACCGCGCTGCCGGCATGAGGGGATGTTCACGAGCCTGGCGGCAGCGGAAACCGCGGCGGCCTGAACCGCCGACCGGAACGGCGCACGCCCTGAGCCAGTTCTTCAGGGGCGCGCCCCACTTCCGTGCATTCCTCACGGCGCTCTGACACGCCCCCGCCACAGGGCTGCGCTGAGCCGAAACCCGCTCCCTAAAGTCCGACGAGGACAGTACCGATTCCCCGCTGCAGTGCAGCGTGACCGGCCTGAGGGCCGGCGGTGCTGCTGCGGAGGAGTTCAAGGTGTCGTGCGGATCCGTCAGCCGTTGTCGCCCCATCGCATGGGGTTCTGCCGTGGTCGCGGCGTTGTTGCTGGGCGGATGTGCCGCTCCCAAGTACACGGTCGATGACGGCCGCCCCGTCAACGAGGAACTGCTGGCCCAGATCCGCACCTACGGCCGCACCGAGCGCGCCCTGCGTCCGGCGATCGCGCGCACCGCGGAGCTCAAGGATCCGCAGTGCTCCAAACAGTGGGAACTGCCCTTTTCGGTGGCGTCCAGCCAGGCCTGGAAGGAAGACGACCGCGTCGCCTGGGTGCGCGGCCTCAACGTCGACGAACGCCTGACGGTGATCGGCGCCGCACCCCAGGGCCCGCTCAAACTGGGTGACCGCATCGTCGCCGTCAAGGGCAAGAAGCTCAAGGACACGGTCGAGCTGACCGAGCGGCTGAGCGAGGTGCGCGACGACGGCAAGCCCTTCAAGGTGACGCTGTCGGACGGCCGCGAAGTCACCGTCACCCCGTTCGAGGTCTGCCGCGGCTACACCCGCCTGGCACCGCCCAGTTCGCCCTCCGCGCAGGACTACCACTGGCTGATGAGCGTGCACCCGCTGGAGGTCGGCCTGGCCGATTTCAATGACGACGAAGCGCTGTGGGCCGTGCTGTGGACCCAGGGCCTGTCCGAAGAGGGTGGCCTGCGCATGAAGACCTACCACTACGGCTCCAAGGTGGTGGGCACGCTCTACAACGTCTTCACCATCGCCACCGGCCTGCGCGGCGCCGCGATGGCGGCCCAGGCCGCCGCCGAAGTGGCGCAGAGCGCCGCGGCCAGCGCCGCCACCGAACTGGTCAAGCAGCAGCTCATCAAGCAGGCACAGGATCTGGCCACCGCCAAGCTGCGCGAAACGCTGACGGACACCGCTCAGCGCATGGCCCAGCAGCAGGCCGTCTCGGCCATGCAGCAGGCCGCCGCCAACCGGGGTTCTCTCAGCGGCGTGGCGCGCATCGGCGCCACGGTGTTCGACCGCGCCGACCGCTGGGCTTTTGACCGCGCCCCCACCCTGTCGGCCAACCCGCTGGCAGGGTTCACGCTGCACCAGAAGCTGGTCGAAGCGGGCCGCGCCAGCAACGCCTTCGTCTTCGACGCCGAGCGGCTCAAGGCCCTGACCGACGCGGCCGAGGGACGGGGTCTGGGCGAAGCCGTCGTCACCGCCCTCAATGGGCTGAAGCCGGCGACCCTCACGGCCGAAATCCAGAGCATGCCCCTGGCGTCGGCCGAACGCGGGTTCTCGTACGAGGACGCGCTGGCGGGCGACACCGCCAACCCCTATGCCCAAGGCCTCGTGGCCGCGACCCTGGCGTTGCCCATGGAAACGCAACGCTGATCCGTCACTGCCGCGACCCTCGCCCTCGAATGCCTCGCCACCGCACACCCATGTCGCGCCCACTCCGCTCCTCCAACGACCGCCCTGCCCGCCTGACCGTGTGGGCGCAGGCCATCGGCAGCCTGACCCTGGTGCTGGCCGGGACATCGTTCGCGGCGGGTGAGCCCGCTCCCGCTGCGCCGGACGCGCCCGCACCTGCCCCCACCAGCAAAGCCGACCCCGTGGCCTGCAACGCCGCCACCGACCGCGCCAACGCGCTGGACATGAAGGCGGCCCAGGCCCAGGCGCAGAAGACCGAGTCGAGTCAGGTGGCCGCGCTGGTCGATGAATCCATCAGTCACTGGCAGCAGGCCGTCGAGCATTGTGAAGGCCGGTCCAAGGACCGCTCCAAGCGCAACCTGGCGGAAAGCCAGCGCATGCGCGCCTCACTGGCCGTGGTGCAAGGGGCGGGTCAACAGTGCGAGTCCACCCACAAGGATGCGGGCGCCCTGGTCGATCTGGCCCGTCAGGCGCTGAGCGAGCGGCGTTGGCAGGATGCTTCGGTGCTGTTTCACAAGTCGGAGGACATGTGGGAACTCGCCAGCGAGCGCTGCTCCGGCGGCATGAAGGACACGGCCCTCAAGCGCCGCGACCAGACCGGGATCGACGCCCACAACGCCGAGGCCTGTGCGCCCCGTTTCGACAAGGCCCGCGAGGTCACGCAGAAATTCCGCACCGGCTCGGCCGCCCTGCAGCCGGTCGAGCGCCAGAAGCAATCCCAGATCGCCGAAACCTACTGGCGCGAGCTGATCCCGGAATGCAAGGGCAGCGCCCAGGACATCGCCCGCAACCAGGCCGACACCCTGTTCCGCGAGCGCGGCACACCTTGGGTGGCCACGCGACCGGCCGAAGGCGCCGTTGCCGGGGCCGCAGCCCCCGCTGTTGCGGTGGGGGCCAGCCCGGCGGGCAAACCAAGTGCAGTCGCTGCCGTGTCGGCGGCCCCAAACGTGGCTGCAGTTCCCACTGTCGCCGCGGCCGCGTTGGCGCCGGGCATGGTCGACATGGTGGTGGCCAACCAGACCCGCCTGAAGGGCCGGTTCACGCTGGACAACGACGGCACGTCCTACACCGGCAACGGCCGCATCGAGTGGCCCAACGGCGACGTCTACGACGGCGACGTCCGGATGGGACTGCGTGAAGGCCAGGGCGAGTTCACCTGGAGCAACGGTCAGGTCTACAAGGGCGACTGGTTGAAGGATCAGCCGCAGGGCAAGGGCCGCCTGCGTTTTGCCAACGGCAACGTCTACGAAGGCCAGGTCGAAGGCGGCATCCCCGTCGGTCAGGGCACCATGAACTACCCCAGCGGCGACACCTACAAGGGCGCGTTCGCCGATGGCCAACCGCATGGCGAAGGCACCTACACCTGGACCGCCGGTCAGGTCTGCACCGCGCAATGGACGCGCGGCGAGGCCCACGGCATCGGACAGCTTCAATTCGCCAACGGCAACCGCTACCAAGGTCCGCTGCGCAAAGGCGTGCCGCACGGCGACGGCGAGATGCGCTACGCCTCGGGCGACGTGTACTCCGGCCACTTCGAGGCCGGCCAGATCGAAGGCCGAGGCCGCTACCAGTGGAAAAACGGCGACCGCTTTGAAGGCCAGTGGCGCAACGGCCTCAAAGAAGGCCCCGGCGTGATGACCTGGGCCACGGGCGACCGCCGCGAAGGCATGTACCAGGGCGATCAACTCGTCGGCGGTGAAACCACCGCTGCCGCACGGGCGCCCTGACGCACAAAGGCGGCCAGCCCGCTAAAATCGCCCTCCTCCAAGGAGCGTTGCAGCAGCCCGGAGCCCGAGCGGTTCCGTGGCCGTCAGGCTTGGTGATTCAACGACGCTCACCCTCCCTGGGTGAGGTCCGTCCGTGGCCAGGGTGGGTCCCTCACTGCCCCGATGCCCGAGACGCCTGCACCATGACGACTGCCGCTCCCCTCACCCCGCCCCCGATGCGCCTGTCCGGCCTGGAACCGGTCGAGATCGGCACCGGCTCGCTGTTCGTCAACGTCGGCGAACGCACCAACGTGACGGGCAGCCGCGTGTTCGCCAAGATGATCCTGGCGGGCGAGTACGAGAAGGCCCTGGCCGTAGCGCGCCAGCAGGTCGAGAACGGCGCCCAGGTCATCGACATCAACATGGACGAGGCCATGCTCGACAGCAAGGCGGCCATGGTGCGCTTCCTCAACCTGATCGCCGGCGAGCCCGAGATTGCACGCGTGCCGATCATGATCGACTCGTCCAAGTGGGAGGTGATCGAGGCGGGCCTGAAGTGCATCCAGGGCAAGGGCATCGTCAACTCGATCTCGATGAAGGAAGGCGAGGCCGA
>CAYRBG010000268.1:0-4225 GCA_964422355.1 uncultured Sphaerotilus sp. | reverse complement strand
TGGGTCGAGGCGAACCAGTCCAGCTCCTTGCCCTTGTCGAGCATGAGCTGCAGCGACCCCACCCACAGCACCAGCAGCGACAAACCCACCCCATCGATGGGCCGCTTGTGCACCGGCGTCTCCCGGTGTCGGTAGATGCTCCAGGTCAGGCCGGCCGCGAACAGTCCCACCGGCACGTTGATGTAGAAGATCCAGGGCCAGCTGATGTGGTCGGTGATCCAGCCGCCCAGCAGCGGCCCCACCACCGGCGCGACCAGCGTCGTCACCCCCCACAACGCCAGCGCGGTGCCGGCCTTGGTGCGCGGGTACGACGCCAGCAGCAGCGTCTGCGACAGCGGGATCATCGGCCCGGCCACCAGCCCCTGCAGCACCCGGAACAGCACCAGCAGCTCCAGCGACGGCGCAAACCCGCACAACCAGCTCGTCAGCACGAACAGCAGCACGCTGAGGGTGAACAGCCGCACCGCACCGAAGCGCTGCGTCAGCCAGCCGGTCAGCGGCACCGAGATGGCGTTGGCCACGCCGAAACTGGTGATCACCCACGTGCCCTGGCTCGGGCTCACGCCCAGGTCGCCCGAGATGGCCGGGATCGACACGTTGGCGATGGACGAGTCCAGCACGTTCATGAACGTGGCCAGCGAGAGCGACACGGTGCCCAGCAGCAGGTCGGTGCCGGACAGCGGAGGCAGCGGCGCCGTCAGGCGACCCGCCGGCGCGGCGGGCGTCGGAGCGGCGGCAGCGTCCTTGCCCTGACCGGGTGACGGTGCATCACCCTGCCCGGCCGGTGCGTCGTCAACCGAGGTCATGAGTGGACCACCTTGCGGGCCGGACGCGCCGGCTCGGTCGGCGCAACGACGCCCGAGCGCCGGGCATTCGCGGCGACGATGCGCTGTACTTCGGCGTCGGCCGCGCGGTCGAGCGCGTCGAACACCTGGGTCTGGGCGACGGGCGTGGCGCGGGGGGCGTCGGACACCCTCTTGCCGCCCTGCTCACGCGTGTCCACCGTGACTTCCATCGACAGGCCCACCCGCAGCGGGTGCTCGGCCAGCTCCTTGGGATCGAGCTCGACCCGCACCGGCACGCGCTGCACCACCTTGATCCAGTTGCCGGTGGCGTTCTGAGCGGGCAGCAGCGCAAAAGCGGAGCCCGTGCCGGTGCCCAGGCCGGTCACCTTGCCGTGGTAGACCACCTTCTGACCGTAGAGGTCGGCTTCCAGCTCGGCGGGCTGGCCGATGCGCAGGTCCTGCAACTGGCTTTCCTTGAAGTTGGCGTCGACCCACAGGCGGTCCAGCGCCACCAGCGTCATCAGCGGGGCGCCTGCCTGCACGCGCTGGCCGACCTGCACGCCGCGCTTGGCGACGTGGCCGTCCATCGGCGCCAGCAGCTCAGCGCGCTTGAGTGCCAGGAAGGCCTCGCGGAACTTGGACGCCGTGCGCAGCACATTGGGGTGCTGCTCGACGGTTGTTCCGTCGATCTGGGTGCGGCTGGCTTCGAGCTGCTCACGCGCGGCCTGCACCGCCGACTGCGCCGCGGCCAGCGCGCTGCGCGCCGAAGCCAGTTGGGCGGTGGCGTGCTGGAACTCTTCCTTGCCCACCGCCCCCGACGCCACCAATGGCGCCCGACGCTGGACATCGTCCTTGGCACGGTCCACATCGGACTGCAGGCGCACCACGTCAGCCTGGCGCAGGGCCAGCTGCGCACTCTGCGCACCGGTGTTGGCAAACAGCGTCCGCACCTCGCGCACGGTCTGCGCCAACTGCGCCTCGGCCTGGTCCAGCGCCACGCGGGCGTCGGCCGTGTCCAGACGCACCAGCGGCTGGCCGGCCCGCACAAAATCGTTGTCGTCGGCCTGGATGGACACCACCGTGCCGGCCACCTGCGGGGTGATCTGCACGACGTTGCCCTGCACATAGGCGTTGTCGGTGGTCTGGTGGTGACGGCCGGCGATCCAGTGCCAGGTGCCCCAGCCGGCGGCGGCCAGCAGCACGGCCAGGCCGATGAGCTGCAGGCCCTTGCGCCGGGCTTCGGGACGGGCCGTGGGAACGGGGGTGGATTGAGGGGTGGCGGTGCTCATGGCGTGCTCTCGAATGCGGTTCTGGGGCCGGCCGTTCAGCGGGCAGGCGTCGGTGTGGGGGCGCCGGGGGCGGATCGGTCCGCGGGCGCAGGGAAGGCCAGCGCGGTGCGCTCGGCTTCACCCTCGCGCCACCCGCCGCCCAGGGCGCGCATCAACTGGACGTGGGTGTCCAAGCGACGGGCCAGGAGCTCGACCGCCTGCCGGCGCTGGGCCAGCACCTGGGTCTCGGTGTTCAGCACGACGAGGTAAGGCGTCAGGCCCGCCTGGTAGCGGTCCCGGGCAAAGGCGTGGGCGCGCTCGGCGCCGGCCTGGGCCTGGGCCACCTCGTCGCTCTGACGCGCTTGAGCAGGCAGCGATCCGAGGGCATCGGCCACTTCGCGCACGGCCTCGATCACGCTGGTGTTGTACTGGGCCACGGAGGCGTCGAGGTCGGCCTGCCGTCCCTTCAACTGGGCCCGCAGGCGACCGCCGTCCAGGATGGGCAGGCGCAGGGCAGGACCCACGCCGAACTGCCGGCTGCCCAGGTCCAGCACCCGGTCCAGGCCGATGGCCGACAGGCCGGCAAAGGCCGTGAGGTTGACGTTGGGATAGAACTGGGCACGCGCGCTGCGCACGTCCTGCACCGCCGCTTCGACCCGCCAGCGCGCCGCGACGACGTCGGGGCGGCGCCCCAGCAGGTCGGCGCTGAGCTGGGCGGGGACGGCCTCCAGCTTCAGGTCCGCAAGCCTGGGCGACAGCGTGGCCAGAGCCTCGGGCGGTTGAGCGGTCAGCGCAGCCAGTTGGTGCCGGGCCAGCAGGATCTGCTCGTCCAGCGCAGTCACCTGCGCGCGGGCGTCGGGCACGGCGGCTTCGGCCTGGGACCGTTCGACCTGGGTGTCCAGCCCCGCGTCCACGCGCTGGCGGGTGAGCTGGGCCATTTCCTGGCGCTGTCCCAAGGCCCGCTGGGCCACCTCCTGCTGGGCCACCAACCGGGCCAGATTCACATAGGACCGGGTCACCTGGGTGGCCAGCGACAGCCGCACGGCCACCGCCTCCGCCCTTGCCGCCCGCTCCTGACCCAGGGCGGCCTGCCAATCGGCATCCTGGCGCCCGAACAGGTCCAGCTCCCACGAGGCACCGGCCTGCACATTGCCGAGATTCCAGTAATCGCCGGCCAGCGGCGCGGGATAGATCCCCTTCTCCGAGAAGCGTTCCCGGGTGGCGTCGGCCGTCACGCCCAACTGCACCCCATGCGCCGCACGGGTCTGCTCGGCCAGGGACCGCACCCGTCCCAAGCGGGCGCGGGCAGCGCTCAAGCTGGGATGGTCCTTCAGGGCCTGCTCCACCAACGCGTTCAGGCGGGGATCACCCAGCGAGGTCCACCACTGGACCGACAAGGACGTGGCATCGCCCGCGTCGGTCAGTCCCGCGGCGCGCGCGTCGATCAGGGGGCGAGGCGAGGAATCGGCCCCAGGACTGGCGCACGCCGCTCTCGACGATGTCCCAGGGCACAAACGCATCGGGCCGCCGTTCATCGAGGAACTCGGCTGCGGTCAGGCTGTGACGGGCCAGCGCCTCGTGGAACCCCCGCAGCGTCAGCTTCTCGGTCTCCCACAGCACCGGCGCCAGCCGGCGATCCCCCCGCGACAGGACGCCTTGCACCTCGGCCCATTCCGGCGAGTCAGCGTCCACGGTCACTTTGTGTTTCGCCAGCAGCCGCTTGAGCGTCCGCTGTCGCCGGGTCAGCACCTTCGCTGGCGTCATCGCCGTCCATTGAAAGGGCGTGTGTGCTTTGGGTGTAAAGGGCGTGGCGTTGATCGCGACATTGCGGCGAAAGAGTGCGCGTGCCTTGAGGGTTAGTTCGGCGATGGCCGCGATATCGTCGTCGGTCTCGGTTGGATGCCCGATCATGAAGTACATCTTGAGCTGCGGGAAGCCGTAGGACTGCGCCAGCTCGACCGCGTGCAGCAAATCGTCCTCGCACTGTGACTTGTTGATGACGCGGCGCAGCCGTTCGCTGCCCGCCTCAGGCGCAATCGTCAGCGTCTGGTTGCCGCTGGCCGCCAGCGCACGCACCAGCGGCTCACTGATCGGGTCGGTCCGCATGGAGCTGACGCCGAAACGCGCGCCCATAGCCTGCAACTCTGCCGCGAGCTCGTCAATCTGCGAATG
>CAYRBG010000267.1:0-4228 GCA_964422355.1 uncultured Sphaerotilus sp. | reverse complement strand
CGACCGCATCGATGCGCTGGACCGCGAGCTGCTGACCCTGTTGAACCGACGTGCCGGCCTGGCGCAGGAGGTCGGCGAGATCAAGAAGAAGGAAGGCTCGGTCGTCTTCCGTCCGGAGCGCGAGGCCCAGGTCATCGACGGCCTGAAGGCGGTGAACCCCGGTCCGCTCAAGGGCGAGAGCATCGCGCCGATCTGGCGCGAGATCATGAGCGCCTGCCGATCGCTGGAGACGCCCACGCGTGTGGCCTACCTGGGTCCGGCTGGCACCTTCAGCGAAGAGGCGGCGCTGGGCTATTTCGGATCGTCGATCGTGCGCGTGCCGTGTGCGAGCATCGATGAGGTCTTTCGCACCACCTCGGCCGGTGTGGCCGACTTCGGCGTGGTGCCGGTGGAAAACTCCACCGAGGGCATGGTCGCCCGCTCGCTCGACATCTTCCTGACCACGCCGCTGTTCATCATCGGCGAGACCAGCCTGTTCGTGCGGCACAACCTGCTGCGCAAAGACAACTCGTTGGAAGGCATCGAGGCCGTGTGTGCGCATCCGCAGGCGCTGGCGCAGTGTCATGAGTGGCTGTCGCTGCACCTGCCGAAGGTGGAGCGTCGCCCTGTGGCGAGCAACGCCGAAGGGGCGCGACTGGCGGGGCAGGACCGCCGTCTGGCGGGCATCGCCAGTGCCCGTGCGGCCAGTGAATATGGATTGCACGTGGTGTCACCGGCCATCCAGGACGATACGCACAACCGCACGCGCTTTGCGATCGTGACCGATCCTTTGCGTCACCCGGCGCCCAAGGCCTCGGGGCACGACTGCACCAGCCTGGTGGTGTCGGTGGCCAACCGGCCGGGGGCGATGTACGACATCCTGGCGCCGCTCAAGAAGCACGGCGTGTCGATGAGCCGTCTGGAGTCGCGCCCGGCGCGTTCGGGTCAGTGGGAGTACTACTTTTTCATCGATCTGCAGGGCCATCCCGACGATCCGACCGTGCAGACTGCCCTGATGGAGCTGCGTGAGGCCTGCGCCTTCTTCAAGGTGCTGGGCACCTATCCTCTCGACGTGCACTGAAGGCGGACCGATCTCGATGTTCAATCAACTGGGTCTGATCGGTTGCGGTCTGATGGGCGGCAGTTTTGCCCTGGCGCTCAAGCGTGCGGGTCTGGTGCGTCGGGTGGTGGGCTACAGCAAGTCGCCAACGACGGTGGAGCGGGCGCGCCAGCTCGGCGTGGTGGATGCGGGCGCCGAGTCTGCGCTGCAGGCGGTGGCCGGTTCGGACATCGTGCTGATGGCCGTGCCTGTCGCGGCCACCGAAGCCACCTTCAAGGCCATTCGCCATCTGGTGGAGCCGGGCACGCTGTTCATGGACGTGGGCAGCACCAAAAGGGACGTGGTCGATGCGGCCCGGCGTGTGCTCAAGGAGCATCTGCCCAATTTTGTGCCGGCTCACCCGATTGCCGGCAAGGAAACGGCTGGTGTCGAGCATGCCGATGCCATGCTCTACCAAGGCCGCCAAGTCATCCTGACGCCGCTGCCGCAGACCGACGCCACGCTGGTGCAAAAGGCCACCGACGTCTGGGCCGCCATCGGCTGCCAGGTGCTGCGCATGACGCCGGAAAACCACGACGCGGCGTTTGCCGCCGTGAGCCACCTGCCGCACATGCTGGCCTTTGCCTATTTCAACGCCGTGATGCAGCAGCCGGCTGGGCGCGACTTCCTGTCGTTGGCCGGACCGGGTTTTCGCGATTTCACCCGCATTGCCGCCAGCGATCCGACCATCTGGCGCGACATCCTCATGAGCAACCGCGAAGAGGTGCTCAAGCAGGCCCAGCGTGTGCGTCATGCCATGGATGCGTTTGAGCACGTCATGCGCTCAGGCAACGAGGCGGCGCTGGAAGACCTGATCCGCACGGCGTCCGACGGCCGCTCCGGCTGGCAGATGGGCGTCGGCCGTCCGGGCGCCTCCGGGACCTCGCGCTGAGCGCGCGTCACCAGCTTTTTCCCCTGATGTATTCGATCCCTTACCTGGACCTGCCCCCGCTCGGGCGTGCGGGAGGCACGGTGGTGCTGCCCGGTTCCAAGAGCATTTCCAACCGCTTGCTGCTGCTGGCCGGCCTGAGTGAGGGCTGTACGACGCTGGTCGACCTGCTCGATTCCGACGACACGCGCGTCATGCTCGACGCGCTGCGGGAGCTGGGTTGCACCATCGAGCAGGATGGGCGCGACACCCGCGTGACCGGCATGGGCGGCCGTCCTGCGGTGTCGAAGGCCGACCTTTTCCTGGGCAACGCCGGGACTGCGATGCGGCCGCTGACGGCGGCGCTGTCGGTGCTGTCTGCGACGCTCGGGGGCGAATTCACGCTGCGTGGCATCCCCCGCATGCACGAACGTCCGATCGGCGATCTGGTCGGTGCCCTGCGCGGCCTGGGGTGTGCCGTGGACTGCACGGTGCACGACGGCTATCCGCCGCTGCGCCTGCACGGCGGAACGCTGCAGCTGGATCAGCCGGTGCGTGTGCGTGGCGATGTGTCCAGCCAGTTCCTGACCGCGCTGCTGCTGGCGTTGCCGCTGGCGGCGTCCGACCGTGATGTCGTCATCGAGGTGGTGGGCGAGCTGATTTCCAAGCCTTACATCGAGATCACGCTCAACCTGCTGGAGCGCTTCGGCATTCGTGTGCGGCGTGAGGGGTGGGAGCGCTTCACCATCCTGGCCGGTGCACGCTACGTGACGCCGGGTGAGGTCTATGTCGAAGGGGATGCTTCCTCGGCGTCGTATTTCATCGCCCTCGGCGCGCTGGCGGGCGTGCAGTCGCCGGTGCGGGTCGAAGGGGTGGGGGCGCAGTCCATCCAGGGTGATATCCGTTTCGTCGAAGCCGCGCAGGCCATGGGCGCGCAGGTGACGGCGGGGCCGAACTGGCTGGAGATCCGCCGCGGCGCCTGGCCGCTCAAGGCCATCGATCTTGACTGCAACCACATTCCCGATGCGGCCATGACCTTGGCGGTGATGGCCCTGTACGCCGACGGTCCGAGCACGCTGCGCAACATTGCCAGTTGGCGCGTCAAGGAAACGGACCGCATCGCCGCCATGGCCACTGAGCTGCGCAAGCTCGGCGCGCAGGTGGAGGAGGGGGAGGATGTCCTGCGGGTGTGGCCGCTCGACCGCTTCCTGGCCGCGTCCATTCACACCTACGACGATCACCGCATGGCGATGTGTCTGTCGCTGGCCGCATTGGCCGGTCTCAAGGATGGTGTCGATGGTGTGCCGGTGCGCATCCTTGATCCCAAGTGTGTGGCAAAGACCTTCCCGGATTACTTCGAGACGCTGTTCCAGGTCGTGGAGTGCCGTGACGTGCCGGTGATCACCATCGACGGTCCGACCGCTTCCGGCAAGGGGACCTTGGCGGCCGAAGTGGCGGCCTGCCTGGGCTGGCACACGCTGGACTCCGGTTCCTTGTACCGCGTGACCGGGTTGGCCGCGCTGCGCGAGGGCGTGACGGCCGAGGACGAGGCCAGTCTGGCCCGCGTGGGGCGCGGCCTCAACCTGCGCTTCGAGGGCACGCGCATCTTTCTGGATGACGAGGACGTGAGCGATGCCATCCGTGTGGAAGAGGTCGGCACGATGGCCTCGCGCATCTCGGTCTGGCCGGCGGTGCGTGAGGCTTTGTACGAGCTTCAATGCAGCTTCCGCCGCTTGCCTGGGCTGGTGGCCGATGGGCGCGACATGGGCACGGTGATCTTTCCCCATGCGCCTTTGAAGGTGTTTTTGACGGCGTCGCCGGCCGCACGCGCGGAGCGTCGGTATAAGCAATTGATTTCCAAAGGTATTTCAGCTAATATCGATAGCCTTCGCCAGGATTTGGAGGAGCGAGACGCGCGCGACAAGGCTCGCAGCGTGGCTCCCTTGAAACCGGCGGAGGACGCTGTCTTGCTGGACAACTCCGCGGTGAGCATCGAAGACTCGGTGCAGCAGGTGTTGTCTTGGTGGAATGAGCGCCAGCCCTTCGAGGCGTCGGCCGACTGATTCCGCCGAGGGCGGCGCCGCTCAGGCCCGGCATCCTGCCCTTCCGCGCGTCAGCGCTTCGGGGTGCCGGTTCAGCAACTCAACCCGGCCACGGATGTGGCACAAGTCGCCGGTCATCTCCGGCGCAGAAAGCTCCTGAATGACTGAAGCAGCAATGGCCGATTTCGGCATGGAATCCTTTGCCTCGATGTTCGAGGAATCGCTGCAGCGCGCCAACAT
>CAYRBG010000266.1:0-4242 GCA_964422355.1 uncultured Sphaerotilus sp. | reverse complement strand
TCTTGGCCGGGTCCACGTCCAGGCACAGGACGTGGTTGCCCATTTCCGACAGGCATGCGCCTGTGACCAGGCCGACGTAGCCGGTGCCGATGACAGTGATCTTCATGGAGTCTGATTTCCTCGCTGGAAGCCGACGCGGGGTTCACGCGATGAACCCTCTGCCGGGAGATAAAACATTGGAATTGTCGGCGCGAACCCCGGTCAACTTCACCCTCGCCCCACGTCTGGGTGTGCCGGAAATCCACGCGATCTGAGGTATGTTGCTCGAATGAGCGACCTGACCTTCTTCTGGCACGATTATGAAACGTTTGGAAACATCCCCCGCAGGGATCGTCCGGCGCAGTTTGCCGGGATCCGGACGGACGCCAGTCTGAACGAAATCGGCGAGCCGGTGATGTGGTACTGCCGGCCCGCGCCGGACTTCCTGCCCAGTCCCGAGGCTTGTCTGTTGACGGGAATCCTGCCCCAGATCTGCGTGGAGCAGGGGGTGCCCGAGGTGGAGTTCGCTCGTCGCATCGAAGCTGAGCTGGCCCAGCCCGGGACCGTAGGTGTGGGGTACAACACGCTGCGCTTCGATGACGAGGTCACGCGCCATCTGTTCTGGCGCAACCTGATCGACCCTTATGCCCGTGAGTGGCAGAACGGCTGTGGTCGGTGGGACATCCTGGACATGGTGCGCTGCACCTGGGCGCTGCGGCCCGAAGGCATCGAGTGGCCGAGCCGCGAGGACGGCCGTCCGTCGTTCAAATTGGAGCACCTGAGTGCGGCCAACGGACTGCTGCACGAGACGGCACACGACGCCTTGTCGGACGTGCGGGCGACCATTGCGGTGGCCCGGCTGATCCGCGAGCGCCAGCCCAAGCTGTTCGAGTTCTGTCTGAAGCTGCGCCACAAGGATGCGGTGCTGGCCGAGATGGGGGTGGGGCGGCCCTTCATTCACCTGAGCGGCATGTATGGAACGGATCGCGGCTGCATGGCCGTGGTCTGGCCCCTGGCGCCGCACCCGACCAACCGCAATGAGATCATCCTCTGGGACCTGGCCCACGACCCCGAGCTGTTGTTCAGCCTGCGGGCCGAGGAGGTGCGGCAGCGCCTCTACACCCGTTCGGAGGACCTGCCCGAGGGGGTGGAACGTTTGCCCATCAAGACCCTGCACATCAACCGTTCGCCGCTGGTGGTCGGTAATCTGAAGATGCTGCAGAACTCGGGGGCGCGGCGCTGGCCGGTGGACATGGACCGGATCGAACGACACGCCGAGCGCCTGGCCCGTGACGGCGCCAAGCTGGCTGGGCTGTGGTCGGAGGTGTATGCCCGTCCGGACCGTGATGGCGAGCCGGTCGATGTGGACGAGGACCTGTATGGGGGCTTCATCGGCCCGGACGACCGGCGTCAATTGCAGCGCCTGAAGGCGCTCTCCCCCGAAGACCTGGCCTCGCGTTGTCGACCCCATGCACCGGCGTTCGCGGATGGGCGCCTGGAAGAGCTTGTGTTCCGCTACCGGGCCCGCAATTTCCCCGACACCTTGAGTGGGGACGAGCAGGAGCGCTGGACGCATCACCGCGTCCGGCGCCTGCACAAAGGAATGGGTGGGCCGACCTTGCAGGCCTACCTGGAAAAGTTGGACCAGTTGATGGAAGCCAGCGGAGACGACGAGCGAGCCCACGAGATCCTGGGAGCGCTGGTCGATTACGCGGAGCACATTGCTCCGGAGCTGGGGTGATCCACCTCCTTCCAACGGGGGCGTCTCGGTAGGGGCCCGCTTCGATCAACCCCGAGGGGTGATCGTGCTTTTCGGCATGCGCGGTGAAGCTGTGAACCTCACTTCACAGCCAAAGGCCCTCTGATGAACCGACGACAGACTCTGACCTGGTGTGCTTTGCAGGGCGCCGGTGCGACTCAGCGTTGGAGCCTGGCCAAGCTGCTGTTCATCGGTGGGGCACAAGCCGCCCTTTTTCCTTCGGCGCACGCCGCGGCTTCGGTGCTGCTGGCCGAAGAGGCGCCCGATCCGGCACTGCTCGACGTGGCGCGTTATCTGGTCAGCGAGAAGCTCGACGGCGTGCGCGCGGTCTGGGACGGGCGCAGCTTGCGCTTTCGCAGCGGCGAGTCCGTCTCGGCGCCGCCGTCCTGGCTGGCGCGACTGCCCCCGCATCCGCTGGATGGAGAGCTGTGGATGGGGCGGGGGCGTTTTGAGGCGGTCGCGTCTCGCGTCCGCCGGTACAGCGCTGCCGCCGAGGACTGGGCGGGCGTGGAGTACGTGGTCTACGAAGCGCCGGGGCTGGCCGGAACGTTCGAACAGAGGGTGGAGGCACTGAAGACCTGGCACCATCGCCAGCCGTCCGGCGTGTGGCGACCTGCAGAGCAGCGGCGTCTGCCCTCGGCCGATCAATTGACGTCCTGGCTGAACCAGGTGCTCGCCGCCGGTGGCGAAGGGCTGATGCTGCATCTCGCGGATGCGCCTTACCTGACCGGCCGGCGACCCGAGCTGCTCAAGCTCAAGCCCTGGCAGGACGGTGAGGCGGTCGTGCTCGGGCATCAGCCCGGTCAGGGGCGCTTGGAGGGGCTGGTGGGCGCGTTGCGGGTCAGGGACCTGGCCGGCCGGGAGTTCCTGTTGGGCAGCGGTTTGACCGATGCGCAGCGGGCGGCGCCACCGCCCGTGGGGGCCATCGTGGTCTATCGCCATCGGGGGTGGACGCGTCGTGGGCTGCCGCGCTTTGCGTCGTTCTGGCGGGTGAGGTCGGTGCCGTGAGTGGGCAGTTGCAGGGGGGCCGTTCTTTTGATGCGAACCTGGCCCGGTCAGACCCTTCGGGCGACCACCAGCGAAACGGCTTCCCGCCCGCTGCGGACGGCCTCTTCGATCGTTGCGGGATACGGACCGTCGATGTGATCTCCGGCGGCACTGATGTGCGCCGTCACTCGGGCGGCGGGCCGCGTCAGCCCCGGCACACAGCGGAACGTCGCGCGCTTTTCAGTGACCATCTTCACAAGCTGGACGGTCTGGGCGTTGGGGCTGTGTTTGCCGATCAGCCGGGCGGCCTGACGCTGCAGGTGATCGGCGGTGTCGTCGGGGCCTCGCGACATCCATGGTCCGGCGCCGCTGACGACCAGGGCCAGGCGCCCGGGTGTGCCGTCCAGTTGGCCATGGTCGAAGGCGAATTGAGCCGGATCCTCAGGCCCCTCCGGTAGCGCCACCATCGGCGCAGCCAGTCGGGCGCCGGGAGCATCTAGGTAGGCCGTGATGATCGGCTCGTAGGTGAAGGCTTCGGCGATGGCTGACCACGCCGGTGCGGTGGTGCGCGTCAATCGGGCCGCTTCCTTGGCCGAGCAGGCCAGGATGACATGGTCGAACGGGAGGCCGTTCACGGTGGGGCAAGGGCCGTCGGTCACCTGTTCGACCCGTTCAGACAAGCGGATGTCGGCGCCGCGATGGCGCAGTGCTGTCAATGCCGGCTCGGGCAGCAGTTCGGCCAAGGGGCGGCGAGGGACCAGCAGATCGCTTGCCCCTGGACCGGAAAACAGCGCGTCCTTGAGCACCCGGAGAAACACCGTCGCGCTGGCATCGGCCGACGGGGTGTTCAGGGCCGCCACGCACAGGGGGTCGATGAGGGTTTTGCGCACGCGCGGAGGCAACATGGCGGTCAATTGCGCCACGGTCTGCGTGGCGGGACAGCGGAATCCCTTCAACAGCCAGCCCGTGGCCGCCGTTTGCAGCGCCCAACGGTCTCTCCAGGTCCATCCGTCCACGGACCAGACGGCGCGGAGGAAGGCGGGAACGGCTGGCCCAGGGGGCATGCGCAGGCCCCGGCCCTTGGCGTCGACCAGGATGAGCGGGTGGCGCCAGAAGACCGCCTGGGTGTCCACCCCGACTTGGCGCATCAGGTCCAGCGTGGCGGTGTAGGCGCCGATCAGGATGTGCTGGCCGTTGTCCAGTCGCGAGCCGTCGGGCTGCGGGGCCAGGCTGCGCGCCCGGCCGCCCGCTTGAGGCGCCATCTCGAACAGGGTGACGGCATGCCCCTGTCGGGTGGCTTCCACCGCCGCGGACAGCCCCGCCCAGCCGGCCCCGACCACGGCAATGTGCAGCGGTCGTGGTGCCGTGGGGAAGGAAAGGGACATGACGCCGTGCGCTCAGGTCAGTGAGGAAGCGGGCCGACGAACGACCGATTCCGCCTCAGTGACCGCGCATGTTGGTGCGCATCGCGATCCAGAGCTTGCGCACGGGCGTCAGCGAAATGCGCTGGTGCAGCA
>CAYRBG010000265.1:0-4287 GCA_964422355.1 uncultured Sphaerotilus sp. | reverse complement strand
GTTCACGACCTACCAGCTCCAGCAGGCCAGCGCCCTGCGCTCGGCCTACTCCTGGCGCCTGCTGGAGCTGCTGACGCGCTTCAGCTCCACCGGCAAGGCCGAATACAGCATCGAGGACTTTGTGGCCAGCATGGACGCCCCCCCGAGCCTGCGTGTGGACTTCGGCCAGATCAAGCGCCGGATCATCGAGCCGGCCGTGAAGGAGCTGGTCGAGAAGGACGGCTGGCGCATCGAGTGGGCGCCCGTGAAGGCCGGCCGCCGGGTGGCCGCCGTGCGCTTCACCTTCGGGCGCGACCCCCAACAACGCCTGGACCTGGAGACCTGACCATGGAACGCACTGTTACCGTCACCCTGACTCTGACCGAGGCCGAGGCCTGGGAGCTGGCCCAGATGGCCAAGCGCCTCGGGTGGTCCGACTGGCGCGCGCTGAGCGTCGATGACGCCGAGGCGTACGTGATGCGGGATGCGACTGATCGCCTGGCGGCCGGCCTGCGGGAGGCCGGCTACTCGCCGCGCTGACCCTCAGGCCTCGTAGTCCCAGCCGTCGTCACGCTCGGCCTGGTCGGCGTCGAGCTGGGCTTGCCGCTCGGCCTCCAGCCGGGCCGCCTCACGCTCGGCGGCCTCCTGGCGCTTGATGGCGTCGATCTCAGCCTGGTAGGGCTTTGCCGCGTCCAGGGCGGTGCGGGCGTCCCTGAGTGCCGCCTGGTGCTCCTGGGAGGCGTCACGTAGGGCGTAGGAGGCCCGCACGGCCGCATTGCTGGCCCCACGGGCATCCATGGCCCGGGTGCCCGCCTCCGTGGCCGCCTGGGCGGCTGCCTGGACCTTGGGCCACAGCGCCTCCAGGCGCTCGGCCTCGGGGTCACTGACCCTGGCGGCCAACTTGGCCAGCATGCCGCGCGCCTCGATCCGCGCCTCCAGGGCGCGGTACTCCTGGGCCAGCCGCGCGGCCTTGTCCTTGGCCACGGCCTCGGCCTTGGCGGCCTCATCCGGGTCCCAGTGCCTGTTCCGGCGCTCCCGCGCCTCCCGCAGGGCGGCCCCTGCGCGGGCCTCTGCGCCCTCGGCAGCCTTGAGCCGGGCCGCCGCCTCACGGACCCGCAGCAAAGCCGCCCTGGCGGCCTCCTGGCGCTCCTGGCGCACCTGCTCGGGGCCGCGTCGTCTGGCTGCCGCCCGCTCGGCGGAGAACTGGTCGGCCAGCCGGCGCATGGCCTCCTCATGCGCCCGCTGGGCCTGCTGGGGCGGCTCCGCCTGGGACGGCCGGTGATCAGACTGAGCCGTCTTGACGACGCGCGGGGCCACCGGTGACGGGGCAGGGTCGGCGCCACGCGGGGCCGGGGCCTGCGCCCGGGCAGAGGGCTGGTCTTGACCTTGCCCCTTCGGGGTCTGCGGTGCTTCTGCGGCCCTGGCGGGCCGGGGATCGGCCGGCGCTGCCGTCCGCTGTGGAGCCTGCGGCGCTTCGACCTGGTGCCCCACCGCCACCGATGCCGGCTCGACGGCGGCCGCCGGCAGCGGGGCCACGGCGGCCACCGCAGCAGCAGCCACGGCGGCGGCTTCGCGGGCCACGCTGGCCAACTCGGCCTGGATGGCCTCCACGGCCTCGCCTGCCGCCTCGACGGCACGGGCCAGCCGGCTGAGCTGGCTGGTCGCCTGGGCGTCGGCGACGTGGGACTGACCGCCACGGCGCAGGATCGCCGTCACGGCGGGGCCCCGGTGCTCAGTGGGCACGCGGTCGGTGATGCCGCGCTCTTCGAAGCTGCGGTGGTCCACGAAGTACTCGCCCTGGTCGGCCTCGACCAGGGCCTCATTGACGGCGGCGGCCCACGCTGGGCGCTGCTCCTGCGCGGCATTGGGGATGCCGGCGCGGTAGCAGTGCATTTCGTCCAGCTCGACCACCTTCTTGCCCAGCACGCCCTCGGCGTCGCAGTGGCACGCGGACATGAGGATGTGGCAGTGCCAGTTGCCGTTGTGGCGGCGCCCGTCCGCCTCGGTCACGAAGAACTGGTCGGGATTGGCGATCAGGTCGGCGTCGGTGACGGCGTGCGGCTCGTGGATGCAGGCATCCACAGCCACGCCGTAGCGGTCGGCCAGCTTGGCCGCGTAGCTCTGCACCAGCCGGCGCCGCTGCTCGGCGTTCAGGGTGCGCGGCAGGGCCACTTCGATCTCGCGGGCCACCACGGCGTCACCACGCTTGTGGTGCTTCTCGACCTTGTTCCACAAGGCCGAGCGGTCCATCGTGCCGCCCTGGGGCAGCACGATCAGCGAATCCTCGACGCCGCGCTTGCGCGTGTAGTCGTGGATTTCGCCCGTGCTCTCGTCCACGATGCGCTGGCCAGATCGGTACGCCGCAGCGGCGGTCGAAGACCTGCCCTGAGAGCGGCCGATCTTGGAAAGCTGGCAGTGGTACGGGAGTTCGGTGGCCATGATTTGAGCCCCCGGCAGGGCCTGCCGGGAGGCCGCACGTGATCCCGCAGGGATCACATTAGGTGCGCCCTTCCCCGGCCAGGGAGGCCGACGCAGAATACCACAAGACAGCGCGCACCACTACATCAGCGCACGCTAAAATGCAAGCTCCGAACACACAGCGGGGTGCAAGAAATGGCAAAACTCGACGACAAGATCAAAGCGCTGGAAGACCAGCTCAAGCAGGCCAAGGCCTTGAAGGCCAAGGCCGAAGCGAAGCAACGGGCGGCCGAAGCGGCGGCAAAGCGCACGGCGGAAACCCGGCGCAAGGTGCTGGTCGGCGCTCTGGTGCTGGACCAGGCCAAGCGTGACGCGACGGTGCGGGACTGGCTCCAGCAGGTGCTGGAAGCCGGCCTGAAGCGGCCGGATGAGCGGGCCCTCTTCGGGCTGGCTCCACTGGTGCTGCCCGAGGCCGCCACGGCGGCCCAGGTGCCCAGCGAGGCACCGGCCGACCAGCAGCCCGACGAGGCCATGCCGGCCCAGCAGTGGGCCGCATGATCGTCACCGACGTGGCAGACGGCATCGCCGTCGATCTGGATGAGCTGGCCGACGCCTTCGGCGTGCGCACCAGCGTGCTCAAGGCTCGCCTGCAGGACTACGCCATGCAGAGGCTTCACTCAGACGCCTCCCGGCTCGCGGCCGGCGAGGCCTGGGGAACGCCCGGCATCCTGACGGCATCCCCGCGCGATCGTCACATGATCGCGGCCGTGGCGAGCGCCACAGGGCTCAAGCCGGTGCGCCCGGTCGATATCCGGCGCCCTCCAACGCCCGGAACCTGACGGGGGCTGGGGCTGGCCCCAGTGAGCCCGCAGGGCGTTGCCCTGGGCCCTTCTAGACCCCTCCGCGGGCCCGCGCGGGGCTCCCCCTGCCAGACCGACCAAGCCCATCCGCGCCTCAAGACCTGGGGCTGCTGGCCAACTCTGCCTTTTTCCGAGCGATCCACCCTGGCCAGACCACCCGCCGCCCTGGCGGCGTCGTCGGCCTGGTGTGGCCGCAGGCCCTGGGGGGGCGTGCCCCGAAGGGGCGAGGTTCTGGCCCCCTTGGGGGCCCTGGATTGACCCCTCCCAGCGTTTTTTCTTGTTTTTACTTGTTTTTATGCGCGCGCGCGATCTATATAGGCAAATTCGCGTGAACCCTGACAAAAACCGAGCGAGCCCTGACAAAAACCGAGCGAGCCCTGACAAAAACCGAGCACTATTCACAGAAATTCTGACGCTTGACACTGGCGTCAGAATTCATATGATCTGACATCGCTATGCAATGTCAGGAAAGCTCGGGGTATGTCAGATTTCGAGAAAATCGGCGCACTGGCCAAAGCCGCCAAGGCCGAGAAATACAACGCTCTCGACGTCGAGCGCGCTGCAGGTGATCGCTGGATCACGATGAGCAACGCCCTGACCCGCGCGGGCCACGGGCTCAGCCTGTCGGAAAAGCGCCTGGTCATGCTGGCCGTGTCCAAGCTCGACAGTCGCCGGCCCGCTCCGACCGGCGAGCTACTGCCGACCACAAAAGTGACTGCCGCAGAGTACGCCGAGGCCTACGGGCTCGACCCTCGCAGCGGCTTGGCATATGAGGCTTTGCAAGACGCCTCGAAGGCCCTTTACAACCGGTCAATCACGTACTTCGAGCCGTCCCACAAGCGGGGCGGCAAGCCGCTCAAGCCCACGCGCATCGACATGCGCTGGGTGGGGGAGTGCCACTACAACGAGGGTGAGGGGTCCGTCACGCTGGCCTGGTGGCCGCGCCTGCTGCCATCGCTGACCGGCCTCAAGAGCCAGTTCACGACCTACCAGCTCCAGCAGGCCAGCGCCCTGCGCTCGGCCTACTCCT
>CAYRBG010000264.1:0-4373 GCA_964422355.1 uncultured Sphaerotilus sp. | reverse complement strand
GAGCCCTGAACCCGACCCATATCGATGCTTGTCGGAGGGGCCATCCGCCCGAAGATGCTCAGCGTGTTTTCGGGAGTGCCGCCAGATGCTGAAGCCTTTGGTTCATGCGTTGGGTGCGTTGGACGCTGAGTTGCCGGCGCGTCCTCGTACCTTGGTCCAGTTGTTGTCCTTGCTGCAGGACGAGTCGTGCACGCTCTCGGACGTGTCTGCACTGGTGGAGTCGGACATGACTCTCTCCGCAGCCCTGTTGCGAACGGTGAATTCAGCCATGTTTGGCCTGTTGCGTCGTGTGCAGACCGTGGGAGAGGCTGTTCGCTATCTCGGCATGCGTGAGGTGGCGGCGATCACCTTTGAGACGGCGCTGCGCAACGCATTTGCGCCCACGCCGGACATGGAGCGCCTTTGGCAGCGTGCGAGTGTGACTGGCCTGTTGATGGGACGCGCGGCCACATGTTTGAAGTTGGATGCAATGCTGACGCACACGGCTGGATTGTTTGAGCGCTGCGGACAGGCTGTCCTGTTGGACAAGGCCAAGTCGGTTTACACGCCTCTGATGCACGTGCATGGCCGCGATCGCTTGTCGTTGCACGCCGACGAGCAGGAGAAGCTCGGAATCACTCATGCCGCATTGGGCAGTGCGTTGTGTGCGAGCTGGGGCATGGCGAACGGCGTGGTGCAGTATGTTCGAGATTCAGTTCCCGGCCGACCCGTGCGGGCCGAGGCTGGCGCCATGGAGCACCGGGTGCTGGTGCTGGGTTGGACGGTGGCAGACGTACTCGACGGTGACGACTTGGCGTCGGCCGCGGCCAGGCACGCGCGGGGCTCCGGACTGGCTGCCGAACAGCTGGAGGCAGCGGTGGGTCCTTACTGGCAGCCGGTCGAGGAAGTGTGGAGAAACATGTCACCGTCTGCAGCGGTGCCTGCCTCTTCCCCCTTGGTGGCGCAGCCTGTTCCAGTTTCTTAGAGGGCGAGCCTTTCCTCCCCTGCCTCAGTAGGTCAGCGCTTGAAAGGTGTTCGCCTGAGCCCTCGGCCAGTGATGTCGGTAGATGTCGGCTGGCCAGTCGCTCTCACCCCTTTCTGCACGCAGCAGCGCTCCAATGGACATGGGGGGCAACAACCCTTCCAGTGACCGCACGTGATGATCGGAGATGCGGCGCAGCACATGTTGAGGACCGATCTCGCTGGGGTGATCCAGGCCGGCGGCTTGTACGAGCTCCTTCAAGGCGTGTAGCGTGTTTTCGTGAAAGTGCCACACCCGTTCGGTCTTGTCTGACACCACGAGTGCGCGCTGGCGCAGCGACCCTTGACTGGTGACCCCGGTGGGGCATTCGCCGGTGTGACAGGTCTGGGCCTGGATGCAGCCCAGCGCGAACATGAAGCCCCGCGCTGCATTGCACCAGTCTGCCCCCAGGGCCATGGCTCGCGCGATGTCGAAGGCGCTCACTACTTTGCCCGCACAGCCGATGCGGACGCGTTCGCGCAGTCCCACCCCCAACAGGGTGTGATGCACCAGCAGCAGACCCTCTTGCAAGGGTGAGCCGACGTGGTCGGTGAACTCCAGCGGAGCGGCTCCCGTGCCGCCTTCGCCCCCATCCACCACGATGAAGTCGGGCGTCAATCCTGTTTCCAGCATGGCCTTGACGATGGCGAACCACTCCCAAGGGTGCCCAATGCACAGCTTGAAGCCGGTCGGCTTGCCCCCGGAGAGTCGGCGCAGGCGATCGACAAACTGAAGCAGCTCGACCGGCGTCGAGAAGGCAGAGTGCGCGGCCGGAGACACGCAGTCCTGACCAGCGACGACGCCGCGCGTGGCGGCAATCTCTTCGGTGACCTTGGGGCCAGGCAGCACACCGCCATGCCCAGGCTTGGCCCCTTGGCTCAGCTTCACCTCGATCATCTTGACCTGCGGGTGCTGCGCTTGTCTCTTGAAGCCCTCGGGGTCGAAATGCCCGTCCACGGTTCGACAACCGAAATAGCCGGAACCGATTTCCCAGATCAGATCACCGCCGTTGGCCCGGTGATAGGGGCTGATGGAGCCTTCACCCGTGTCGTGGGCAAACCTACCCTTTTTGGCTCCCCCATTGAGTGCCAGGATGGCGTTGGCGCTGAGGGCGCCAAAACTCATGGCCGAGATGTTGAAGATGGATGCGCAATAGGGCTGGGTGCAACGGCTGTCCGGCCCCCCTCCGATCGTGATGCGAAAGTCGTGCGAATCGATGCGTGTGGGGCGGAGCGAGTGGTTGATCCACTCGTAGCCGGTGGCCGACACATCGCACTGGGTGCCGAATGGGCGCTTGTCCGGCTCGTTTTTGGCGCGCTGGTAGACCAGCGAGCGCTGTTGTCGGGAGAACGGAGCGGCTTCATTGTCGCTCTCGATAAAGTACTGGCGGATCTCGGGTCGAACCCATTCCAGCAGGAACCGCAGGTGGCCGATGATGGGGTAGTTGCGCAGCACGGCATGGCGTGCCTGCACCATGTCGCGCAGGCCAATGGCGGCCACCGCGGCCGCGCACAGGGTGATCCACCCCCAGGTTCCATTCCGGTGCAGGGCCCAGGCGGCCGCGCTCATTCCGGTGAGCAGGACTGCGAGGGTGAAGGGGAGGTACCGAATCGGGTAGAACCGATCCAAGGCCATCAGCCAAGACACCATTTCAAGGGCTCCAGAAAGGCAGATCCCCCATCCTAGCGAGGCCGTGGGGGATAGAGAGCGGATTTGGGAGCCCCTCGATACAATCTGCTGCAAGGCGCATTTGCCCGGTCACCACGCATCGTTCATGAGACTCATCGGTTCCCTGACCAGCCCCTACGTGCGCAAAGTGCGCATCGTGCTGGCCGAGAAAAAGCTCGAATACAAGCTCGAGCTCAACGATGTGTGGTCCGCCGACACTGACATCGCTCGTGTGAATCCCTTGGGCAAGGTTCCTTGCCTGGTGCTGGAGGGAGGTGATGTGCTGCATGACTCGCGCGTCATCGTCGAGTACGTGGACACCCTTTCCCCGGTGGGGCGGCTCATTCCCGAGAAGGGTCGCGAGCGCGCCTTGGTGCGCACCGCCGAAGCCCTGGCTGACGGCGTGCTGGACGCCGCTGTTTTGGCGCGTCTGGAGGCCACGTGGGCCGGTCGCACGGCCGAGCAGCGCAGCCAAGCGTGGATCGATCGTCAGATCGGCAAAGTCTCTGCCGCGCTCTCGGCGATGGCGGAGGAGCTTGGAGACAAACCCTGGTTCTCCGGCAACCAGCCCACGCTGGCGGATCTGGCCAGCGGTTGTGCATTGAGCTACCTGGATTTCCGCTTCCCGGATTTCGAGTGGCGCGAACAGTATCCGCAACTGGCCAAGCTCAACGACAAGCTCAATCAGCGCCCCAGTTTCCAGTCCACGCGCCCGCCGCAGGCCTGATTTCGACAACAGAGGTGGGGCGGGGTGGCTGTTCGCGATCCCCTTTGGAGTCGCACCGCGCTACACTGTCGACACAGCGCCGATTTGTCCGGCTTGCGGGCGCTTTAGAAATTCCGCTAAAGAGGGGCACTGCAACTGTCACCGGTGTCCGTCTTGGAGGCGGCGCCGGTGTTGTTTTTTGCGGGCTATCCATGGCTTCCATCGGACGGGTCACCCCATCGACGATGCACTTCAGTGAACCGCTGCCGCTGCGCAGCGGTGCGACGCTGAGTGACTATTCCCTGGTCTACGAGACTTACGGCACGCTCAACGCCGAGCGCAGCAATGCTGTGCTGGTGTGTCACGCGCTCAATGCCAGCCATCACGTGGCCGGCTACGCCTCGGAGGATCCGAAGAGCGAAGGGTGGTGGAACAACCTCATCGGCCCCGGCAAGCCGCTGGACACCGACCGGTTCTTTGTCATCGGGATCAACAATCCTGGCTCGTGCTTTGGCTCGACCGGACCGATGCACCTCAATCCCGGAACTGGCCAACCCTACGGGGCCGATTTCCCGGTGATGACCGTGGAGGACTGGGTCAATGCGCAGGCGCGGGTGCTGGACCGGCTGGGCATCCGTCAGATGGCCGCGGTGATCGGCGGAAGCCTGGGGGGCATGCAGGCTCTGTCATGGACGCTGCAGCACCCCGACCGCATGCGACATGCGGCGGTGATTGCCAGCGCGCCCAACCTGTCGGCACAGAACATCGCCTTCAACGAGGTGGCTCGCCGCGCCATCATCACCGACCCGGACTTCCATGGCGGGCATTTCTATGCCCACGGTGTCGTGCCCAAGCGCGGTCTGCGCGTGGCGCGCATGATCGGGCACATCACCTACCTGTCCGACGATTCCATGGAAGAGAAGTTCGGGCGGGCCCTGCGGTCGGCCGAGCTGGCCTACAGCACGCAGGAGATCGAGTTTCAGATCGAGAGCTACCTGC
>CAYRBG010000263.1:0-4376 GCA_964422355.1 uncultured Sphaerotilus sp. | reverse complement strand
GCCTGTTCGTGCTCGACTGCATCGCCTCGGGCGCCATGTGGGTGGACATGGCCTCGGCCGGCGTGGACGTGCTCATCAGCGCCCCGCAAAAGGGCTGGACCGGCTCGCCCGGCTGCGCCTTCATCATGCTCAGCCAGCTCGCCCGCGAGCGCATCGACGCCACCACCAGCACCAGCTTCGCCTGCGACGTGAAGAAGTGGCTGCAGATCATGGAGGCCTACGAAAAGGGCGGCCACATGTACCACACGACCATGCCCACCGACGGCTTGGTCCGCACCCGCGAGGTGATGCAAGAGACCCAGGCCTACGGCTTCGAGAAGGTGCGCACCGAACAGCTCCTGCTGGGCCGCGAGGTGCGCGAGCTGATGGCGCGCCTGGGCTACGTCAGCGTGGCCGCCCCCGGCTTCGAGGCGCCGGGCGTCGTGGTCTGCTACACCGACGACCCCGGTCTGGCCACCGCCAAGAAGACCGTCGCCCTGGGCGTGCAGACCGCCGCCGGCGTGCCGCTGATGTGCGACGAGCCGGCCGACTTCATGACCTTCCGCGTCGGTCTGTTCGGCCTGGACAAGTGGCACCACCGCGAGCGCACCGTGCGCCACCTGGAAGAGGTCTTCCGCAAGCTGGGCTGAGCCCATGGCGACCGCGCCGGAAAAGGACACCGTCGGCATCGCGCTGGTGCACGAGGCCCTGGCCGGTGCCCTGGCGCAGGGGCAGGACCCGCAGCCCCTGCTGGAGCAGGCCGGCATCGACCCGGCCCTGCTGCTCTCCCCGCGCTCGCGCGTCTCGGCGGCGGCCTACGCCGGCCTGTGGACGGCCCTGGCCGACCACATGGACGACGAGTATTTCGGCATGGACCGCCACCCGATGCGGCGGGGCGCCTTCCGGCTGATGACCCACACCTGTGTGGGCAGCGAGCACCTCGGGAAAGCGCTGCAGCGCATGCTGCGCTTCCTGCGGCTGGTGCTCGACGACGTCGAACTCCGCCTGGCCGACGACGACACGCGGGTGTGGATCGAGGTGCATCCGCGCGACCCCGACACCCCGCGCCGGGCTTTCGCCGACGCCACCCTCTTCATCCTGATGCACGGTTTGACCTGCTGGCTGGTCGGCCGCCGCCTGCCGGTGCTGGCCCTGCACTTCCGGGCGCCGGAGCCCGAGGCGGGATCGTCCGAAGCGGCCGACTACCGCACCCGCTTCTGCGAGACCGTGCTGTTCGGCCAGCCGCTCACCCGCCTGGCGCTCGGCGCGGAAAGCCTGGACCTGCGCTGCGTGCCCACGCCGGCCGCCGTGCCCGACTTCATGCGCGCCGCGCCCGCCAACCTCGTCGTGCGCTACCGCAACGAGGACAGCCTCTCGGCCCGCGTGCGCCGCCGCCTGCGCGCCGTGCCGCCCGCCGACTGGCCCGACCTCGACACCCTGGCCGACACCCTGCACCTGTCGCCCACCACCGTGCAGCGCCACCTCAAGGCCGAGGGCCACAGCTACCAGGGCCTCAAGGACGCCCTGCGCTGCGACCTGGCCATCGAGCTGCTGGAAGGTGGCAAACACTCGGTCGCCCAGGTGGGTGAGGCGCTGGGATTCATGGAAACCAGCGCCTTCTACCGCGCCTTCAAGAAGTGGACGGGGGTGAACCCCGGCGCCTACCGCTCCCGCGCCTGAGGGCGCCCGGGCCGCCCCTGCGGCTCCATTCATACCTCCGGGTCTGCCCGAATGACGAAACGCGTCCACCGCTCTGACGCCGCCGGACATGGCGCCCGCCCCGCCGCGCGCCTAACCTCTTCCTCAACTCGACTGGAGGCTCAGGGCATGCAGACTCAAGACCATGTGTTCATCGTCACCGGCGCCGCGTCCGGTCTGGGCGCCGCAACCGCCCGCCGGCTGGTACAGAACGGCGCCCGCGTCGTGCTGGCCGACGTCAACGAAGCGGCCGGCCAGGCCGTCGCGGCCGAGCTGGGCGACTCCGCCCGCTTCGTGCACACCGACGTGACCGACGAAGCCAGCGCCCAGGCCTGCATCACCGCGGCCGTGGAAACGTTTGGCGCCGTGCACGGCCTGGTCAACTGCGCCGGCATCTGCCCGGCCGAGAAGGTGGTCGGCCGCGACGGCGTGCACCGGCTGGAGACCTTCACCCGCGTCATCCAGATCAACCTGATCGGCACCTTCAACATGCTGCGCCTGGCCGCCGAGGCCATGGTGCGCAATGCCCCCAACGCTGACGGCGAGCGCGGCGTCATCGTCAACACCGCATCGATCTCCGCCTACGACGGCCAGATGGGCCAGGCGGCCTACTCAGCCTCCAAGGGCGGCGTGGCCGGCATGACGCTGCCCATCGCCCGCGACCTGGCGCGCAACGGCATCCGCGTCATGGCCATCGCCCCCGGCATCATGGAAACGCCGATGGTGAGCGCCATGCCCGCCGAGGTGCAGGCCTCGCTGGGCGCGATGGTGCCCTTCCCCGCCCGGCTCGGTCGCCCCACGGAATACGCCCATCTCGTGCAGACCATCGTCGAGAACCCTTACCTCAACGGCGAAGTGATCCGCATCGACGGGGCCGTGCGCATGGCGGCCAAGTGAAGGAAAAACCATGACCGCCTCCTCCGACCCCATCGTCATCGTCAGCGCCGTGCGCACGCCCATGGGCGGCTTCCTCGGCGACCTGTCCGGCGTGACCGCCCCGCAACTCGGTGCGGCCGCGATCCGCGCCGCCGTCGAACGCGCGGGCGTGCCCTCTGACGCCGTGGACGAAGTGTTCATGGGCAACGTCCTGTCCGCCGGGCTGGGCCAGTCCCCCGTGCGGCAGGCCACGCTGGGCGCCGGACTGTCCCAGTCCACCGGCAGCACCGCCGTCACCAAGGCCTGCGGCTCGGCCATGAAGGCGGTGATGCTGGCGCACGACCTACTGGCGGCCGGCTCGGCGTCGGTGCTCGTGGCCGGCGGCATGGAGTCCATGAGCAACGCCCCCTACCTGCTGCCCAAGGCCCGCTCCGGCCAGCGCCTGGGCCACGGCCAGATGCTCGACCACATGTTCCTCGACGGGCTGGAGGATTCCTACCTGCCCGAAACGCGCGGCCGCCTGATGGGCACCTTCGCCGAGGACTGCGCGGCCCGCTACACCTTCACCCGCGAGGCCCAGGACGCCTACGCCATCGCCTCCACCACCCGCGCCCAGCAGGCCATCCGCGAAGGCCGCTTCGATTGGGAGACGACCGCGGTCACCGTGTCGGGCCGCGGTGGGGACACCCAGGTCACCCAGGACGAGCAGCCCCTCAAGGCCCAGCTCGACAAGATCCCCAAACTCAAGCCGGCCTTCTCCAAGACCGGCAGCGTCACTGCGGCCAACTCCAGCTCCATCTCCGACGGCGCGGCCGCGCTGGTGCTGATGCGCCAGTCCACCGCCCAGGCGCGAGGACTGACGCCGCTGGCCGTGCTCCGCGGCCACGCCACCCACGCCCAGGAACCGGCCTGGTTCACCACCGCACCGGTCGGCTCGATCCGCAAGGTGCTGGAGCGCGCCGGCTGGTCCACGACGGACGTCGACCTGTGGGAAATCAACGAGGCCTTCGCCGTCGTCACGATGGCCGCGATGAAGGAGCTGGACCTGCCGCACGACAAGGTCAACGTGCACGGCGGCGCCTGCGCGCTGGGCCACCCCATCGGCGCTTCGGGCGCGCGCATCCTGGTGACGCTGCTGGGGGCCTTGCGCCACCACGGTCTCAAGAAGGGCGTGGCCAGCCTGTGCATCGGAGGCGGAGAAGCCACGGCCATCGCGGTGGAGCTGGTCTGAGCCAGACGCAACCCGCCGCTCGAACCGCCATCCCCGTCTGATCCTCACCAGAAGCGGGCGCCGGCGCTCGCTTCGCCGGAATCCGCCATGCTGCTCACCCCCGACCAGATCCAGATCCGCGACGCCATCCGCACCTATGCGCAGGAGCGCATCGCGCCGTTTTCCGCCGAGTGGGACCGCACCCACGCCTTCCCGGCGCAGGTGCTCAAGGAACTGGGCGAGCTGGGCGCGATGGGCATGACGGTGCCCGAGGAATGGGGCGGCGCGGGTCTGGACACGATGAGCCTGGCCCTGGCGCTGGAGGAGATCGCCGCCGCCGACGGGGCCACCTCCACCGTCGTCAGCGTGCAGAACTCGCTGGCATGCGGCATCACGCTCAAGTACGGCACCGAAGCGCAGAAGAAGGAATGGCTGCCGCGGCTGGCCAGCGGCCAGGCCCTGGGCTGCTTCTGCCTGACCGAGCCGCACGTGGGTTCGGACGCCTCGGCCATCCGCACCCGCGCCGAGCGCGTGCCCGCCGGCACGGTTGAAGGCCTGGGCGACCACTGGGTGCTCAACGGCGTCAAGCAGTTCATCACCACCGGCAAGCACG
>CAYRBG010000262.1:0-4396 GCA_964422355.1 uncultured Sphaerotilus sp. | reverse complement strand
CTGCCGCAAGCTGCACAACCTGCGCGACAGCGTGCTCGTGATCGACGAAGCCCAGCTGCTCCCCGTGGACTACCTGCAGCCCGTCGTGGACGTGCTGCGCCTGCTGGTCAAGGACCACGGCGTGACCGTGGTGCTGAGCACCGCCACGCAGCCCACCCTCACCGAGCAGCGCCACTTCGGCGGCAAAGGCCTGCGCGGCTACGCCCCCGGCGAGGTAACGGCCATCATCGACGACGAGTCCGCGCTGTACGCGGCCCTGCAGCGGGTGCGCGTTCACCTTCCCGCTGACTTTCGGGTTTCGCAGCCTTGGTCCGACACGGCCGACGCCATCGCCCGGCACGATGCAGCGCTGGCCATCGTCAGCCGACGTGCCGATGCCCGGGAGCTGTACGGGCAACTGAAGCGCGAGCTGCCCACCGGCAGCCGGGGACTGTGGCACTTGTCAGCGCTCATGTGCCCGCAGCATCGCTCCGAGGTCATCGCCGACATCAAGGCCGCGCTTGCTGCCCGTCGTGAAGCCGTGGATCGCGGCGATTCACCCGCACCGGTCCGGGTGGTCAGCACGCAGCTCGTGGAAGCGGGGGTCGATCTGGACTTCCCGGTGGTCTACCGCGCCCTGGCCGGGCTCGACTCGATCGCGCAAGCCGCAGGCCGGTGCAACCGTGAAGGTCGTCTGGAACGCGGGGACGTGCACGTCTTCGTTCCGCCCAAAGCCCCGCCCCCCGGCCTCCTGCGACAGGCCGCGCAGCACTGCTCGCTGGTCTGGGACGGGTGGACGGGCGACCCGCTGGACCTCTCGCTGTTCAACCGCTACTTCACGCGCCTCTATGCCGACGCCCCTTCGCTGGACAAGCAAGACATCTGCAAGGCGTTGGAACTGACCGTCGACAAGCAGGAATGGACGCTGCCGATCCAGTTCCGAACCGCCGCCGACAAGTTCAAGCTGATCGACAACGCAGATGCAGCCACCGTGATCGTCCGCTACACGAGCCCACGGTGCCGAGAGGATGTGAATCAACTGCTCGGCCTGCTGGAGCGAGACGGCCCCTCGCGGTGGCTGATGCGCAAGCTGCAGCGCTACGCCGTGACGATCTATCAGTACGACCTCAAGAGGCTGCTGGCCTGCGGTGATGTGCGGGAACTGGCTCCCGGCCTGTACGTGCAGACCGAGTCCGACGTGTTCTATGACCCCGTGCTGGGCGTGCTGCTGGGCGGAGCACCGGGTGACCCTGCGTCGTTTGTCTCATGACCGGACGACTCGCGAAGGGCATACAGCCCCTCGCGGTCACCTCTTCTCGCAAACGACCAAAAGCCGTACTTAGTTTCAATCCACGTCCAAGCGACCCCGGACAGCCAAGATCCTACCACCAACCGGAAGACACCATTCCAATAGCCGACTTAGAAGTTTTCTGTTGTGTATGATTCGCCCATGTTCCACCTTCAAGAGCTGGGCGCCATGTATCCAACCAAGCTGCTTCGTGAACTTCGTTTGATGCGAGATCAACCTGACCATCGGTTCTACGCGGCGTGCATCGTCGCGGTGGCCTTGGTCGCCATCCCGACGCTGGCCTACCTGTTGAAGAAGTAGGCCGGCACCGCACCAGTCAACCCAAGGGGAGAGCAACAAAACATGACGATGAACTTCTGCCTTGAAGTTGCGGGGGACTACGCCTGCTTCACTCGCCCAGAGATGAAGGTCGAGCGTGTGTCCTACGACTTCATCACGCCATCGGCGGCAAGGTCCGTGTTCGAGGCGATTCTCTGGAAACCGTCCATCCGCTGGGAGGTCGAGCGCATCGAGGTGCTGGAGCCGATCCGCTGGATCAGCGTGCGCCGCAATGAAGTCGGCGCCGTGGTCTCGACCAGCAATGTGCAGACCGCGATGAAAAACGGACATGGCCAACTCGGCCTGTACGTGGAAGACGAACGCCAACAACGCGCCGGCCTCTTCCTGCGCGACGTGGCCTATCGGCTTCACGCGCGACTGATTCCGGTCGGTGGAGACGCACTTGGCAACCCAGGCAAGTACGCCGAAATGTTCCGGCGCCGCGCCACCAAGGGCCAGTGTGTCAATCAACCCTATCTGGGCTGCCGGGAGTTTGATGCGCGATTCCGATTGATCGAAGAGCCCGCACGGGAACGCGCGGCACTCGCGTCCGTGGATGGGGATTTCGGTTGGATGCTGTTCGACATGGACTTCAGCCGGGCGAACGATCCCAGGCCCATGTTTTTCAGGGCCCAAGTGACCCAAGGCGTTCTGAACCTCGACAAGGCGGAGGTGCGGCGATGATTCTTCAGGCCCTCCACAGCTACTACCTGCGCAAGATGCAGGACCCGGATCCGGCTCGGCGTTTGCCCGCCCCTGGACTGGAAGAGAAAGAAATCCCGTTCGTTCTGGAACTGGCGCCCGACGGGCGACTGGTGGCCATCACCGACACCCGCGAGCAGCAAGGGAAGAAGAAGGTCGCCAAGCGGTTTCAGGTTCCTCAAGGCGTCAAGAAAACCTCCGGTGTCGCGGCAAACCTGCTTTGGGACACTGCCGAATACGTTCTGGGTCTGGACACCAAAGGCAAACCCGAGCGCGTGGCGGAGCAAGCCGCCGCTTTTCTCAAGCGCGTAGATGAGTTGGCTCAGGCCGCCCCAGGCGATGCGGGACTGACTGCCGTGCAGCAATTTCTGGCTCACGACCCGCTCGCTCAAGCCGGAGCCTTCCCTCAGTGGGCAGAGATCGCTGAGAGCAATCCCGTGCTGTCACTTCGACTGAAGGACGACTCCGACCTGATTTGCCAGCGGCCTGCGGTGATCGCAGCCTATTCCGCCGGCATCACCGCCCTCGATACCGACAGTGCGGGACCAAGCAGCGTGTGCTTGATCACCGGTGAGTCCACTGAGCCCGAACGCCTGCACAGCGCGGTCAAAGGCGTCTGGGGAGCACAGACCTCGGGCGCCAACATCGTTTCCTTCAATCTGGATGCCTTCCGCTCCTTCGGCAAAGAGCAAGGCGCCAACGCGCCTGTCAGCACCGGCGCCGCATTCGCATACACGACGGCCCTGAATTCTTTGCTGGCCAAGGGCTCCTCGCAACGCATGCAGGTCGGGGACGCGAGCACGGTGTTCTGGGCTCAAGCCGAGGAAGACCACCCGTTTGAAGACGACTTCGCGGCCATGTTTGCGCTCCACGACGATCCGGACGCACACACAGAACAGGTGAAAGCCCTGTACGGCGCCATCCAGTCCGGCCGCTTCGACGGCGCCGCTGGACAACGCAAATTCTTCGTCCTGGGCTTGGCACCCAATGCTGCGCGCATCGCCATCCGGTTCTGGCATGCAGCCCCACTGTCCGAGATCGCAGAACGGATCAAGGCGTGGTTTGACGATCTGGAACTGGTTGGCGCCCCGCACGATCCCCGCTACCCGACGCTGTTCAGGCTACTGACCGCCACTGCGCTGCAAAGCAAGGCCGACAACATTCCGCCCAACCTGGGCGGCGACATCATGCGCGCGATTCTGAGCGGAGGCTCCTTCCCCGCCTCCTGGCTCAACGCGGCGGTCATGCGCAACCGCGCCGAACAGCAAGTCACCTACATGCGCGCCGCAGCCATCAAGGCCTGCCTGAACCGCGCCACCCGTCTAAATCAACCGTCAGAGAGGGGCATCACCGCCATGCTGGACCTTGAAAGCACCAACGTCGCGTATCGACTGGGCCGTCTGTTTGCCGCCCTTGAACGCATCCAGGAGTCCGCCAATCCCGGCCTGAACAGCACGATTCGAGAGCGCTACTTTGGCGCGGCATCGAGCACGCCGGTAACCGTGTTCACCACCCTGCTGCGCTTGAAGAACCACCACATCGCCAAGCTCCCAAATCGTGGCCAGGCCGTGAACTTCGAAAAACTGATCGGCGAAATCATGAGCTGCATCGCCGATTTCCCCGGTCACCTCAACCTGCCAGACCAAGGCCGGTTCGCGCTGGGCTACTACCACCAGCGCCAAGCCTTCTACGCCAAGGCGGAACCCCAACCGGACGGCGAAGCTGCTACCACCCCAACGCCGCTCGCCCAAGCCTCGCTGATCTGAACCCCACACCACCAAGGAGGACCCACCATGTCTCTGAACCACCGCTACGACTTCGTTCTGCTGTTCGACGTAAAGGACGGCAACCCCAACGGCGACCCGGATGCCGGAAACCTGCCCCGCCTGGACGCTGAAACCGGGCACGGTCTGATGACCGACGTGGCGCTCAAGCGCAAGGTGCGCAACTTTGTCGGCATCTCCCAGGACCAAACCGCCCGAGATCCGGAGGAAGGTGAAAAGCGCTTCGAGATTTATGTGCGAGAAAAGGCGATCCTGAATCTCCAGCACCAGCGGGCCTATTCCGCGCTCAAGCTGGATGCCGATG
>CAYRBG010000261.1:0-4407 GCA_964422355.1 uncultured Sphaerotilus sp. | reverse complement strand
TAGGCCGAGGTGTCGATGCCGGCGTTCTGCAGCGCCTGCACGGCGTAGGGGTTGATGCGACCGCTCGGGGCGCTGCCGGCGCTGTGGGCCTTCACGTCACGGCCGAGCCGGTGCGCGAGGTGGTTGAGCATGCCCTCGCTCAGCACGCTGCGCGCCGAGTTGTGGGTACAGAGGATGAGAACGTGAGTGGTCATGACGAGTAGGCGTTCGAGTTCAGTCCGAGGTCAAGCGGTCGGGGTTTGCTGCTGACCGATGTCGCGCAATTCGCGGGTCAGCGCCAGGGTGTCGAGCTTGTGCATCGGCAGGGCCAGCATCAGCTCGATGCGGCGCTTGAGGGTCAGCGCAGCGTCGACGAACTTCTGCAGGCGCTGCGCCTCGGAGCCTTCGGCCGCCGCGGGGTCGGGCACGCCCCAGTGCGCGGTGATGGGCTGGCCCGGCCAGTGCGGGCAGACCTCGCCCGCGGCCTGATCGCAGACGGTGAACACGAAGTCCAGCGGCGGCGCCTCGGGGCCGGCAAATTCGTTCCACGACTTGCTGCGCAGGCCGTCGGTGGGCAGCTTCAGGTGCGTCAGCGCGGCCAGGGTCAGCGGATGCACTTCGCCTTTGGGGAAGCTGCCGGCCGAGTGGGCGACGAAGCGGTGGCCGCCCAGTTGCCGCAGCAGGGCCTCGGCCAGGATGGATCGGGCCGAATTGCCCGTGCAGATGAACAGGACGTGAAAAGGTCGGTCAGCGCTCATGGGGCCTCCATGCGTGGATCGGATGCACGCGCATCCGTCGTTGAGGAAATCGGGGTGAAGGGCCGGCAGGCCGTGCCTACCGGCGACCCAGTTTTCCAGCGCTGCATGTCACGGCTGTGACGGAATGAAGACTCAGCAGCATGATCCCGACGATCGCACCGCCACCCCGATGGGCTTGCCGCGCGAGGCGGCAGCGGGGGGCGAGGAGGGCGTGCAGCACGCCGATTCCACAGGGGCGGCCGGGGTCTGGGGTTCGGCCTGCGGTGTGCAGCAGACCGATGCGGCGGCAGGCTCGCCCTCGCGGAACACCGGAATGTTGCCCAGCGTCTGGAAGTGCTCCCAAGCGATGCCTTGTGGGTCGACCACCCAGTGCTTGTCGCTGCGGGCGTAGCAGCAGGTGGTGGCACCTTCGTCGATCAGCGAGAGGTCGGCGGCCTGGACCTGGGTCTTGAGCGCGGCCAGATCGGCCTCGTTGTCGACCTGGATGCCCAGGTGATCGAGCCCGGTGTGGCCTTGGCCGCGGGTCGAGATGGCGAAGTTCACGGCCGGGTCATCGAGCATCCACTTGGCGTAGTCCGACTCGGTGCGGGCCGGAGCGGCGCCGAACAGCTTGGAATAGAAGGCGATGTTTCCGGCCAGATCGTCGACGTGGATGTGAACGTGAAAGCGCTTCATGGGGAACTCCGGTTCGGTCAGCAGGTGCTGCAGGTGTGGGCGGAGGGGGCCGGGCTGCCGCAGGGTTGCCCCTGGCAGCAGTGCTCGGTGAGGTAGCCGAGCAGACCGTTCATGCGGTCGAACGCGGCGCGGTAGATCAGGTAACGACCATCGCGCTCCTGCGAAACCAGCCCCGCCGCCGCCAGCTCCTTCAGGTGGAACGACAGGCCCGTGGGCGGCACGCCCAGTTGCTCACACAGCACGCCGGGTGTCAGGCCCTCGGGCCCGGCCACCACCAGCGCGCGAAACACCCGCAGCCGCACCGGCTGGGCCAAGGCGGTGAGGGCGCGGATGACGTCTTGCTCTTCCATGATTCAATGATAGTTGAATAATTGAATTTGTGCCTGTTGCATCAATCTTGTCAAGTTGACAGGATTTGTGGGGCTGTCTACGATGCCTAGGTATTGGGTGCCCCTGGCGGGAAGGAGATCCACCGTGCGGACCGTTCAAGTCGGTGAACTCAAGTCGCGTTTTTCCGAGCTGATCGATGCGGTCCGGACCGGGGAGACCATCGTTGTGGCCTATGGCCGCAGCCAGGAAAAGGTGGCGGCACTGATCCCTTACGACCAGTTGCCTGCCGCACAACCCCGGACCCTGGGCGTGCTGGCCGGGCGCGCCAGCGTCGCCTTTGCCGACGATTTCTCCATGACCGACGAAGACCTGCTGGGCCCGTGAAGCTGCTGCTCGATACCCATGCGCTGCTCTGGTCGATCATTGAACCGGAGCGGCTTTCTTTGGCGGCCCGGACAGCCATCACGGATCCGACTTCACAGGTTGCCGTGAGTGCGGTGTCCCTCTGGGAGATCGCGATCAAGTCCGCGCTGGGCAAGTTGGCCTTGAGCGGCGTGACACCCGAGGCGTTGGTTGACGCGGCCCAACAGCAAGGGTTCGATCTGCTGCCCTTGGATCCTCGACTGGCCGCAGGCTATGCGCGGCTTCCGGTGGACCCACAGCACCGAGATCCCTTTGACCGCATGTTGGCTTGGCAGGCCATTTCGCTCGGTTACACGTTGGTCAGTCGGGACCGCAAACTTTCTGCGGCATCGGTTCAGGGGCTGCGAACCTTGTGGTGATGAACGGCGGTCCAACAGGACAGGCAAGCCTCACGGCACAAAGAAATACCGCGTCAGATGAAAGAAGATCGGCGCCGCAAAGCTGACGGAATCCATGCGATCCATCATGCCGCCGTGGCCCTGGATCATCGTGCCCCAGTCCTTGGCGCCCATGCTGCGCTTGACGGCTGAAAGCACCAGTCCGCCCAGGAAGCCCATCACCACGGTGACGAAGGCCATGCCGGCGGCCTGCACCGGCGTGAAGGGGGTGATCCACCACATGGCAGCGCCGATGAGCGTGGCGCTGAGTGCGCCGCCCACCAGCCCCTCGACCGTCTTGGACGGGCTGACCACCGGCGCCACCTTGGTCTTGCCGAACAGCTTGCCGAACACGTACTGCAGCACGTCGCTCAACTGCACCACGAGCAGCATGTAGAACAGCAGCAGCGCGTTTTGCCCGGTGTAGCCCGGGATGTCGAGCAGCAGCAGGGCGGGCACGTGGCTGATGCAGTAGATCGTCACCATGACGGCCCACTGGATCTTGGCGCTGCGCTCCAGAAAGTGCTCCACGTCCTGGGACAGCACCGCCAGCGACGGCAGCAGCAGGAATCCGTAGACCGGGATGAAGAGGGTGAACAGCGAATACCACCCGATCCCGATCAGCACGTACTGCACCGGCACCAGCACAAAAAACGCCAGCGACAGCGCCCGGTGGTCGCCGGGGCGCGTGGGTGTGAGGGTCAGGAACTCCCGCAGCGCCATGAACGACACCAGCGCGAACATCACGATGGTGGCCACTTTGCCGATCAGGAAGGCCAGCGCAAACACGCCCACCATCACCCACCAGGCCCGCACGCGCGCAATCAGGTTCTCGACCACGGCGCGGCTGCCGTCGGTGCGAGCCCGTGCGGCCAGCACCCGGCCGATCACCGACGCCAGCACAAGCAGCGCCACCACGCCGCCGATCACCCATTGGAATTTCTGGTTCGCGTTCATGCCAACTCCAGGATGGACGCGCGGGCCCGGGTCAGAAACGCGTCCTTGTCTTCATCGGCCGGGCGGGACAGGGCCTGGCCGAAGCGGACCGTGCAGATCAGCGGCACGGGAAACAGCGTGCCCTTGGGCATGCAGCGGTGCAGGTTCTCCAGGTACACGGGCACCAGCTCCACCTCGGGAAAGCGCCGCGCCAGGTGAAACAGCCCGGCCTTGAACGGGCCGGGCAGGGCCTGCGTGCCGCGGGTGCCTTCGGGGAACAGGATGAGCGAATCGCCCCGCTCCAGCGCCTCCACCAGCGGCTGCAGCGGGTCCGCACCGGCGTTGGAGCGGGCCCGGTCGATGAACACGACGTTCAGGGCCTGGGTGGCGACGTAGCGGCGCAGCGTGCCGCGGTCCCAGTAGTCGGCGGCGGCCACGGGGCGCGTGCGGGCGCGCAGGTCCGGCGGCAGGGCGGACCACAGCGCCAGGGTGTCGATGTGGCTTGAATGGTTGGCGAAGTAGATGCGCTGGGTGGCTGCCGGTGCCGAGCCGATCCACCGGGGCGACGCCCCCACCAGCACCCGCACCAGCCCAATCAGGATTTTGGCCAGCCACATGGGTTCACTCCCCCTCGGCACGCAGCCGCGCCGCAACCGCCTGCGTCCGCGTCACGCAGGTCAGCGCGGAGCCGACCGCGATGATCCAGGCCGCGGCCACCAACGCATAAGGGCCCACCTGAAACCACTGCTCCACGGCACCCAGCACACAGGCCGCCGTCATCACCGCCATCCGGTGCGGCTTGGCCATCGGGCCACGGAAATCCTGCGGCTGGCCCAGTGCTCCGCCAAAGACGCGCACATACGCCGTCAACGCCGCCAATAGGGCGCCCAGCCAACCCAGGGCCGGCATGCCCACGGCATAGCCCAGCG
>CAYRBG010000260.1:0-4410 GCA_964422355.1 uncultured Sphaerotilus sp. | reverse complement strand
CTACTCCAACTACATGGTGCCGCCCAACTACGACTCGATGATCGGCAAGATCATCGTGCATGGCGACACCCGTGAGCAGGCCTTGGCGCGGATGCGAAGTGCGCTGGGCGAGACGCTGGTCGAGGGCATCCTCACCAACATCCCGCTGCACCGTGAGCTGATGGTCGACGCGGGCTTTGCGGCCGGCGGTACCAGCATCCACTACCTCGAAGCCTGGATGGCGGCGCGCAAGCGCTGAGCCGAGGAGCGATCCGGATGACAGCCACGATGGTGGAACTGCGCCTGCTCCTGCCGGCGTCCCTCGTTGAAGAGGTGTCCGATGCGCTGATGGAGGTGGATGCACTCTCCGTCGTCGTGGAGGATGCCGATGCGGACACTCCCGACGAGGCGCCGATTTTCGGCGAGCCTGGCATGCCTGCGACGCTGTCGGATCAGATCCGGGGCTGGCAGCGCTCGGTGCTGAAGGCTCTGTTTCCGAACGAGTCGGACGCCACCGAGGCGGCCACGTGGCTGTTGTCCCAGGGCATTCAGGATCTGCATGTGCAGGCGATGGAGCCGGTCGTCGAGCAGGACTGGGTTCGAGTGACCCAGTCGCAGTTTGCGCCCGTGCCCATCACCGAGACTTTCTGGATCGTGCCGACTTGGCACGCTCCGCCCCCAGGGGCCACCCAGGTGATGCGCCTGGATCCGGGCATGGCCTTCGGGACCGGTACGCATCCCACGACCCGCATGTGCCTGCGCTGGATGGCCCGGCACGCTGAATCTATGGCCCCGAGCTGGAGCCGCGTGCTCGACTACGGCTGCGGTTCCGGCATTCTTGCCATCGGGGCGGGGCTGCTGGGTGCCCAGGGCATCGATGCGGTGGACATTGATCCCTTGGCCGTCGACGCCACCCGCGTCAATGCCGAAGCCAATGGCGTGGGCCTGCAGGCGGTGGGCCTGCCGGATGCGGCTCAGGGTGAATACCCGCTGGTGTTGGCCAACATTCTGGCCATTCCGCTCAAGTTGCTCGCTCCGTTGCTCAGCTCGCATGTGGCACCCGGAGGGCATCTGGTCCTCGCCGGTTTGCTGGAGCGACAAGTGGAAGAACTGCAGGCAGCATATGCGCCGGGCCTGCATCTGGAAGTTGCCGATGCCGAGGAAGGCTGGGTGCTGCTGACGGCCCAGCGCAAGACCGTCTGAACCGCATGCTCAGGAGTTTCAAGGCATGAGTCTGGCCACGTCGTGCGCGCACTGCGGAACGGTGTTCCGCGTGGCTCAGGACCAGTTGACCGCGTCGGAGGGGTGGGTCCGTTGTGGACATTGCCGCCAGGTGTTCAACGCGCTGGAGCGCTTGTTCGATCTGGCCGACAACGGCCGCACCTCGCCCGTTTCCAGTCGGCCTGCGGTCGGGAGCGAGGTGGCACCTCGGGCTCCCGGGTCAACCGCCACAGGGTTTCGATACAGCGAATCGTTCCCTGGACAGTTCCAGTCGCCGGCTGTCGTGGGAGCCGCGCAGATTCCCGCGCCTCCGGCGACGGTGATCGATCCGACCGATCCTTCTTGGCTGGAGACCCGTCCCGCAGCTTTTGCGCACCGTCAGGCGGTGGGTTTGGCTCCGGGGGGAGGGCAGGCGCCGTCGTTCGATGATCCCCTGTCCATGGAAGGGCTGGAACGGTCTTCGAAGCAGGCCAGACCATCACCGGTCAATCCGGAGCCGAGGGCCCCAGCGACCCAGGCCGGCATGTTCTACACCGACGACCGCTCGGCCCGTGTCTCTGGGTTTGCTCACGAAGAGCCACTGCCGACGTCGGCTTTCCTTCGGCGCGCATTTGACGAGACTTCCTCGGATGCTCTGCTGTCCGAAGGACGGCACGATGATGTCGACGCCCTCCACCAGGTGGGCGGCGACAGTGTGTACGTCGAGGACCCCGGCGAGGCCGCGCAGACGACGTTCGAGGCCACGACCTGGGCTGTGGGGTGGATACCCCCGCAGGGCGACGGTGTCACCGCACCGTCTGTGACGCCAGCGTCGAACGCAGGTGTTCAAGAGGATCAGAAGGGGGCTTCGGGGCCATCGAACGAGGTTGCGGTTGACCTTGTGGATCCCCTGGCGTCCGCACCTGAGCTCGAATCGGTGGCGGCCACATCCACGCTGGAAGGGACGGATACTGCTCCCGTGGGTCTCGCCGCAGCTGCGACCGCTTTGCACAGGAGGGAGCCCGATTTTTCGTCCCTGCCCGAGGTGTCAGGCACGTCGCCGACCGGTGAAGTCGATATTCCGATCACCGTCATGGACGATGCGGCTCTGGATCATCCTTTGTTCCATGTGGTTGCTGACCCCTGGCAGGGGGGGCGTGAAGATGCGTCGTCCTCCGCTGCACCTGAGGCTCCCCGCCTTCATCAAGACTCCGAGGTCGTGAAGCGCAAACCCTCCTTGGGCAGCGGGGACTTCGTTTCATCGACGCTGGATCGACCGGGAGAGCTTTTTCTGCACTCCCGTTGGGACGAGACCTCCAGTGCGGAGTCGTCCGGACGTGATCCGCACGGTGCTTCTGCGACAAGACCCGCGGTGCTGGAGTCTGAAGCCGCGGCCGCGGCGGGTGTACCGACCTTTGTCCAAAATGCCGATCGTGCCGCCAAATGGCGTCGCCCTTGGGTGCGCACGGGTTTGGTGGGACTGGCGCTGCTGGGTTTGAGTGGTTTGGGCGTTCAGGCAGCCGTGCAGTGGCGACAGCCGCTGCTGGCCCGGTGGCCCCAGTCGCAAACGTGGCTGGACTTGGCCTGCCGTTGGACCGATTGCCGCCGCGACGCGCCTCGACGCTTGGACGCTCTTGTGGTGGACAGCACGGCGCTGAGCCAGCCGCCAGGACGTGAGGGATACCGTCTTCAAGTCCAGTTGAGCAACCGCTCTGACGGCGAAGTGGCCGCACCTTGGGTGGATCTGGTGCTGACCGACCCGAACGGTGGGGTGGTCGTGCGTCGTACGTTGTCCCCCGGCGAGTTTCAGCAGGCGGCGACCCTGGGGCCACACGCCGAGGCGTCTTGGCAAGTCGATTTTTCGGTCCCGGGACACACGGTGAACGGCTACACGCTGGGCATCTTCTATCCTTGAAAGAGATGCGGGTCCGGCGTGTGCCGGGTGTGATGAGCAACCGCTAGCAAAGTCCCAAAGAAAAAGAGCTGCCACTGGCAGCTCTTTCTACTTCAAAGGGGCTTGCGCCCCTTGGTCGATCAGACCAGACGGGCCTTCTCGACCAGACGGGTCACGGTCCAGGCCTTGGTCTTGGAGAGCGGACGGCACTCCGAGATCTCGACCAGATCACCCATGTGGTAATCACCGTTTTCGTCGTGAGCGTGGTACTTGCGCGAGCGGGCCACGATCTTGCCGTAGAGCTCGTGCTTGACGCGACGCTCAACCAGCACCGTCACGGTCTTTTCGCGCTTGTCGCTGACAACGCGACCGACCAGGGTGCGGGTGTTCTTGGTGGCTTGGGCTTCGCTCATTGCGCAGCTCCCTTCTTCTTCTCGGCCAGGACCATCTTGGCGCGAGCGATGTCGCGACGGGTCTGGCTCAGGACCGAGGTGTTGCTCAGCTGTTGAGTGGCCTTTTGCATGCGCAGGTTGAAATGGGCCTTCAGCAGATCGCTGATTTCCTTTTCAAGAGCTGCGACATCCTTGGCGCGGAGTTCAGAGGCTTTCATGCGTGTGCTCCTGGGGCTCAGGCGCCGAACTGGCGGGTCACGAAGGTGGTGCTCAGCGGCAGCTTGGCGGCAGCCAGCGTGAACGCTTCGCGAGCCAGGGCTTCGGGCACGCCGTTGATTTCGTACAGGACCTTGCCCGGCTGGATCTCGGCGACCCAGTACTCAGGGTTGCCCTTACCGTTACCCATACGCACTTCAGCAGGCTTTTGGGAGATCGGCTTGTCCGGGAAGATGCGGATGAAGATGCGGCCACCGCGCTTGATGTGGCGCGAGATGGCACGACGGGCCGCTTCGATCTGGCGAGCGGTGATGCGGCCACGCTCAGTGGCCTTCAGACCGAACTCGCCGAACGACACGGAGGCGCCACGGGTGGCGACGCCGGTATTGCGGCCTTTTTGTTCCTTACGGAACTTGCGACGCGAAGGTTGCAACATTCCTTGTTCTCCTTAGGCGGCGGGACGAGCCACGCGCTTCACGCTGGGCTTGTCACCGGCAGCCGCGGCGCCCTTGTCGGAGCCGTCGGCGGGAGCCTCATTGCGGCCACGGCCGGGACCACGGGGACCACGACGGTCACCGGGGCGGTCCGAACGCGGGCCACGGCGGTTGCGGCGATCGTCTTCCGGGCGCTCTTCACCACGCAGCACCGGCGATTCGCCGTTGGCCAGGCGGTCGCCCTTGTAGACCCACACCTTGACGCCGATGACGCCGTAGGTGGTCTTGGCTTCGG
>CAYRBG010000259.1:0-4424 GCA_964422355.1 uncultured Sphaerotilus sp. | reverse complement strand
GCTGGTGGCCAGGGGCATTCACCAGGTCAGTCAGCGGGCGGGACGGCCGTTCGTGGCCGTCAACTGCGGCGCGATCCCCGAGCAGCTGCTGGAGGCCGAGTTCTTCGGTTACCGCAAGGGCGCCTTCACCGGTGCCAACGAGGACCGTGAGGGGTTCTTTCAGGCGGCGGCGGGCGGCACCCTGTTTCTCGACGAGATCGGCGACCTGCCGCTGTCGATGCAGAGCAAGCTTCTGCGGGTGATCCAGGAGCGGGCAGTGCGTCCGGTGGGGGCGGTGCACGAGGTGTCGCTGGACGTGCGCATCCTCAGTGCCACGCACAAGGATCTGGCCGAGGAGGTCCGGCTCGGCCGCTTCCGGCAGGATCTGTACTATCGCCTCAACGTCATCCAGATCCGCGTGCCGGCGTTGCGGGAGCGGCTGGAGGATCTGCCCGCGCTGTGCGCCCGCATGCTGTCGCGCATCGCCTCTGAACATGGGCAGGGGCCGGCGCCGCGCCTGACGCCCGCTGCCTTGGCGGCGCTGGCCGCCTATCGCTTTCCCGGCAACGTGCGTGAACTGGAGAACGTGCTGCAGCGCGCGGTCGCGTTGTGCGCCGGCGGGGTCATCGACGTGGACGACCTGGGCCTGTCCGATCGGCTGGAGCTGCGTGTGCCCGCTTCCGTCGAGCTCGCGGAGCGTGGGCCGGCGGAGGGCCAGGGTGGGGTGCGGCCTCCCTTGCCCCCATCCCCTGAGAAGGAGGTCGCGGCGTCCGAAAACACTGCCGCCGTGCCTTTGCCGAGCGATCTTGCCGCCCACCTGGACGAGGTCGAGCGCGAGATTCTGGTGCGGGCCCTGGAGCAGCATCGCTACAACCGCACCGCTGCCGGCGCCAGCCTGGGCCTGACCCTGCGCCAGATGCGTTACCGCATGGCACGCCTGGGCATTGGGGGCGACGAGTGAGCCTGTCTCTGCGCACGCGGCGACGCCGCAAGGTGCGCCGCGGCGACTGGGTTGAGGGGTGGTGGTCGGGTGCTCGACGTGTCGTGAGTCCCAATGTCGGTGTGCGCCCCGAGGGGGCGGCTGTCGATCTCGCGGTCGTGCACTCGATCAGTCTGCCGCCGGGTCGCTACGGTGGTCCGTTCATCGAGCAGTTCTTCACCAACCGGCTGGACCCGTCGGCCCACCCCTATTTCCAGACCCTGGTGGGGGTGGAGGTGTCGGCGCACTTCGTGATCCGTCGCGACGGGCGGGTCCTGCAGTTCGCTCCGGTGCAGGCGCGGGCCTGGCATGCTGGCCGTTCACACTGGCGAGGGCGTGACAACTGCAACGACTTCTCGCTCGGCATCGAGCTCGAAGGGCTGGAAGGCGAGCCGTTCGCCGCGGTGCAGTACCGGGTTCTGGCGCGCCTGCTCAAATCCGCGCGCCGTGTGTGGCCAATCCGGCAGGCCGTGGGCCACGAGCACGTGGCTCCCGGCCGCAAGAACGACCCCGGTTCCGCCTTCGATTGGTGCCGTTTGTCACGCCGGCTGAGGCGTCGGGGCTGGGTCACGGGGGAGTGAGTGCCGCAGGGGCGCTGTCAAGTCAGCCGGCCCTGGATGTGCAAGAACTGTGGGTAACTTGTGCGCAATGCCACGCCCCATGTGGATCGATCTGGACACTACCCGTAGTGCTTGAATGGGATGCGGACACTAGCTATAGTGCCGCCGTTCCTGATCGATTTGCCAGAGAGGCCCACATGCACTCAGTCACCCCCGGTACCGACACCGTTGCCTTCGACCTGTCCCAGACGGCCCATCCGTCGTTGCCCTCGTCGTCGTCGGCCTACGCGCAGTACCAGGTGATCCGCCGCAACGGCTCGGTCGTGGCCTTCGAGCCGCACAAGATCGCCGTGGCGCTGATGAAGGCCTTCCTGGCCGTGCACGGCACGCAAGGCGCCGCCTCCGCCTCGGTGCGCGAGACGGTCGACGGTCTGACCGAAGCCGTGGTGCGCGCCCTGCTGCGCTCGCGTCCGAGCGGCGGCAGCTTCCACATTGAAGACGTGCAGGACCAGGCCGAGCTGGGTCTGATGCGCGGTGGTCACCACGACGTGGCCCGTGCCTACGTGCTCTACCGTGAGCGCCGCGCCCAGGAGCGCGCTGCCCACGGCCAGACGGCACCGGTCGGCGAGCCGCAACTGCACGTGGTCGATCGCGGCCAGCGCGTCCCGCTGGACCTGAACCGCCTGTCGGCGCTGATCGAGGCCTCCTGCGCCGGCCTGGGCGCCGAGGTCGTCGCGGCGCCGGTCCTGGCCGAAACCCGCCGCAACCTGTACGACGGCGTGCCCATCGACGAGGTCTACAAGGCCGCGATCCTGGCCTCGCGCACGCTGATCGAGAAGGACCCGGGCTACACCCGTGCTACCGCCCGTCTGCTGCTGCACACCATCCGCCGCGAGGTGCTGGGCGAGGAGGTCACGCAGGCCGAGATGGCCGCGCGCTACGCCGACTACTTCCCGCAATTCATCAAGAAGGGCGTGGAGGCCGAACTGCTCGACGAAAAGATGATGCAGTTCGACCTGGCCCGCCTCGGTGCGGCGCTCAAGGCCGATCGTGACCACCAGTTCGACTACCTCGGCTTGCAGACCCTGTTCGACCGCTACTTCCTGCACGTGAAGAAGCAGCGCATCGAGATGCCGCAGGCCTTCTTCATGCGCGTGGCCATGGGCCTGGCGCTGAACGAAATCGACCGTGAAGCCCGTGCCATCGAGTTCTACGAGGTGCTGTCCTCGTTCGACTTCATGTCGTCCACGCCGACGCTGTTCAACGCCGGCACGCGCCGCTCGCAACTGTCGAGCTGCTACCTGACCACGGTGCCCGACGACCTCGACGGCATCTACGAGGCCATCAAGGAAAACGCGCTGCTGAGCAAGTTCGCCGGCGGTCTGGGCAACGACTGGACCAGCGTGCGCGCCCTGGGCTCGCACATCAAGGGCACCAACGGCGAATCGCAGGGCGTCGTGCCCTTCCTGAAGGTGGTCAACGACACGGCCGTGGCCGTGAACCAGGGCGGCAAGCGCAAGGGCGCCGTTTGCGCGTACCTGGAGTCGTGGCACCTGGACATCGAGGAATTCCTGGAGCTGCGCAAGAACACCGGCGACGACCGCCGCCGCACCCACGACATGAACACGGCGAACTGGATTCCCGACCTGTTCATGAAGCGCGTGATGGAAGGCGGTGAGTGGACCCTGTTCTCGCCGTCGGACTGCCCCGACCTGCACGACCTGTTCGGCACCGCCTTCGAGCAGGCCTACACCGCCTACGAAGCCAAGGCCGACCGCGGCGAGCTCAAGCTCTTCAAGCGCATGCCCGCCAAGGACCTGTGGCGCAAGATGCTGACGATGCTGTTCGAGACCGGGCACCCCTGGATCACGTTCAAGGACGCCTGCAACGTGCGCTCGCCGCAGCAGCACGTGGGCGTCGTGCACTCGTCCAACCTGTGCACCGAGATCACGCTCAACACCAATGATCGCGAGATCGCCGTGTGCAACCTGGGCTCGGTCAACCTGGCCCAGCACATCACGACGACCAACGACGGCGTCAAGGTCCTCGACACCGCCAAGCTCAAGCGCACCGTCTCGACGGCCATGCGCATGCTCGACAACGTCATCGACATCAACTACTACGCGGTCAAGAAGGCGCGTGACGCCAACATGCGCCACCGCCCGGTGGGCCTGGGCCTGATGGGCTTCCAGGATGCGCTGTACCAGTTGCGCGTGCCCTACGCCTCGCCCGAGGCCGTCGAGTTCGCCGACCGCTCCACCGAAGCCCTGTGCTACCACGCCTACTGGGCCTCTACCGAGCTGGCCGAGGAACGCGGCCGCTACCACTCGTTCCGTGGCTCGCTGTGGGACCAGGGCGTGCTGCCGCTGGACAGCCTGAACCTGCTGGCCCAGCACCGCGGCGGCTACGTCGAGGCCGACACCGCCTCCACCCTGGACTGGGAAGCCCTGCGCGCCCGCATCGCCCAGGTCGGCATGCGCAACTCCAACTGCGTGGCCATCGCGCCGACGGCGACCATCTCCAACATCATCGGCGTGGACGCCTCGATCGAGCCCTCGTTCAGCAACCTGTCGGTGAAGTCCAACCTGTCGGGCGAGTTCACCGTGGTCAACGAGTACCTGGTGCGCGACCTGAAGGCCCTGGGCCTGTGGGACGACATCATGGTCATGGACCTCAAGCACTTCGACGGCTCGCTCTCGCGCATCGACCGCGTGCCGGCCGACCTGAAGCGCCTGTACGCCACGGCCTTTGAAGTCGAGCCGGTGTGGCTGGTGGAGGCCGCCGCGCGCCGCCAGAAGTGGATCGACCAGGCCCAGAGCCTCAACATCTACATGGCCGGCGCCTCGGGCACGAAGCTCGACGAGACCTACAAGCTCGCCTGGGTGCGCGGCCTCAAGACCACGTAC
>CAYRBG010000258.1:0-4432 GCA_964422355.1 uncultured Sphaerotilus sp. | reverse complement strand
TCGTTCCAGCGCCGAGCGATCCAGATGCTGTGGCGGATGAGGCGCAGGGTGCGCAGGGGTTCGATGAGGGCCAGCTCGCTGCGGTCGAATTCGCGCAGCGTCTCGTAGCCGTCGAGCACCGCGCCGAGCTGGCGCTGCATCTCGTGGCGGTCGCCGCCCAGCAGCATCCACAGGTCCTGCACGGCTGGGCCGGTGACGGCATCGTCGAGGTCGACGAAGTGTGGACCGGACTCGGTCCACAGCAGGTTGCCGACGTGGCAGTCCCCGTGGATGCGCAGCAGCTCGGGCGTGCCGTGGCGATCGAAGGCGGTGTCCACGGCGTCCAGGGCCCGCTGGGCGGCCGCGTGCCAGCCGTTCAGGGTGTTGGGGGGGAGCAGGTCGCTGCGCAGCAGCCATTCGACCTCGGTGCGGGTGTCGGCCGTGCCCCAGAGCCGGCGACGGTGTTCAAACGGCCGACGCCGTCCGACGAGGTGCAGGCGAGCGAGAAAGCGGCCGATCCACTCCAGCGTGAGCGGGTCTTCCAGCTCGGGGGCTCGGCCGCCGCAGCGGGGTGTCACGGCGTAGCGCCAGCCGTTCCAGCAGGCCAGGGTTGGAGGTTCGCCAAGCAGCCGTGCGGGTTCCGGGGCAGCCGATCCTGAACCCGATCGCGCCGCGGCCTGAAGTGTCAGGGGCGCGACGGCCGGCACCTCGTCGGCCTTCAGCTCGGTCGCAAAAGCGTGTTCTTCGAGGATCTGGGCGTCGGTCCAGCGGCCGGCGCGGTAGAACTTGGCCACCACGATGGGCGGCAGCGATTGGGCCAGTGCGGCCTCGGGGTCCAGATGCACCTGGAAGACCCGGTTCTCGTAGGAGTTGAGCTGCAGGATGCGCCCGTCGCCGGGCAGGTCGACGGCATCCAGGGCGTCGAGGACGGCGTGCGGCGTGAGGTCGGCGTAGGGGGTGTCCGTCGGAGCGGATGCGGCAGCGTCGTCGGAGCGTCTCATGATGTCGGGCATGGTAGCGCCCGACCGGTACGAGAAACCGTCGAGGGAAAAGTCCGGTTGCTGTGTACTCGGACGAGTTTTCAGCGACCGACGATGTGTCCGGCCGTGTCTCCGGGAGGCCCGAAATCGTCCGGGCCGTGCCGACGCGCCGGGCTGGACGCGGCCGGGCGGTCAGACACCACCTTCAGCCCGCTGGCAGACGATCCGGCGCCCATCGATGAGGAAGCCGGGTTGTCCCGCTGCGCCTCGGGCGCAAAGAACGAGTCCTGCGAAAAACCGGAGTCGTACCACTGGCTTTCACGCGGTGCGCCGGCCGTCCGGCCGCGGGTGGCGTGGGCCAGCGTGGTGCGCGGACCGACGGCGCGGTCGCGAAGGGTCGGCGGGACGCCAGGGTGCAGGGCCTCACTCATGCCGGGCACGAGGAGCTGCAACTCGGCCGCACTGGGCAATTGGTCGGAGCGACAGACGATGTAGCGGATCCGGCAGGCCTCCAGCACCGAAGCCTTGATCCTGGCGATGCGCTTGGGCGTAGGACGGGTGGGCTTCTCGATGTCCAGGGCCGCAAGCACCTGGCCGTTGTCGGTGCAGATCACGAAGCTGACGTGGATCGGACCCAGCAGGTTGAACCAGTAGCGCAGCGCCTCCTTGTCGGCAGGCTGGCAGAAACGCACCAGCGGGAGCTTGGCGAGGATGGTGTGGTGCGGCAGGGCTGCGCGCAGCTGACGATACAGGGCGCGTTCTTCCAGACTGAAAATGGGCCTTTGAATCAGAGGCCATTCCTCGGGCAGGTCGTCCTTGCCCAGTCGGTTGCCGCGTGTGTTGGCGGTCGGCGGCTTGCGCAGCCACAGGGCTGCGATGCCGGCCAAGGTGACGACGGCCAGTGCGACGAGGATCCAGTCTTTGGTTTGCATGAATTGGTCGGACAGGGTGACCATCGGTCACATTGATCGATGGTAGACCGGGATGTATCAAATTGTGTATCCCGCGGCCCGAGGATGACAAACCCCTTCCCGCGGCAGCATTTGATAAATCAGGTCTGATGCCCGGTGTCTTCGGCGCTGGCGGACAGACCTTGAGCGGCCCCGGTTTCAGTCCGCCTGGAGGGCTCCGAGGATTTCACGCTCGGCGCGGAGCCAGTCTTCCATCTCGTTGCCGGGGGCGAAGCCGCGCGCTTCGGCGATCAGGTAGGCACGCTCGGCGATGCGCCCCTGCAGTTCCTCGGCAGAGGGTGCAGAACCGCGGCCGGATTCTGCGGGGGAGTCGGCTTTGGTCGGCACCTTCTTGCTCCGCTTCGGTGCGGCCTTCGCTTCAGGCGCGGCTTGGGGTGCAGCCTTGGGGGCGCGGGACGGGGTGGGCGGGGCCGATACCGCGGCGGCGTCCACCTTTTCCTTCTTCTTGGCGACGGTCTTGGGCGAGGTTTCCGCCTTGGCCGGTGCCGCTGTCTTGCGGGGAGACTTGGCCTCGGTTTTTGGGGCCTTCTTGGACGGAGCGACTTCCGGGGTCGTGTCAGCGTCGGTCTTGGGGGTTGAGCGGGCCATTGGTGATTCCTCCTTCAATCGGATGATGAAGCAAGCTAGCGGCCACCCGTGACGGGACTGAGACAGTCTGGGCAGAAAGACCGGTTTCTGTTCACGCAGCGGCTTGCGGCGTTGCGGCCGGCAGTTCGATCAGGAATTCGGCACCGCGTTCCCGGTCCGGGGTCAGCCACAGGCGCCCGCCGTGCTGCTCGATCAGGCCGTAGCTGATCGACAGGCCCAGACCCGTGCCCTTGCCGATCGGCTTGGTGGTGAAGAAGGGGTCGAAGACGCGGGCGAAATCGGCGGCGGCCACACCCGGGCCGTTGTCGGTGAAGCGCAGACGCCAGACGGGGCGCTTGTGTCCGCCCAGCGTGGATTCGAGGGCGATGTCGAGGCGCCCGTCGGGCTGCGCGCCGCAGGCGTCGGCGGCGTTCTGGATGAGGTTCATCACCACCTGCAGCAACTGCCCTGCGCTGCCGTGCACCCACGCGGGGCCGGATGGCGCCCAGCGGATCTCGAAGTCGGGTGAAGCGCCCTTCTTCATCCAGTGGATGGCGCGGTCGACCACGTCGCACAGATCGACGGTCGAGCGCTCTTCACGGTCCATCACTGAAAAGCGCCGCAGGGCGGCGACGATGTCGGCGGTGCGCTGGCCCCCTTCGCTCATGCCTTCGATCAGCGAGGGCAGGTCGGCCAGGGTCTCGTCGACGCGAAGCTGCCGGCGCAGCAGGGCCAGTTCGGGCGTCTGCGGCAGGGCGTGGACGGCGCCCAGGTACTTGTGCAGGCGCTCGCCGTAGCGGCGCAGGGCGGCGACGTTGCCCAGCAGAAAGCTGATGGGGTTGTTGAGCTCATGCGCCACGCCGGCCACGAGGCGGCCCAGCGAGGCCAGCTTTTCGCTGTGCAGCAGTTGCGCCTGGGTGCGCTTGAGGGCCTCGTGGGCCTCCTGAAGCGCGTGGTAAGCGAGCTTGAGCTCACCGGTCGGGCGTCCCACACAGACGTGGCCGACGAGGCGGCCGCGCTCGTCCAGCCGTGACGTGCAGTTGAAGTCCACCGGCACCGGTGCGCCGTTCGGGTCGGCCAGATCCAGCTCGACCGTGGCGCCGCCGTGCTGGGCCTTGCAGCTCGCCAGTGCCTCTTGCAGGCGGCGGGCCGCTTCGCCGTCTGCACCGCCGACCAGCAGATCCACCATGGGCTGGCCTCGCAACTGCGCGTCCGTGCGGCCCACCAGGCGGCACAGGGCGGCATTGGTCTCTTCGATCCGCCCTTGGGCGTCGCAGGCCAGCAGCACGTCGCTCATCGCGGTGAGCAGGCTGAAGATGAACTGTTGCGTGCGCTCCAGCTCGGCGTTCTTCTCTTCGCGGGCGATTTCGTCGGCCACGAGCTGGGCGTAGACCTCGTCCATCTTGTGGATGACGTCCAGCCAGGTGTTTTCGTCCACGCCCACCAGAACCGGTGTTTCCAGGTCGATGATGCGGCCCGGGCGCGGCGTGGAAGGGACGGCGGGGCCGGAGGCCGACGGCGTCGCCTGCGGCTGCGGGGTGCCTGCGCCGGTGGAGAGTGTGTCCAGTGGAGAGGGGGGCAACTCGGAAGGGGTAGTCATCGCGGCAACCGGCTGGACGAGGGGATCAATGCACCGTGCAGACCATGCAGGGGTCAAAGCTGCGCACGATGTGCTGCACGGCCACGGGGGAGCGTTCGTCGGGCCGCACCGGGGCGCCGACCAGCGCGGTTTCGAGCGGGCCGGGTTGTCCGCCCGCATCGCGCGGCGAGAAGTTCCAGCTGGTCGGCGCGACGATCTGGTATCGGGTGAGGCGGCCGTGCTCGAAGCTCAGCCAGTGTCCGAGGGCACCGCGGGCGGCTTCGGTCAGGCCGACGCCTTGGCCCTGCTCCGGCAGGTGCACGGTGTGCGACCAGGGTTCGCGCGGCTGGACCTCG
>CAYRBG010000257.1:0-4458 GCA_964422355.1 uncultured Sphaerotilus sp. | reverse complement strand
GGAGCCGAGCTGCGGGGAGACGGACGCTCCTTGGGGGGCTCGTGCGGCACGGCGGGAACGGCCGGCACGGTCGCCGCACGCGGGGCTGGCGTGTGCACGGGCGCAGGCACAGACTTGGCTTTTGGCGCCACCGACGTCGCAGCACCCTTCGACAGGTGACTGACCGGCTTGGCCACCGGCAAAGACGCGACAGCCACAGGGGACGCCGAAGACAACCCCTGAACCCGGAACACCGACACCACCGAAGCCAGCTTGACGGCCTGATCCTTGAGGCTCTCGGCTGCGGCGGCGCTCTGCTCCACCAGTGCGGCGTTCTGCTGCGTCATCTGGTCCAGTTGCGTCACCGCACCGTTGACCTGACTGAGCTCGCTGCTCTGCTCGCTCGTCGCCGCCGTGATCTCGCCGATGATGTCGCTCACCCGCTGTACCCCAGAGACGATCTCGTTCATCGTCACCCCGGCGTCCTGCACCAGCCGGCTGCCCGACTCCACCTTCTCCACGCTCGCGCTGATCAGGCTCTTGATCTCTCGGGCCGCTTCGGCCGAGCGGCTGGCCAGGTTGCGCACCTCGCCCGCCACCACCGCAAACCCCCGGCCCTGCTCGCCGGCACGCGCGGCTTCCACCGCCGCGTTCAGCGCCAGGATGTTGGTCTGGAACGCAATGCCGTCGATCACGCCGATGATCTCGCCGATCTTGCGGCTCGACGCCGTGATCTCTTCCATGTTGCTCACCACCTGCGACACCACCTCGCCGCCGCGCTGTGCCGCACCTGCAGCCGAGCTCGCCAACTGGTTGGCCGTGGCCGCCGAATCCGCCGTCTGCCGCACCGTCCCCGTGAGCTGCTCCATCGAGCTGGCGGCGTTCTGCAGGTTGCCTGCCGTCTGCTCGGTGCGCTGGCTCAGGTCCTGGTTGCCGGTGGCCACTTCGCTGGACGCCACCTGGATCGACTCGGCCGATTCGCGCACCTGCGACACCGTGCGCTGCAGCGCCGCCTGCATCTTGGCCAAGGACTGGAGCACCTGGCCAACTTCGTCGGTCTGGTCGACCTGGATGTCCTGGGTCAGATCCCCCTCGCCGATGCGCTCGGCGACCTGCACCGCACGCCCCAGGGGAATGCAGATCTGGCGCACCAGCATCAGCGTTCCGACCACCATGGCGGCCAGCACGGCCACGACCACGGCAACCAAGCCCCACATCATGTTCATGCGTTCCTGGGCCGCCTCGTTGCGCACGACCTGGACCTTGCTCTGCTGCAGATCGACGAAGGCACGCTGCGCCCCGGCATACGCCGCCAGCGCGGGCTTGAACGTCTGCTCGATGGCCAACGCCACGCCGTCGGGGTTGTCCTTCTTGGAAGCGATCACCGTTTCACGCGAAGCCAGATAGGTCTTGCGCTGATCGGACACCTTGGACAAGGCCTCGCGCTCGTCGGCATCGGTGCAGATCTCGGCGATGCGGCTCTGCAGCTTGCTGATCTCTTCAGACGTGGCCTTCATGTCGGCCTTGAGCGCCTTCTCGACATGAGGCTCGTTGCTCATCAGCACTGCCAGGGTGCGGGCGGCATTGGTCTCCGTCAGGCCCGCCCAGCGCGCCGACAGGCTCTGCCGCTCCTGTTGCGCCTGCGCGTGCTGTTCCGCCTCAACCATGGCGGCTCGCGTGTGCATCACGCCGACCCCACTCAACAGCGCCAGTGCGGCGCCCACCAACAGCGGGGGGACCCACAGACGGGTGCGCAAGGTCATGTTCATCATCGAGCTCTCCTGTTCGCCGACCCACAGGGGTCAGCGTGTTCCCTGGGTTTCCAATCGACCGATCAGCTCCAGCAGGCGGTGGGCCTGCTCGGTCATGCTTTGTGCGGCCGCCGCACTTTGTTCCACGAGCGCGGCGTTCTGCTGCGTCATCTGGTCGAGCTGCGTCACCGCACCGTTGACCTGACTGAGCTCGCTGCTCTGCTCGCTCGTCGCCGCCGTGATCTCGCCGATGATGTCGCTCACCCGCTGTACCCCAGAGACGATCTCGTTCATCGTCACCCCGGCGTCCTGCACCAGCCGGCTGCCCGACTCCACCTTCTCCACGCTCGCGCTGATCAGGCTCTTGATCTCTCGGGCCGCTTCGGCCGAGCGGCTGGCCAGGTTGCGCACCTCGCCCGCCACCACCGCAAACCCCCGGCCCTGCTCGCCGGCACGCGCGGCTTCCACCGCCGCGTTCAGCGCCAGGATGTTGGTCTGGAACGCAATGCCGTCGATCACGCCGATGATCTCGCCGATCTTGCGGCTCGACGCCGTGATCTCTTCCATGTTGCTCACCACCTGCGACACCACCTCGCCGCCGCGCTGTGCCGCGCTTGCGGCCGAGCTCGCCAACTGGTTGGCCGTAGCGGCCGAGTCCGCCGTCTGGCGCACCGTGCCTGTGAGCTGCTCCATCGAGCTGGACGTGCGCTGCAGCGACGCGGCCGACTGTTCCGTGCGGCCCGACAGGTCCTGGTTGCCCGAAGCGATCTCGGCGCTGGCGGTGGAAATGGACTGCGAGGTGGTGCGCACCTCCATCACCACACCCTTGAGCGTGTTCTGCATCTGTTCCAGCGCCCGCATCAGGGCCGCCGGTTCGTCTTTGCCGGTGGTGTCTACACGCCCAGAGAGGTTGCCTTCGGCAATGGCCTTGGCCAGGTCCCGCGCCTCTTCCATGGGATGAACGATGGAGCGGGCATTCCAGATCGTGGTCGGAATGACGATGGCGGCCACCCCGCAGATCGTGATCACGTAGACCCAGAACGACTTCATCAGGCCGCTGCTGAAGCGGGTCACATCATCGTCGGCGGCCGCGGACACCAGCTCTCCGATGCGATCGACCCCCGTCTCCAGGTCATGCACCGCCTTCTTGGCCGAACCCAGGGCTTCATCGATGGCGTCAAACCGGTTCAGCTCGCCCTTGTCCGCACGCGCCAGCACTTCGGTGGCGGCGGAACGGTAGGCGGCCAGGTGGCCCTGGGCCTCGCGGGCGACGGCGTTGTCGGCATCCGCCTCACCCTGCTGCAACGCCTTGAGCCCGTCGTCCATACGGCTCAGTGCGGTTTCCCACTGGCTGCGGTAGGTCGCCGAACGGGCACGGTCGTCCGCATGGATCACCAGGTCCTTCTCGAAACGACGCAGGTTGCCGAGGTCCGCACGCAGGTTCATCAACGTGCGCATCTCGTCCATCACATGCTCGACCGTGTGCCGATGGGTGTCGCGCAAGTGCGTTCCGCCCACGACGGCCACGGTGCCCACCATGCAGAACAGCGCCAGCACCACGACGATCGCCGCATTCATGCGAAACCGGATCGAGAAGCTGCGGTAGAGATTCAGTATGGAGCCCATGTGCTCCTCCTCAGGCGAAAAAAGCGGTCCGGCACAGGACCGGGGACCGCTTTGCTCTCGTCATTGCATTCGTCTCCCGATCAGTGACGGGAGCGACGGATCAGCGAGCCGATGTCCAGGATCAGCGCCACCCGGCCGTCACCCATGATGGTGGCGCCCGAAACGTCGTTGACCTTGCGGTAGTTGGCTTCGAGGTTCTTCACCACCACCTGCTGCTGACCGAGCAGTTCGTCGACCAGCAGGGCGACGCGTCCGCCCTCGGCCTCGACCACCACCATGATCGAAGACACCCGCTCGAAGTCGAAGCGAGGCACCTCGAAGACCCGCTCCAGCTCGATGACCGGCATGTACTCCTCGCGCACCTGCACGACGCGCCCGGACCCGCCGATGGTCTTGATCGTGTCGTCGGTGACCTGGAAGCTCTCCACCACCGAAGCCAGCGGCAGGATGTAGACCTCGTCGCCCACGCCCACGCTCATGCCGTCCATGATGGCCAGCGTCAGCGGCAGGCGCACCTTGACGCTCATGCCGTAGCCCTCGGCGGAATCGATCTCGACCGAGCCACCCAGGTTGGTGATGTTCTTCTTCACCACGTCCATGCCCACGCCGCGGCCGGACACATCCGTCACCACATCGGCGGTGGAGAAGCCCGGGGCGAAGATCAGACCCCACACATCCTGGTCGGACATGCCGTCGTGAGCGTCGATGCCGCGCTCCTGGGCCTTGGCGATCAGCTTCTCGCGCGACAGGCCCTTGCCGTCGTCGCGCACCTCGATGACGATGGAGCCGCCCTGGTGCGACGCGCTCAGCGTGATCGTGCCGGTCTCGGGCTTGCCCTTGGCCAGACGGTCGGCCGGCATTTCCACACCGTGGTCGCAGGAGTTGCGCACCAGGTGGGTCAGCGGGTCGGTGATCTTCTCGATCAGGCCCTTGTCCAGCTCGGTGGCTTCACCCTGCGTGACCAGCTCGACCTTCTTGCCCAGCTTGCCGGCCAAGTCGCGCAGCATGCGGGGGAAGCGGTTGAACACGGTCGACATCGGAATCATCCGGATCGACATCACCGCTTCCTGCAGGTCGCGGGTGTTGCGGTCCAGGTCGTTCA
>CAYRBG010000256.1:0-4461 GCA_964422355.1 uncultured Sphaerotilus sp. | reverse complement strand
GCAGATGGCGCCCCATCAGCAGGTTGAACTTCTGGTCCGTGCCGCCCAGCTCCAGATCGGCTTTGAGCGCCACCGAGTCGTAGCCCTGCATCAGCGGATACAGGAACTCGTGCACCGCGATCGGCGTTCCGGCCTTGAAGCGATCGTGGAAGTCGTTGCGTTCCATCATGCGCGCCACCGTGTAGCGCGAAGCCAGCTGGATCATGCCGCGCGCACCCAGCGGATCGCACCACTCGGAGTTGTAGCGGATCTCCGTCTTCTCGGGATCCAGAATCAGGCTGGCCTGCCGATAGTAGGTTTCAGCGTTTTCTTTGATTTGATCGGCATTCAGTGGAGGACGGGTCGTGTTGCGGCCCGAGGGATCACCGATCATCGAAGTGAAGTCGCCGATCAAGAAGATCACGGTGTGACCCAGATCTTGCAATTGGCGCATCTTGTTGAGCACGACCGTGTGGCCCAAATGAATGTCGGGGGCCGTGGGGTCCAGGCCCAACTTGATGCGCAACGGGGAACCTGTGGCCTCAGACCGGATCAACTTGCGCTGCCAGTCGGCCACTGGGAGCAGCTCCTCGACGCCCCTCATCGTGACACGCAGCGCCTCTTGGACGCGCTCACTCACGGGGGACTCGGTCACGGGATCGGGCGTACTGGCCATGTCAACACAAGGGTATATTCAAATATGACACCGGCTTACACATTTATACTTCGCCGGCTCCGAAGCGGACGGATTCTAGAGCGACAGCTCCTCGAAGCACCTTCACAGCGGTGCGAGGCATCCCTCCATGACTCTCACAGCAGCCTGAACTGGCCGCTACCAACCGGACGTTGACTGCTTTGGCGATCTACCTGGCTGAATCTGCGCGCATGATGATGGCGCGCGCCGACTTTCTGATCCGACGCCACCCCCGCACCGCCAGCGCTGCCGTCGCGGCGTTGCTGGCCGGAGGCACCGCCGCGGCCGTTGCCGTGGCACCGCTGGATCAGATCGAGACCCCGACGCCCGCCCAGCAACTGGTGACCCAGGCCCTGGAACCCGAACGCCTGCAGTCGCAAGTGTCGGCCCTCGAACTCGGGGAGCTCACACTCAACCGCAACGACACCACCCGTCGCGGCGACACCGCCGACTCCATGCTGCGCCGCCTGGGTGCCGACGATCCGGCCGCAGCGACATTTCTGCGCAAGCACGTCGTGGCCCGCCGCATTCTGGATGGCCAGGCCGGCAAGCTCGTGCAGATCCAGCTCAAGAGTACGCCGGCCGGTCGCTTGGTCGAGTCGTTGATGGTCAAGGGACCGACGGCCGACAAGGCCGAGCGCAACACGCACTTCGAACGCATCACGGTCGAACGCATCGGCACCGACTTCATCGCTCACAGCCGCATCGAGCCGATGAAGAAGGAAGTTCGCATGGCTTCCGGAACCATCGCGACCACGCTGTTTGCCGCTGCCGACGACGCCAACCTGCCCGAAGAGGTCACCGGCCAGATCGGCGAAATCTTCGACAACGACATCGACATCCGCTCCGAGCTCCGTCGCGGAGACACTTTTGGCGTCATCTACGAAGGGCTCACCGCCGATGGCGACACGGCCCCCTGGGCCAACGACACCGGCCGCGTGCTGGCCGTGCGCCTGATCAACAAGGGCAAGAGCCACGAAGCCATCTGGTATCAGAACGGCAGCCATGGCGGCACCTACTACAACGCCAACGGCCAGACCAAGCAACGGGCCCTGTTGTCCTCGCCAATGCAGTACTCGCGGGTGACCTCCGACTTCGGCATGCGCTTCCATCCGCTGAAGCACGAATGGCGCGCCCACAACGGTGTCGACTACGGCGCCCCCACCGGAACCCCGGTGCGTGCCGTGGGTCAGGCGATCGTGAAGTTTGCCGGTGTGCAGAATGGCTACGGCAATGTGATCGTGCTCCAGCACCCCAAGGACCGCGAAACCACGTACGCCCACCTGAGTCGCATGGACGTCCGCGTGGGCGAGAAGGTCGCCCAGGGAGCCGTGATCGGCGCCGTCGGCGCCACCGGGTGGGCCACTGGGCCGCACCTTCACTTCGAATTCAAGGTGGGTGGACGTGTCGTCAATCCGATCGAGGTGGCACGCGCATCCGACAACGTCGTACTGACCGGCGAAGAGCGCCGACAGTTCGCCCGCGCCACCCAGACCACGCTGGAGCAGCTCAACACCATCGACGTGCGCCCCATTCAGATGGCGCAGAAGCGTTCCGGCATCGGAAGCCGCCAGACCGCACAAGCCGACGTTCGCTGAACGCCGCAGCTCCGCAACCACACCAGGGCCCCCACCCTGGTGCCCGCGAGGCAAAGCAAAAGGCCACCCACGGGTGGCCTTTTAATTGGCGGCTCAGCAGCGATCCACCAACTCGGTGTTTTCGAACCTTAGGCCGAGAAGCTCGAACCGCAGCCACACGTCGTTGTGGCGTTCGGGTTCTTGATCACGAACTGCGAGCCGCTGAGGTCTTCCTTGTAGTCGATCTCTGCGCCGACGAGGTACTGGAGGCTCATGGCATCGATGAGCAGCGTGACGCCGTTCTTGGACATCTGGGTGTCGTCTTCGTTGACCAGCTCATCGAAAGTGAACCCGTACTGAAAGCCCGAGCAGCCGCCGCCCTGCACAAACACACGCAGCTTCAGGTCAGGATTGCCTTCTTCGGCCACCAGATCGGCCACTTTGGCCGCAGCGGCATCGGTAAACAGGATCGGGGACGGGGGGACTTCGGTTTCGACGGCGTTTTCAGCAACTGCGCTCACGGCAAGGCTCCTGCGATCAGAATCAGCAAACAAAATTTCCGGACATCACTTCTTGTCGTTGCCTGTGGCCAGCAACTTCAAGGGAGCCTTGTCTTCCACCTCGACGACCGCGGCCGATGCGCCCGAATTGATGCGGGTCAGCGCACCTTCGATGGTCGCACCTTGATGCATTTCCAGCGCCTCATAGCGCACATCACCTCGGATCAAGGCCTTGGGCTGAAGCTCAAGCAGATGGGTCGACTCGACCGGACCGATGACCGTTCCATTGATGATGACATGACCTGCCTTGACCGTACCCACGACCTTGGCTTTCTCGCTGATGACCAGAATGCTGGTGTCGTGAGCGCTGGCGACGATGTCGCCCTGGATTTCCCCATCGATGCGCAAACCATCGCTGAAACGCAGAACACCCTGCAGGACGGTGCCTTCACCGATCAGGCTGCGAATGGCGGGTTGCTTCTTGGAACTGAACATGGACACTTCCCGTGAAATTCTGATGAGGAGGGAGCCGCGATCAACGCCAGACGAGACCGAGGCACTACAGGCGAACCGATTCCATCACAACCTGTTTGCCCGATCCGTCCGTGATTCGGACATCCAGTTGTTTTAACACGGCCTTGGGCGGGAAGTCGACCGCACCTTCAAGGCGTTGATAAGGTTTCAGATCTAGGCTAATCGGGGCGGGACCGGCCTGGGTCCAGGGCCGACCTTCGTGCGTCCCGCTCAGCGTGATTTCGGCACGCCCCTTGAATCCACCCGACTTGGTTTGCTGAAGCACGGCCAGCGCCTGGAAGTGGACCTTGCCCACCGCTTCCAGCTCAGCAGTCAGCCCGCGCAGGGCCACCTGCCCAGAACCACCTCCGGAGCGTCCTCCACCGGGACCCATCTTCTCGGCAAACGCGATGTCACGCGTGAGGGCCAGGTTTTCGGCCTCCAGAGCCTTGACCCTGGCCGCCAGGCTCTCCTGGGCCGTGCGCTCGGCCTTGAGCAGACTGTCGGCGGAATTGGCCACGCTCAGCGCACGCTGATGCTCCTCCTTGAGGCGGGCCAGCTCCTCGCGCAAGGATTGAACCTCCTGCGTCGACTGCACCGGCACCCCGGCAAACTCACGCCCGATCTGGTAGGCCCACAGCGCCAGCGCCGCACTCAACCCCAGCACCAACGCCGCCGCCATCCACCGCAAGGGCCAGGGCAAGCGACTGCGAACGGTGACCCGCGGCGCACTCACCGACAACCTGCGCTTCAACAGCCTCCAACGCATTCCGCCACCGATCTCCAGCAAAGACAGGACACAGAAAACAAAGGGCCACAGAAGTGGCCCTTTGTTCGAGACGATGGTCTGCGTGCGATCAGCGCTTGCTGAACTGCTTGCGACGACGAGCGCCGTGCAGACCGACCTTCTTCCGTTCGACTTCGCGAGCGTCGCGGGTCACAAAACCGGCGTTGCTCAGCTCAGGCTTCAGGGCGGCATCGTAGTCGATCAGAGCGCGGGTCACGCCATGGCGAACCGCACCGGCTTGACCTGACTCACCCCCACCGTGCACGTTGACCTTGACGTCGAATGCTTCGACGTTGTTGGTCAGCACCAGAGGCTGCTTGACGATCATGATCGAGGTTTGACGGCCGAAGTATTGATCGACCGGCTTGCCGTTCACGATGATCTGGCCCGTGCCCTTCTTGATGAAGACAC
>CAYRBG010000255.1:0-4472 GCA_964422355.1 uncultured Sphaerotilus sp. | reverse complement strand
CGATGGCGATCTTGGTGTTGCGCGCAAAGTCCTTGCTGATGCCCTCGACCACGGACTGCAGGTCGACCGGCTGTTTGAATGGCAGCGATTTGACGTGGATGAACGGCATCCGAAGCTCCTGATCCGTGGCCGTGGAGATGAAGCGATTACAGCGCAACCTTGCCGCGCGCCGCCTTGATGTGACCGTGTCGGGTCTTGCTCTCGAGCCGCCGCCGCACACTGCCCCGCGTCGGCGCCGTGGCCCGGCGGGCACGGGGCACGTGCGAGGCGCGCGCCACCAGCTCTTCCAGACGCGCCCGCGCCTCCGCCTTGTTCATCTCCTGGCTGCGGGCGTTCTGGGCCTTGATGACGATGACGCCTTCGCGCGAGATGCGCCCGTCCGGCAACGCCAGCAGGCGCGCCTTGACCGGCGCAGGCAGCGACGAGGCATGCACGTCAAAGCGCAACTGCACCGCGGTGGACGACTTGTTCACGTGCTGCCCGCCCGGGCCCTGGGCGCGGATGGCCGTGAACTCGATCTCGTGATCGGGCACGTGCAGCAGCGGCGTCATGTGCAGAACCGCCCCACTCAAGGCGTCGTTGCCGACGAGGCCAGCTTCACACCCAGCACCCCCATGACCGAGCCGGCCACCCGGTCAATGCCCGACTTGTAGCGAAGGTAAGTGGCCCGAGACTTCGGCGCCGACAACGCCCCCGCCACGATGGCGTACCAGCCCGACTCGATCACGGCCACGACGACCAGCACCGCCGCATGGAACAGCCACGACGGCGATTTGGGCATGAAGGCCGCAAACACGCCGGCATAGACGACGGCCGTCTTGGGGTTGCTCATCTGCGTGGCCAAACCCACGGCAAACCAGCGCCACCAGCCCCGCGTCGGCCCGTCGTCTTCGACGCCCGTCTCCGGCGTCACCTGCAAGCCTTCGGTAGCCCCGCGCCAGATGCGCCACCCCAGCACGAGCAGATAGAGCCCGCCCGCCACCTTGAACGACGCATACAGCCACGGCACCGCGGCCAGCACGGTCGTCAGACCCAGCAGCGTGATCTCGGCAAACAGGAACGCCCCCAGGCCCATGCCCAGCGCCGCAGCCAGCCCGGCCTGTCGCCCGTGGGACACCGCCGTGCGGGCCACCATGAGAAAGCTCGGCCCTGGGCTCACCGCGCCCACGGCAATCGCCAGAACAATGCCCGACAGGGACAGCCACTCGTTCACCGGAAAACTCCTTCGCAAGCTGCGATCGATGGAACCCGACGCATCTTAGGCCGAAGGCGTCCGCCCGGAGGCGTCAACCCACGCCCGAAGGGCCACTGACCAACAACAGGATCACTGCCGCCAGATAGGGGAGCAATGCACTGACGGCGGCGTAGAGCAATTCGGAGCTGGAGAAGCTCCAGCCTCGCGGGGCTGGAAGCTGCGGGGTGGGTCGGCAGGCCGGTACGGAAGGCTGGAGTCGCCTTGCGTCTGACCCGCCGGACAGGACGGGTTTCAACATGGGGTCTCTCCGTAGAGGAACACGATGGGCGAAGCGCCGCATCGTTGACTCACTCTAGCCCTCGGCTCAAGTCATTGCCATGCGCGGGGGCAATGACCTGCAGATTGGGGCCACTGGAGTCACAACCTCGGGGCGACTTTTTTGCCCCGCCACCCCTTGACTGAACTCAATGCACCCCTACCTCTACAGCGAGACGATCATTTCGTCCCGACTGTCGCTCCCCGGCGCCCGAAGGGGCCCTCCCGACAGACGACCGAGTCAGCGACGGCGACCCACGTCATGCAATGAAAGGAGAGTCGTATGCCTCAACTGCCTTCCCTGCGCAGCAGCAGCCTGTTTGACGATCTGTTCCGCGACTTGGCTCCCAGCTATCTGGTGCGTCCGCTGCACGGCGACCCGCTGCCCCAGCAGATCAAGATGGACGTCAAGGAGAACCCCGACAACTTCGTGGTTCAGGCCGAACTGGCTGGCGCGACCAAGGATGACATCCACGTGACCGTGGACGGCCCGGTGGTGTCGTTGAGCGCCGAGGTCAAGCAGCTCGACGAGCAGCGCGACAACGAACGCGTGCTGCGCAGCGAGCGCTACTTCGGCTCGGTGTCGCGCAGCGTGCGCCTGCCGGTCGAGGTGGATGAAACCGCGGCCGTCGCCAAGTTCGACAACGGGGTGTTGACGCTGACCCTGCCCAAGAAGACGGTGGTTCAGGGCGCGCGCAAGCTGCGCATCGACTGAGGCGCAGCCGCTGGAGCGGCGTGAGCGGCCTGGGGCCTGAGGGAAAGCGCCTTCAGGCCTTCTTCACGAACTCCGACTTGAGTTGCATGGCGCCGATGCCGGCGATCTTGCAGTCGATGTTGTGATCGCCCTCCACTAGGCGGATGCCCTTGACCTTGGTGCCCACCTTGACGACGGTGGACGAGCCCTTGAGCTTGAGGTCCTTGATGAGCACCACGGTGTCGCCATCGACCAGATCGTTGCCATGGGCGTCCTTGACCACCAAGGGCCCGTCGGCCGACGCAGCGTCTGAGGATGCGTCGGCGCTGGCGCTCCACTCGTGCCCGCATTCGGGGCAGATGAGCATGGCGCCGTCCTCGTAGGTGTATTCCGATTGGCACTTGGGGCAGGCGGGCAAGGCGCTCATGGCGGCGGTTCTTTCTGAAAAAGTGAGACGGACGAAACCGCGCCAAGGTTAACCGTTCAGCCCCCGTACACCATTTCGGCCAATGGCAGCCGACTTCATCAGAAACTGGAGCCAGGCTGCTGAAGAAACGCCAGTTCCTCAGGGGTCGACTCGCGCCCCAGGATGGCGTTTCGGTGCGGGTAGCGCCCAAAGCGGTCGACGATGGCCTTGTGGCGCAGCTCGAAGTCGTAATTGCCCGGCGGCGCCCACTGCCGGAACAAGCGCTCGGCCTCCACGTGCACCCGCGGCGACTCGCTGTGCATGTGGGGCATCAGCAGGAACACCCGCTCCCACGGCTCGGCCAACGCTTCCGGCCCCCCGGCCCGCACCGCCTCCTGCGACAGCGCCAGGGCCATCGGGTCCTGAGCGAACGCGGCGGGCGTGCCGCGGTGAATGTTCCGGGAGAACTGGTCGAGCACGATGATTTCGGCCAAGCGACCTGGGGCGGTGGTGCGCCACTCGAAAAGCTCGCCCTTGGCGGCCTGGCTCAGCAAGGATCCGAAGCGGTCACGCAACTGCGCGTCAAAGGCCGGGTCCACGGCCCACCACTGTTGCGGTTGGATCTGGCGGAACCAGAAGTCCAGCACGGATGACGGCTGCACGGTCAATTGGGGTGTCACATTTGTGTTCATGGGGGTGCTCTCATGGTCCATCGATCTCTCGCTGCAGCGCCACCGCCACCCGTCCGATGAGTTCCAGCGGCAGCGGCTCGCTCAAAGGAAACGACAGATTTCCCTTCGGCCCTCGGTAAGGCGCCAGCTCGGCAATGAGCGCCGCGTCGTGGCGCAGCGGCGGATAGATGCCGATGTGCTTCTTGAACGCCGCGAAGTAGAAGAAGATCTTCCTGCGCCCGCGGAAAGCCGGCATGCGGTAGCTGATGCAGCGGGTGGCAAAGGGCAGGAGCGCCTCGACCTGGGTCTGAATGGCGACCAACCGCGCCCGGACCTCGGCGGGCGCAGTGTCGAAATGGCTCTCGTGGGTGGCGGGCGGGGTCATGTCGGAGCGAGGGGCGGCCCCTCGAAAGTCTGCAGCGACTCGTCCATGCAGGCCCAGTCCGGGGCGCTGGCGCTCCAGATGTTGGCCGCGGGCCGGATCGCCGACGGATCGTCCAGCGTGCCCAGGCGAACCACCGTGAGGCCCTGCCGCCCCGTGGAGTCCGAGAACAGCTGCGTGCCGCATTGCGGGCAGAACCGGCGGGTCACGACGTTGCCGCTGTCGGCCACCTTCTCGTGCCGGCTCGTGGTGCCCGTGATCTGCAGGGCCGCGCTGGGAAAGATGACGTTGGCCGTGCCGTTGGAGGCGATGCGCTGACAGTCCCGGCACCAGCAGATGCGCGACGGACCGGGATAGGCCTCAATCCGGAAACGGACTCGGCCACACAAACAACCACCGGCATAGGTCTTCATGATCTTCCTCGCGAATGGATCCCAAGCAGGGCAAGCGGATCGTACGCCGGGTCCGCCGCGCACGCATCGGCAATGCATGGCCAGCACCTTTGGCCAGCGGATTCACCGAAACCAGCTCCAGTCTCCGCGTGCTGGGCAGCCCGGGGTTTAGGAGTCCAGAGGGACATCGTCAATCCAACGTCTGCCGATACCTCCACAACGCAATCGCCCCCGCCCCCAGCAGAAACGCCAGCAGCGGCCACAGCTCCGGCCACAGCAACTCGATTCCGTTGCCCTTGAGCAGAATCCCCCGCACGATGCGCAGAAAGTGCGTCAGCGGCAGCACCTCGCCCACGCGCTGGGCCCACGGCGGCATGCCGCGGAACGGGAACATGAAGCCCGACAGCAGCATGCTGG
>CAYRBG010000254.1:0-4477 GCA_964422355.1 uncultured Sphaerotilus sp. | reverse complement strand
TCGGTGACGTCCTCGGCCACGACCACCAGCATCCGGGGCGCGTGGTGCGTGGCGGGCACGACCGCGACGCTCGTGTTGGCCCAGACGACCTCGCCGTCCTTGCGCTGGTAGCTGCGCTGCAGGTGGTACTCGGGCACGTCGCCGGCCACCAGCCGGGCGATCCGCGCCTGCATGGTGGCCTGGTCCTCCTCGGGCGTGATCTTCAGCAGCGAGGCGTGGCGGATCTCCTCGCGGGAGTAGCCCAGCATGTGCTGGAACGACGCGTTGGTCGCGCGGATCTGCCCCTGCGGATCGACCAGCGCGATGCCCACCGGCGAGTACTCGAACAGCGCCCGCCAGCGGTGCTCGGATTCCACCAGGGCGTCCATGCTGCGCTGCAGCGCGTGCTGGTTGGCGATGAGGTCGCGCGTCAGCTCGGTCAGGTCCTCGCTCTGGCTGACCAGCTCCCGCTGGAGCACGTCGCGCGCCCGCTTCATCATGACCAGGTTGCGCACGCGTGCCCGCAGCTCGTGAGCGGAAAACGGCTTGGTGACGTAGTCCTGCACAGACTCGGCCAGCAGCCGGGTGCGCAGCGCGTCGTCGCCCCGGGCGGACAGGACCAGCACCGGCGTGAGCGCCAGGCCGGGCTCGGCGCGCATGCGGGCCACCAGTTCGTCGCCCTGCAGCCCCGGCAGCATCAGGTCGGTGACGACCAGGTCGGGCGCCGAGGTCCGGGCGAGCGCCAGGGCCTGAAGCCCGTCTTCCGCCACGAGGACACGGTGGTCGGTGGACAGCACGTCGGAGATGAAGTGCCGCATGTCCGGGTTGTCTTCGACGATCAGGACGGTCGGGAGCCCGGCCCGGGTCTGGGTCACCTCCTCACCGGCACCGGTACCGGTACCGGCGGCTGCGCCCACATTCGTACGCACGCTCGCCGCCGGATCGGCCTCGACGATCCGGGCCTTCGGTCCGTCGTTCCCGCACGACGCCTGGAGCGGCCGGTCCGCGGCCGCGTCGGCGTCCCCCGCGCGCACATAGGTCCCGATCGGCGCGTGCAAGGGCGCCTCGACCTGGAACAGCGCCCCGCCCCCCACGGCCTGGGTGACGACGATGGTGCCGCCGTGGAGGTCCACCAGTTCCTTGGAAATGGCCAGGCCCAGCCCGGTGCCGCCGTGGGGGCCGTCCCCCTCGTTGGCTTGGCAGAAGCGCTCGAAGATCGCCCGGCGCATCGCCACCGGCACGCCGGGGCCGCTGTCCTGCACGCTGAGCACCCACGAGTCGCCGGAACCCGCTTCCAGATGGCAGCGGATGCGCCCCCCCGCCGGGGTGAACTTGAAGGCGTTGGACAGCAGGTTCAGCAGCACCCGCTCGATCTTTGCCGGGTCGACCTCCGCCTCCAGCCGCTCGGGCACCGTGATCGCGTACTGCACCCGGGTCTGCGGCACCAGGGCGTGGAACGGCTCAGCCGCCCGGCGCACGACCTGCGCCAGATTGACCCGCGCGTAGCTCAGCACCATCCGGCCGGCATCGGCCTTGGCCAGGTCCAGCAGGTCGTTGACGTGGCCCAGCAGCGACGCTGCGCTGCGCTGGATGATGTCCAGGTGGCGCCGCTGGGCCTCGGTCAGGGGATCGGTGCCGGACAGCAGCGCTTCCGTCGGCCCGAGGATCAGGGCCAGCGGCGTGCGCAGCTCGTGGCTGATGTTGGCGAAGAAGTCGCTCTTGAGCCGGTCGGCCTGCTGCAGCTTGGCCAGCAGGGTCTGCAGCTCCTCGTTCTTGCGCGCGATCTCGGCCTCGGCGCGCTTCTTCTCCGTGATGTTGCGGCCCTCGGCCAGCAGGAACACGATGCGCCCCTCGCGGTCCCGCACCGGCAGCACCGAGAAGTCGATGACGATCGTTTCCTCGCCGGCCGCCCGGCCGAACACCTCGACGTCGCAGCGCACGAACTGGCCCTGGCCGGCGCGCAGGACGCGCTCGCGCGTCAGCTCCACCGTTTCCGGCGACACCGTCCACCAGCGCGCCTCCCAGAACGGCCGGCCCCGCAGGTCGTCGAGCTGCAGCGCGGCGCCTTCGAGCGCCGAACGGTTGATCTCCAGCGTCCGGCCCTGGACGTCCAGCAGCCCGACGAACTGGAACATCTCGTCCAGGACGATGCGCGCCAGCGTGTTGCGGTGGGTCTGCGGGTCGTCGGAAGCGTCCAGCACCACGTCCCGGATGCGCAGGGAGCGGGACTGCTCGAACAACTGGCGGTTGAGGGTCGACACGGCCACGCTCCCGGACGGGTGAATCAGCTGGGGGACCCAGCGCCTGCAACTGGCGGAGCGATGGTAGCGGTGACCGTGTCCGGGCCGCATCCGCAGTTGCAGGGGGGGAAATTCCAGGTGTCCGGTCTTCGTCAAGGCCGCGATGGACCGCCCTGCCCCGTCACAACATCCGCGGGATCTGTGACGAGTGGTGGTGCAGGATCGGCTGCGGCCGGGTCAGGTCGACCATGTAGCTGAACCGGGCCTCGAAGTTCAGCAGCTCGCCGTCGACCATGAAACGCCAGTTGTAGATGCCGCCGAGCGCGTACATCCGCTGCGGCAGCTCCTGGATGAGCAGCGTCTTGTCGTGCAGCGCGATGCTCAGCTCCTCCCGGCTGCCCAGCTTCTCGAAGTAGTCGCGCAGCTTGTCGGGTGTGTTCAGCAGGCGGTTCGAGAAGGTCGGGATCAGCACGGCCTGGGGGTCGTACAGGGCCAGGAGGGCCTCGACATCACCTTGATTGACGGCCAGCATCCAGCGGTCGAGCACTTCGCGGGGAGAGTTCATCTCGTGTTCCATGGGTTGTCTGTGGATCGGATGCTCCGGATCGTAGACACCCTTTGACATCAGGAAAAATTGATTCTTTGGCATTGATTCATAGAATTTCATCTATGAACGTCAGCTTCCGCCAACTCCGTCTTTTCCTTGCGCTGGCCGAGCGCGGCAGCGTCAGTGCCGCCGCACAGGCGATGCACGTGACCCAACCGACCGCGTCGATGCAGTTGCGCGAGATTCAGGAGGCCGCGGGTTTGCCGCTGTACACGCTGGTGGGCCGCCGGGTCCGGCTCACCGAGGCGGGAGAGGAGCTGGCCGCCACCGCACGGCGCATGCTCGACGACTGGATCGACTGGGAAGCGCAGCTGGCCGCCTGGAAAGGACTGGCGAGCGGGCGGTTGAGGGTGGCGGTGGTCAGCACAGCCAAGTACTTTGTGCCGCGCCTGCTGGGTGGCTTTTGCGCACGGTACCCCGACATCGACATCCGGCTGGAGGTGCTCAACCGCGATGGGGTGGTACAGCGACTGCGCGAGCAACGCGATGACCTCGCGATCATGTCGATGCCGCCCACCGATCTGGCCTTGGACGATGCCGCTTTCCTGGCCAACCCGCTGGTGCTGATCGGGCCGACCGATCACGCGCGGGTCGGGCGCGGAGCGCTGACGCTGGAAGACTTGCGCGGGGAACGCTTCATCCTGCGCGAGCGGGGATCGGGCACACGCCTGGCCGTCGATGCCCACTTCCGTGAGGCCGGCTTCACCCCGCAAGTTCGGTTGGAGCTCGGCAGCAACGAGGCGATCAAGGAGGCCGTGGCCGGTGGACTGGGTCTGTCGGTGCTCTCCGCCCACACGCTGCATGGCCGGGCGCGGGAACATGGGGTCCAGGTGCTGCCGGTGGCCGGCTTTCCGATTGCCAGCCAGTGGCACGTCGTTCACCGCCAGGGTCGCGTCCTGAGTCCGGTGGCACGGGTGTTTCGGGCACACCTGCTGGAAGAAGCCACTCGGGTGGCCGCGGAAGTGGCCGCCAGCGAGTGAGATCAACCGCCTGCGAGGCGGCACCGCGAGACGGTCACACCGCTGCCCCGACGTCTCCCGCAAGGTTCCCACCCCTCAGCGCCTGAGCGTGGTGCCACACGTGATGGCCGATGAAGCTGGCAATGAAATAGTAGCTGTGGTCATGCCCCGGCCGCATCCGCAGTTGCATGGGATGCCCGACCGCCTCGCAGGCAGCCTCCAGCAGTTCAGGCCGCAGTTGGCCGGTCAGGAATTCGTCGGCCTCGCCCTGATCGATCAGCAACGGCAGGCGCTCGGAGGCCGTGGCGACGAGCGCCACCGCGTCGTGCGCCAACCACCGAGTGCGGTCCTCCCCCAGGTACGCCGCAAACACCTTCTGTCCCCAAGGCACTTGCGTGGGCGCCACGATGGGTGAAAACGCCGACACGCTGGCATACCATCCAGGGTACCTCAGCGCGAGCGTCAGCGCCCCGTGCCCCCCCATCGAGTGACCGGAGATGCCGCGTCGCTCCGTGGCCGGAAAGTGCTGCTCGACCAGCGCCGGCAGCTCCTGCACCACATAGTCCTCCATGCGGAAGTGCGCGGCCCACGGCGCCTCGGTGGCGTTCAGGTAGAAGCCGGCGCCCTGGCCCAGGTCGTAGGCCGGGTCGTTGGCCACACCTTCGCCGCGCGGGCTGGTGTCGGGGGCCACC
>CAYRBG010000253.1:0-4479 GCA_964422355.1 uncultured Sphaerotilus sp. | reverse complement strand
CAGGAGACCTCAAATGCGCGCACTGACCGATTTGCTTTCGACGGACTATGGACTGATGAGTGCCGGCGGGATCCTCTTCATGCTTTGGATGGCGTACTTCTTTGTGAGTTACGTCAAGAAGCACATCAAGATGGATGCCGAGGCCGCTGAGCGCGCAGGCAAGGGCGCGCGGAGCTGATCCCTTTGCCGTTCTAGAACGGTGCTGCGCAGTGCAGCACCAAGGGGTGTTCCCCGGCGGGGTGTTCGAGCCGAACCTCCTGCGCATGCAGCATGAGCCTTGAGACCGGCTGGGCACCAGAGGTGGGGCCGTAGAGGTCGTCTCCCAGAATGGGGTGGCCCAGTGCCAGCATGTGCACCCGCAATTGGTGGGAGCGCCCGGTGACCGGTTCCAGTTGGACCCGGGTCCAGGGTTGATCGCTCTCTCCACGCGCCGTCACCTGCCAGCGGGTGAGGGCGCGTTTTCCCATGTGCAGATCAACCTTCTGCCGGGGGCGGTTGGGCCAGTCGCAGATCAGCGGCAGATCGACCTCCCCGGCGTCTTCGCGCAAGTGACCGCTCACCAGCGCCGTGTAGGTCTTGTGCACCCGGCGGTCGGCGAAGGCTTGACTGAGCCGGCGCTGCATGTCCGGGCCACGCGCAAACAGCAGCAGGCCGGACGTGGCCATGTCCAGCCGGTGGACGACCAGGGCGTCCGACACCCCCGCGCCCGTGAGCCTGGACCAGGCGCAGTCGGCACGCTCCGGCCCCCTTCCGGGCACCGACAGCAGGCCCGACGGCTTGTCGATGACGGCCAGGTGTTCATCGAGCAGCACGAACACCAAGGGATGACGTTCCGCGCAGGGCGGTCGGTAGTCGATGGTGCGCGATGGCGTGGGCTTAGGGTCGGGGTTCATCTCGGTAAGTGTGGTCACGGGCGGTGACGCCGGCGCAAGCCCCGGGGAACTTGCAGGCGTGGTCGACAATCCCTGAGTGTTTGCACCCCGGTCGAGTGTCCCGATTGCCCATGACGTTGCTGGCTGAATTTTCTGCGCTGAACGAGACTTTGCGAGAGCTGGCTCGACCCACCGTGTGGCTGGAGCTGGGGGTGATCCTCGCTCTGCTCGGCCTGAGCGCGCTCTTCGTGTGGCTGGTTCAGCGCCATTGGCGGACGTCGTCCCGCACGTCCATCTGGTGCGGCACGCACGTGATCGACGGCGTGCTGTTCCCGATGCTGGCGCTGTCCCTGGCCTGGGCCGCACGACGGCTGATGGCGTTCTGGGGCATCCCCGCGGTGGTGTTCAAGTTTGCGGTGCCTGCGCTGTTGTCCTTGCTGGTGATCCGGCTCACGGTGCGGGTGTTGAGCGCGGCTTTCCCCAATTCGTCGGTGATGCGGGCCGTCGAACGGACGTTTTCCTGGATGGCCTGGGGCGTGCTGGTGCTGTGGGCGACCGGCGCGCTGCCCGTGATTCTCGATGAGATGGAGGGCATCGAGTGGAAGCTGGGCGGCCACATGATCAGCCTGCGCACGGCCCTGGAAGGCCTGCTGAGCTCGGCCCTGCTGATGGTGCTGGCCTTGTGGATTTCGGCGGCACTGGAGGCCCGACTCCTCGAAGGCGTGGCGGGCGGTCAACTGTCCTTGCGCAAGGCTGCGGCCAACGTGCTGCGGGCGTTGCTGCTGTTCCTGGGTCTGCTGCTGGCCTTGTCTTCGGTGGGGATCGACCTGACGGCCTTGTCGGTGCTCGGTGGCGCGCTGGGCGTGGGCATCGGTTTCGGTCTGCAAAAGCTGGCGGCCAACTACGTGAGCGGCTTCGTCATCCTGGCCGAACGCTCGCTGCGCATCGGCGACATGGTGCGTGTCGGCGACTTTGAGGGCCGCATCAGCGACATCACCACGCGCTACACCGTCATCCGGTCGCTGTCCGGGCGCGAAGCCATCGTGCCCAACGAGACGCTGATCACGACCACGGTGGAAAACCTCTCCCTGGCCGACACCCGCGTGCTGGTGAGCACCGCGGTTTCGGTGGCCTACGGCACGGACGTGGCGGTGCTGCGCGAGAAGATGGCGCAGGTCATCGCGGGTGTGGCTCGGGTGGCGGCCGATCCGGCGCCGGTGGTTCACCTGATGGCCTTCGGGGCCGACGGGCTGGAGATGACGGCCTTTTTCTGGATCCTCGACCCGGAAAACGGCCAAGCCAACGTCCGAGGTCAGGTCAACATGGCCCTGCTGGACCTGCTCAACCGCGAAGGCATTGTCATTCCCTATCCGCAGCGGGTGGTCCATGTGCAGCCAGCGCAGGTGGCTGCGCCCGCGGTCCAGGCTGCTCCTCCGGCGGCCGGATCGGCGGGCAGCGCCTGAGCGGCTGGGTGAGGCGGGGCGGAGCGTCTCCGCCGGCCGTGACTTCCAGGCTCAAGCCGGCCGCTTCGCCGCCGAAATCAGCAAAAGACCCGGTGCCGCTTTGGGGGCCGGGGCATTGCTGAGGCCGCGACCATGGTGCAACCGATTCCCTCTTCTCTTGTTTGTCCGTCCCGGGCGCGGGGGCGGTGCGTTCGGGGCGTGACCCTGATCGAGATGATGATTGCCGTGGCGATCGTCGGCATCCTGGCCTCCATCGCCGTGCCTTCGTACTACTCCTGGCGCGACCGGGCCCGCAGCCGGCAGGCGGGTCAGGAGATGGCCGCCATGGCGGCACTGATTGACCGTTACGCCGCCGACAACGGTGGGACATTTCCCGATGACCTTTCGGTGGTCGGGCTCAACGCGCGGACCGATCCCTGGGGCCATGCCTACGAGTACACCAACTTGTCGGCCACGGGCGCCACATCTCGGCGCAGGCAAGACAAGAACATCAACCCCATCAACTCGGATTACGACCTGTTCAGCCGCGGTCCGAACAACGATTGGCAGAAGCAGCTCGACAACGCCAAGAGCGTGGACGACATCGTTCGCGGGCGCAGCGGGCGCTTTTTTGGACTGGCATCGGACTTCTGAACATGAGGGAGAAGATCCGCAGCTGGGTGCGAGTGAACGGGTGGCACAGCCGGATCGGCCGCCGCCTGGCCTTGGCTTTTCTGGCCGCGGCCGGCATTCCCTTGCTGCTGGCCTTTGCGGGCGCGGCGTTGGCCGTGTCGGCCTGGTGGGACGACCAGACCCGCGCCACCTTGCAGCGCTCCACGCGCGAGGTGGGGCAAAACGTGTTGGCGCGCCTGCAGGAGGCCGACGAACTGCTGGTGACCTGGGCTCCTCCGGGGCAAGGGCAGGCCACACCGCCCGCTCTGCCGGGCTTGACGCGGGTGTTTCGCAGTGCCTGGTGGCTGCAGGCAGACGGCGAGGTGCCTTGGGGTGTCGGCCCCCGGCCCTCGGGAATGTCGCAAGCCTGGTTGGCGCAGTTGCAGCGCGCCGCGTCGCGGCGGGGAACGGTCCTGCTGCGCGCCGGGTCGGACACCGCCCGCGACCGGCACCGCTCGATCCTGCTGCAGTGGCGGGAAGCGTCGTCTCCGCCGGGGCGAGAGGGCCCGGTGACGGTGTGGCTGGCGCGCCCCCACGATTCCGGCTGGTGGCTGGCCCAGGTGGATCCGGAGCACCTGTGGCGGCCGTTGAAGGAGGCCGGGGCCGGCAGCCGGTGGCGTGTCTCCGATGCCCGTCAGCAGCTTCTCGTGGACGCGCAGACGGACGCCGTCGACCTCGGCAGCGCTCAGCGCGATCAATGGTCACTGTTCCTGGGAGGAGAGTTCGGTGCGGACGACTGGCTCATCGAGCAGATCAGTCCGCCCCAGCGTCTGCAGTTGGGTGGGGTGCCGCTGGTGCGCTGGACGTTGCAGTTCGGTGCGATCGTGGTGCTCGTCGTGGCCGGGCTGAGCCTGACGCAGATCCGTCGCATCCTGCGTCCGCTCGACGCCCTGATCGGCGGCACGCGGCGCCTGATGCGGCGTGAGCCCGCTGCGCGGGTGCCGGTGCTGGGCAAGGACGAGTTTGGAGAGCTGGCGCGGTCGTTCAACGACATGTCCGCGCACATCGACGCCCAGATCCGGTCGTTGGAAGCCTTGGGTTGGATCGACCGCGCGATCGTCGACGGTCAGCCGCTGCCCGCGGTCCTCGACCAGGTGCTGATGCAGGTCTTGTCGCGCACCGGGGCCGCGACGGCCGCGGTGGCCTACCTCCCGGATTCGCTCGAAGGCGGACCGCAGACGGCCCACAGGGTGGCTTCGGAGCGGCGGGTCCGCATCCAGTGGCGCAGTCGCTCGGACGCCGCCGCCGTGCCTGCCGACCGGTCGCGGGGCAGTGTTCCGGGGCTGCTGACGCCCGCGGATCAAGGGGTCTGGAGGCAGATGGAGCAGGAAGGCCCCTGGCCTCCCGCCGATGCGCAGTCCATGGATTGGACGGCCAGATTGCCCGGGGCCTCGCAGCTGGTGTGGTGGGGCAGCCCGGTGGCCTGGGGCGACGATGGCCGGGCGGTGCTGCTGGTCGGGCGGGAGCAGTCTCCGGATGGGCCGCACGGGAGG
>CAYRBG010000252.1:0-4491 GCA_964422355.1 uncultured Sphaerotilus sp. | reverse complement strand
TGCTGCCCATCCTGTCGGTCGTCACCAACATCGACGCCGACCACATGGACACCTACGGGCACGACTTCGCGCGCCTGAAGCAGGCCTTCGTCGATTTCCTGCACAAGATGCCGTTCTACGGTGCGGCCGTGCTGTGCGTGGACGATCCCGGCGTGCGTTCGATCATGCCGCTGATCTCTCGCCCGGTGATCACCTACGGGCTGAGCGAGGGTGCGCAGGTCCGCGCCGTGGACGTGCAGGCCCTGCCCGGCGGTCAGATGAAGTTCACCTGCCAGCGCCGCAATGGCCTGGACATGCCGGACATCGCCATCACCTTGAACCTGCCGGGCGAGCACAACGTGCGCAACGCGCTGGCGACGATCGCCGTGGCCACCGAGCTGGAACTGCCGGACGAGCCCATCATCAAGGCACTGGCCGAGTTCAGCGGCGTAGGTCGGCGCTTCCAGCGTTGGGGCGATCTGCCGGCCCCAGGCGGCGGCGTGTTCACCCTCATCGACGACTATGGCCACCACCCGGTGGAAATGGCCGCGGTGGTGTCGGCTGCGCGCGGCGCGTTCCCTGGGCGTCGACTGGTGTTGGCCTTCCAGCCGCACCGCTACACCCGCACCCGCGACTGCTTCGAGGACTTCGTCAAAGTCCTGTCCACCACGGATGCCGTGCTGCTGACCGAGGTCTATGCCGCCGGCGAGACCCCCATCGTGGCCGCGGACGGCCGCAGCCTGACCCGCGCGGTGCGCGTGGCGGGCAAGGTCGATCCGGTGTTCGTGGACGACATCCAGGAGCTGCCGCAAGCCATCGTCGACTTCGTGAAGGACGGTGATGTGGTGATCGCCATGGGCGCCGGCACCATCGGCGGCGTGCCCGCCAAGGTGGTCGAGCGTGTGAAGGAGCAACAGGCATGAGCACGATCGACGTGAAGGCCTTGGGCAAGGTGGCGGTGCTGTTCGGCGGCGACTCCGCCGAGCGCCCGATCTCGCTGATGAGCGGCCAAGGCGTGCTGGAGGCGCTGCGCAGCCAGGGTGTGGACGCCCACGCCTTCGACCCCAAGGACCAGGATCTGCTGGACCTGCGTCGCCAAGGGTTCGACCGCTGCTTCATCGCACTGCACGGCCGCCACGGTGAAGACGGTTGTGTGCAGGGCGCGCTGGAGCTGATGCACCTGCCCTACACCGGCTCCGGCGTCATGGCCTCGGCCATCGCGATGGACAAGGTCATGACCAAGCGAGTCTGGTCCACCGAAGGCCTGCCGACGCCGGCCTGGGTGCGCTTGGCCGCCGACGAGATCGACGCCGAGCGCGTGCGTGCCATCCCCAGTCAACTGGGTCTGCCGCTGATCGTCAAGCCGCCTCGCGAGGGCTCGTCCATCGGCGTGAGCAAGGTGAAGGCCGCCGACGAGATCGAGGCCGCGGTGAAGCTGGCCACCAGCTACGACCCCGACCTCCTGTGCGAGGAATTCATCGAGGGCGAGGAAGTGACCTGCCCGGTGATCGGCGAGGGGCCCGATGCCCGTGCGCTGCCGGTGGTGCGCATCCAGCCGCCCGAGGCCGGCTACGACTACCAGAACAAGTACTTCACCGACGAGGTGCGCTACCTGTGTCCGAGCGGTCTGCCGGCGGATGAAGAGGCCGAGATCCAGCGCATCGTGCTGGCCGCCTACCGCGCGCTGGGGTGCCGCGGCTGGGGCCGGGCCGATCTGATGATCCGCGCGAGCGACCGCAAGCCCTTCCTGCTGGAGATGAACACCTCGCCGGGGATGACCGGCCACTCGCTGGTGCCGATGTCGGCCCGCGCGGCCGGCATTTCGTACGAGGAACTGTGCGTGCGGTTGCTGGCTGCGGCGCGCACGGATGCGGCCGCGGCGTCCCAGGCCTGAGCGGAAATCCGGACACCGACCATGCAAGCCACCCTTCCAACCCACGCACACGGCCCGCTGCCGATGGACGTGCGCCTCACCCGTTGGGGCGCCAACGTCCTGCTGGCGCTGGTGGCCGTGGGCGTGATCGGCGGGGTGGGGAGGTGGGTGCTTCGTCATCCGGGCTTCCAGATCCGCCAGGTCGTGCTGGAGGGCGATGTCCAGCACAACACGGCCCGTGGCGTGCAGCGCCAGGTGTCGACCCGTCTGGCGGGGGCCAGCTACTTTGGACTGAGCCTGTCCGACGCCCGTGACACATTCGAGGCCGTGCCCTGGGTGCGTCGGGCACAAGTGCGTCGCGTGTGGCCGGACCGTCTGGTGGTCAAGCTGGAAGAACATCGACCGGTGGCTTACTGGCGCAAGCCCGGTGCCGAGGACCTTCTGGTCAATGACCATGGCGAAGTGTTCGAGGTCAACCTCGGTGATCTGGACGACGACAAGCTGCCTTACCTGTCGGGTCCCGCGGACAGTGCCCCCCAGGTGCTGGACATGTGGCGGCAGCTGCACCCCGAGTTCCGCAGCCTTCAGGCCGGATTGGACGCGCTGTCGCTGAGCGAACGCGGCAATTGGCAGGGGCGCCTGGACAACGGGCTGCGCCTGGAGTTGGGGCGCGGTACGGCCGCCGAGCTGGTGGTCAAGGTGCGGCGCTTCGTGGCGTCCCTGCCTGCCGTTCAAGCGCAGGACAAGTACCGCGGTCGGGCCGTCGAGTCTGCCGACCTTCGTCATCCGGACGGCTATGCCTTGCGCATTGCCGGCATCACGACCGTCGACAAACCGATGCCGGAGCCGGCCTCGGCGCCCGTCTCGGGCCGCACCGGCGCAGGCCGCGTGCCCACGTCACCGCTGCCCGCTTCGGCGAGCCCAGGAGGGCGGTGACGCCCGCAAGGAACCAGACATGGCCAAGGAATACAAGGATCTCGTCGTCGGACTCGACATCGGCACCGCCAAGGTGATGGCGGTGGTGGCCGAGGTCGTCGCCGACGGCTCGCTCAAGCTGGCCGGCCTGGGCGTGGCGCCGTCGCACGGCCTCAAGCGGGGCGTGGTGGTCAACATCGACGCCACGGTGCAGTCCATCCAGCAGGCGCTCAAAGAGGCCGAGATGATGGCCGACTGCCGGATCGGCCGTGTCTACACCGGCATCACCGGCAGTCACATCCGGGGTCAGAACTCCACCGGCATGGTGATCGTGCGCGACCGGGAGGTCACGCCCGTGGACGTTGCCCGTGTGGTGGAAACGGCCAAGGCCATCAGCATCCCGAACGACCAGCGGTTGCTGCTGGTGGAGCCGCAGGAGTTCGTCATCGATGGCCAGCAGGTGCGCGAGCCCATCGGCATGAGCGGCGGGAGGCTGGAAGTCAAGGTGCACATCGCCACCGGTGCCCAGAGCGCGGCTGAGAACATCGTCAAGTGCGTGCGCCGCTGCGGACTGGAGGTCGAGCAGTTGGTGCTGAACCCGAGTGCATCGAGTCTTTCGGTGCTGACGCCGGACGAGCGCGACCTGGGTGTGGCGCTGGTGGACATCGGTGCCGGCACGACCGATGTGGCCATCTTTGCCGATGGCGCCATCCGCCACACCGCGGTCATCCCCATCGCGGGCGACCTCATCACCAGCGACATCGCCATGGCGTTGCGCACGCCGACCAAGGACGCCGAGGAAATCAAGGTCGAGCACGGCGTGGCCAAGCAACTGCTGGCCGATCCGTCCGAGAAGCTCGAAGTGCCCGGACTGGGCGACCGCGGCCCGCGCATGCTCAGCCGCCAGGCCCTGGCCGGTGTGATCGAGCCGCGTGTGGAAGAGATTTTTGCGCTGGTGCAGCAGGTCATTCGCGACAGCGGCTACGAGGAGCTGTTGTCTTCGGGCGTGGTGCTCACCGGTGGCGCGGCGGTCATGCCGGGCATGGTCGAGCTGGGCGAGGACATCTTTTTGAAGCCGGTGCGCAAGGGCGTGCCCCAGTACGGTGGACCGTTGTTCGACATGGTGGCCAACCCGCGTTCGGCCACCGCGATGGGTCTGCTGGAAGAGGCGCGCTTGGCACACCAGCGCGGCCTGAAGGCGGGTCAACAGGGATCCGGTTCGGCACAAGGTTGGTTTGGAAAAGCGAGGGATTGGTTTCTCAAGAGCTTTTAGAGGACAGGAACGGCCCGGTGGTGCTCAGTCAACGGCACCACCTTCAAGAGGTCGACCCCATGGACCGGTCGGAAGTCCGATCGGATTCAAGAGAGTGCAAACGTCAACTGCAGATGAAATAAGGAGAGCGGCATGGGCATCGAAATGATTGAAGAGTTCAACCAAGGGACGCAGATCAAGGTGATCGGCGTCGGTGGCGGCGGCGGCAATGCGGTCGATCACATGATCGGACAGGGTGTTCAGGGCGTGGAGTTCATCTGCGCCAACACCGACGCGCAGGCGCTGAACCGTTCGCAGGCGCACAGCCTGCTGCAACTGGGCACGACCGGCCTGGGCGCGGGTTCGCGTCCGGAGCAGGGCAAGGCCGCGGCCGAAGAGGCCGTGGACCGCATCCGCCAGTCGCTGGACGGCGCGCACATGGTGTTCATCACCGCCGGCATGGGCGGCGGCA
>CAYRBG010000251.1:0-4506 GCA_964422355.1 uncultured Sphaerotilus sp. | reverse complement strand
GAATCCACTCGGCGGCGTTGTCGAGGAAGTAGCGGTCGTGGGTGATGGCCACCACAGTACCGGGGAAGCGCTGCAGGAACTGCTCCAGCCAGTCCACCGATTCAGCATCCAAGTGGTTGGTGGGCTCGTCGAGCAGCAGCATGTCGGGCTTGGACAGCAGCAGGCGGCACAGGGCCACGCGGCGCTTTTCACCGCCGGAGAGGTTGCCGATGTTGGCGTCCCAAGGGGGCAGGCGCAGGGCGTCGGCAGCCAGCTCGAGCTGCAGATCGGTGTTCTCGGAGCCGGCCGCGGCGATGATGGCTTCCAGCTCGCCCTGCTCGGCAGCCAGGGCGTCGAAGTCGGCATCAGGCTCGGCGTAGGCGGCGTAGACCTCTTCGAGGCGCTTCTTGGCGGCCAGCACGCCGCCGATGCCCTCTTCCACCGCTTCACGCACGGTCTGGTCGGGGTTGAGCTGCGGCTCCTGCGGCAGATAGCCGATCTTGATGCCGGGCATGCCATAGGCTTCGCCTTCGATTTCCTTGTCGAGGCCGGCCATGATCTTCAACAGCGAGGATTTGCCCGAGCCGTTGACGCCCAGCACGCCGATCTTGGCGCCGGGGAAGAAGGACAGCGACACCTCCTTGAGGATCTGTCGCTTGGGGGGCACCGTCTTGGTGACCTTGTTCATCGTGAATACGTATTGCGCCATGCGGAGGTGCTCGTCGGGAGGTTGCCGAAAATGAAACAGGGCGCCTCCCCGCTCGGGAGAGGCGCCGACTCCGCTATTGTCGCCGCAACCGGCGTCCCGTCGGAACGCCTCTGACAATCAGACGCCGTCGGCGTTGAAGAGGTAGCCCACACCACGGACCGTGTGGATGTAGCGGGGTTGGTGGGGATGGTCGTCCAGCTTGGTGCGCAGGCGGGACACGACCAGATCCACGCTGCGGTCGAACACGTCCACCTCGGCACCGCGGGCTTCGGTCAGCAGCGCATCACGGGTCAGCACCTGGCGCGGGCGTGAAAGGAACACGCGCAGCAGGCGGAACTCCGCGAGGGTCAGGACCACCACCCGGCCGATGGGAGACGTCAGCCGGCGTGTGGCCAGATCGAGCACCCATTCGCCAAAACGGCAAGCGCCCAGGGACAAGGCGGCCGACCATGTGCGCGAAGGGGCCTGGGCCGATGAATCTCGACCGGAGGAGACCCTGTCCGGCGCGGACAAGCAACCGACAGGCTGGAAGGTGTGCCGGTCGGCACGGCGCATCAGCGCACGCAGACGGGCCTGGAGTTCGCGCACGGACATGGGCCAAGTCAGACACAGATCGGCCCCGGCCTCCAGGGCCTGGATCTGCTCATCGACGGAAGACGTGGCACACACCCAGACCACAGGCACACCGGCCGACTTCGACCGCCCCCCCTTCCCGATCGACTCGGCCTGACGAACGGCCTTCAAGGCGTCCAGGTTGTCGTCGCCCAGCGCCAGCACCACCGCGCCCAGGGTGGACCAATCGGGGTCGATCGCCGGCCACAAGGGCCACCAATCCACATGGAACCCACTGCACTGCAAGGCCTGCGACACCACTGGGGACAAGGTCTCGGCGGACCGGGCGTGGCGGGTCAGGCCGCTGGTGGGCTGGGGACTGCCCAGCCACACAAGGGTGCAGCGGCTCGGTGCGTCATCCCTCCGGTTGGAAGCGATTGCACTGTTCCGGAATCTCGGCAAGTCGTGAGCACTGGGGATCGTCGTGGACACCGGGGACAGCATGGAAGGTTCCTCGTTCAGGGTCAGGAGATGGGCCATCGGATGTCCAGAGTCTGCGGCGGTCGCCCTGCCCTTGAGCGCTGGAACAACCGCCCCGGAACCGGCCGGTTTACCCCGGGTTAACCCAGGCGCAACAAATGCCGCATCAAACCTCACACCCGGATGGCGGAAGGGATGAATTGCTCCAAATGCTGTATAAACATACAGCACGCAACTTTCACCATGCACCCTTCTGTTTTCCCCATGAACCCCGCTCCGGTGCCCCCGCCCCTCAGGGCAGGAGCCGGTGCGGCACATCGCCCCCTCACACCGACGTTGCCCAGCCACCTGCGTCACGTCTTGTGGTCGGGTGACCAGTTGGGGGCACCGGTGCAGCACCTCTGCCCCACGGGTTTCGAGGCGCTGGATGCGGAGCTGCCCGGCGGCGGCTGGCCCCAGGGAGGATTGACGGAACTGCTGCCCACCGGCAGCGGGCACGGTGAGCTGAGGCTGCTGGCCCCGGCACTGGCCCGGCTGTGCGAACAAGGCCGGGAGGTCGTCTGGATCCAGCCACCGCACACGCCCTACCTGCCGGCCCTGCAGTCCCTGGGATTGCGCAGCGAACACCTGCTGTGGATCCGCACCCCACGCACTGACGACGCAGCCTGGGCGGCCGATCAGGCGCTGCACAGCGCGGGCTGCGGCGCCGTGCTGTGGTGGACACCGGAGTCGGCCCCGGGGCACGTCGGAGGTCCGCCCCTGGGCACCACGCTGCGCCGGCTGCACCTGGCGGCCCAGCACAGTCAGGCCTGCCTGTGGGCGATCCGTCCGCAGCGGGTGCGGTCGCAGTCGTCTCCGGCGCCCTTGCGGCTGACGCTGCTCAGTGCGCCGCACACGCCGGGAATGGTAGAGGTCGAGGTGTTCAAGCGCCGGGGACCGCCCTGCGCGCAGGCCCTGCACATCGATACGCGGCGCCTGCTGGCGGCAGCGCTGGTGCATGGCCTGTCGCAATCCTCGCCGCCGAACTTCGCACGGCGTCCGCAGGGGCCCGCCCGTCGGGCTCCTGCCCCTCACGCCAACGGCTCGCCCACGCTGGAGCGCTGGCTGGCGACCGCGCTGGACGCTTCGGCTTCACGCTGAACGGTCGCCTCGATCGCCATGTCGGGTCCAGCCCCCTCCTCCCCGCCGCCCCTGGCCTCCAGAGCGTCCCAGCCGCTGTGGCTGTGCCTGCATCTGCCGGCCCTGGCGCTGGAAGCGCTCGGCCCGTGGTCGCCGGGGCTGGCCCTGCCGCTGCTGGTCGGTGCCCGCGATGCCCAGGGAGCCCGGGTGGTGTGTCAAGCCAGCATGGAGGCGCGGCGGCGCGGGGTATCGATCGGACAGGCCTTGGCCACTGCCCAGGCGTTGGCGCCCGATGCCCTCGTGCTCGACCGCCGCCCCGACCGCGAGGCCGAGGCCCTGCACCGGCTGGCCCTGCGCCTGGGCACACTGACGCCCCACCTGGTGATCGCCTCGCCCGACCTGCTGCTGGAGGTGCGCTCCTGCCTGCGCCTGTTCGGTGGCATCCGAGCCCTGCGGCAGAGGGCACTGCAGCATGTGCGTGAGGCAGGCCTGACCCCTCGCAGTGGGCTGGCCTTCACTCCATTGGCCGCCCGTCTGCTGGCCCGGCATGGACGCAACGCCCAGCGACATGCCCTGAAGCCCGGGGAGGCCCGCCTGCGCGTGCAGGCCCTGCCGCTGGAAGCCCTGCCGTCCGTGGTGGACGCCACCGTCACGGCGGGCCCCTCCACACCGTCCGGCCGGACGGCCCGATCCTCCCCTTCCGGCAAGGCGCCCCCGCCGCTCGGCCGCACCCTGGACCTGCTGCACGCCCTGGGCCTGCACACGCTGGGCGACCTGTCCCGACTGCCGGCCGCCGGACTGACCCGACGCGGCGCAGGCGCCTGGCTCGATACCCTGGCCCGGGCCGAAGGCCGGCGCCCGGACCCACAACCCTGGTTCGAAGCCCCCGACACCTTTCGGCAGACCCTGTCCTTGTCCCACCCGGCCGACACGGTCGAACGGGTCGCCCTGGCCCTCGACCCACTGCTTCAGGCCCTGTGCGGCTGGCTGCACCTGCACTGGCACGCCGCCCAGCGGCTGGAGCTGGTGCTGCAGCACGAGCACGGCGCCCGTCGCCACCAGCCCGACGAACGCCTGGTCATCGACCTGGCCCAGCCCTCGCGCGACGCCCGCCACCTCGGCACGGTGCTGAACGAACGCCTGCAGCGCCACCCGCTGGAAGCCGCCGTGGACGGCCTCCAATTGAACCTGCTGGCCAGCGTGCCCGCCGCCGGGCAGGCCCTGTCGCTGCTGCCTGGCCACGCCCCAGAACTCGCCGCCGACCACGCGGCACTGATCGACCGCCTGTGCGCCCGCCTCGGCCCCGACGCGGTGCTGCGGCTGCAACCCCAGGCCGACGCCCGCCCGGAAAAGGCCCAGCGCAGCACCTCCGCCCAGACCCGCGCGCCGTCGCCTTCCTCCCATGAGGCACCACCCGACCTCGGCCGCCCGCGCCCGACCTGGCTGATCGACCCGCCCCTGCCCCTGGAGGTCCAGGACGATCGGCCGCTGCTGGCCACCCAGCCCCTGCACCTGCTCACCCGGGCCGAACGCATCGAGTCGGGCTGGCACGACGGCGCGCTGGTGCGGCGCGACTACCACGTCGCCCTGGCCGGCGACGGCACGCTGCACTGGATCTACCGGGAACATCCACAGCGCCCCCAACAACTTCAGGAAGACCACCCAGC
>CAYRBG010000250.1:0-4525 GCA_964422355.1 uncultured Sphaerotilus sp. | reverse complement strand
CCAAGTTCTCGGGCAAGCCCGAGCACGTGGTGAACTACTTCTTCTTCGTCGCCGAAGAAGCGCGCCAGATCATGGCCCAGCTGGGCATCCGCAAGTTCGACGACCTGATCGGTCGCGCCGATCTGCTGGACACCCGCAAGGCCATCACCCACTGGAAGGCCCAGGGCCTGGACTTCTCCAAGGTGTTCCACGTGCCCGACGTGCCGGCCGATGTGCCGCGTTTCCACGTCGACGTGCAGGACCATGGTCTGGAGAAGGCCCTGGACAAGAAGCTCATCGAGAAGGCCAAGGCGGCCATCGAGAAGGGCGAGAAGGTCCAGTTCATGGAAGACGCCCGCAACGTCAACCGCTCGGTCGGCGCCATGCTGTCGGGCGAGCTGATCAAGCACCATCCGGACGGCCTGCCCGACGAATCGATCTTCGTGCAGATGGAAGGCACGGGCGGTCAGAGCTTCGGTGCCTTCCTGGCCAGCGGCATCACCTTCTACCTGATCGGCGAAGCCAACGACTACACCGGCAAGGGCCTGTCGGGTGGCCGCATTGCGGTGCGTCCGTCGATCGACTTCCGCGGCGACGCCTCCAAGAACATCATCGTGGGCAACACGGTGCTGTTCGGTGCGACCAGCGGTGAAGCCTTCTTCCGCGGCGTGGCCGGTGAGCGTTTCGCCGTGCGTCTGTCGGGGGCCACGGCCGTCGTCGAAGGCACCGGCGACCACGGTTGCGAGTACATGACCGGCGGCACGGTGGTCGTGCTGGGCAAGACCGGCCGCAACTTCGCCGCCGGCATGTCGGGCGGCATCGCCTACGTGTATGACGAGGACGGCCAGTTCGCGTCGCGCTGCAACACCGCTCAGTGTGCGCTGGACAAGGTGCTGCCGTCGACCGAGCAGGAGTCGTCGGTCGACTTCGCGATCTGGCACAAGGGCCAGACCGATGAGGCGCTGCTCAAGAAGCTGATCGAAGATCACTTCCGCTGGACCGGCTCGCTGCGTGCCCGCGACATCCTGGACAACTGGAGCGAGTCGCGCACCAAGTTCGTCAAGGTGTTCCCGCACGAGTACAAGCGCGCTCTGGGCGAGTTGGGCGCCGTCAAGGAAGCCGACGAGACCATCGCCAAGGCCAAGGCGGGCGACACCAAGGGTGGCAAGAGCAAGGCCGCGGCCAAGTAATTAGGAGCCCCGGCTGCGGCCGGGTGCGCGTCGCGCCCGACGCCACCCGCTGCAGCCGATCCGACAGCATCACTGCGAGAGACGCATCATGGGTAAGGTCACTGGTTTTCTGGAGTACGAGCGCCTCGAAGAGGGCTACGAGCCGGTCGAAAAGCGCCTGAAGGACTACAAGGAATTCGTCATCGGTCTGTCCGAGGATCAAGCCAAGGTCCAGGGCGCACGCTGCATGGATTGCGGAACGCCGTTCTGCAACAACGGTTGCCCGGTCAACAACATCATTCCGGACTTCAACGATCTGGTCTATCACGGCGACTGGCAGAACGCGATCACCGTCCTGCACAGCACCAACAACTTTCCCGAGTTCACCGGCCGCATCTGCCCCGCACCCTGTGAGGCCGCCTGTGTGATCAACGTGAACGGCGACGCCGTGGGCATCAAGTCCATCGAGCACGCCATCATCGACCGGGCTTGGGCCGAAGGTTGGGTCAAGCCGCAGCCGGCCGCCGTCAAGACGGGCAAGAAGGTTGCCATCGTCGGTGGTGGCCCCGCCGGTCTGGCCGCTGCCCAGCAACTGGCCCGCGCCGGTCATGACGTGACCGTGTTCGAGAAGAACGACAAGGTCGGCGGCCTGCTGCGCTACGGCATCCCCGACTTCAAGCTGGACAAGGGTCACATCGACCGCCGCATGAAGCAGCTCGAAGCCGAAGGCGTGGTGTTCCGCACCAACGTCCTGGTCGGCGAGATGCCCAAGGGTTCCAAGGTCACCAACTGGGCCAAGGAAAAGGTCAGCGCCGAGCAGCTCAAGAGCGAGTTCGATGCCGTGCTGCTGACCGGCGGTTCTGAGCAAAGCCGTGACCTGCCGGTCCCCGGCCGCGATCTGGCCGGCGTGCACTTCGCGATGGAACTGCTGCCCCAGCAGAACCGCGTGAATCACGGCGGCAAGATCAAGGATGCCATCTCCGCCACGGGCAAGAACGTCATCGTCATTGGTGGCGGCGACACCGGCTCCGACTGCGTGGGCACGTCCAACCGCCACGGCGCCGTCAGCGTCACGCAGTTCGAAGTGATGCCGATGCCGCCTGAGCAGGAGAACAAGGAGCTGACCTGGCCGTACTGGCCGATCAAGCTGCGCACGTCCTCCAGCCACGAAGAAGGTTGCGTGCGCGAGTTCGCCATCTCCACCAAGGAATTCATCGGAGAGAACGGCAAGCTGACCGGCCTGAAGACCGTGAACGTCGAGTTCAAGGACGGCAAGCTGGTCGAAGTCGCCGGTTCCGAGAAGATCTGGAAGGCCGACCTCGTGCTGCTGGCCATGGGCTTCGTGCATCCGGTGGCGACCATCCTCGAAGCCTTCGGCGTCGAGAAGGATGCCCGCGGCAACGCCAAGGCAACGACCGAGGCCGTCGGCGGCTACAAGACCAGCGCCGACAAGGTGTTCGTGGCCGGTGACATGCGCCGCGGCCAGTCGCTGGTGGTGTGGGCGATCCGAGAAGGTCGCCAAGCCGCTCGGGCCGTCGATGAGTTCCTGATGGGCTCGACCACGCTGCCGCGCTGATCGCATCTTCTGCACACACCAAAAGGCCGCTCGGTGAGCGGCCTTTTCCATGGCAGGTTCGATGTCACCCTTTCCGGGGAATTGCGAAGGTGCCCTTGCGCGTCAGTCGCTACAGTTCGGCGCATGCCGTTCACCGCCCTCACGTCATCCGTTTCCAGGCCGGTCACTCCCCATTGGGATGGGCCATCGCTTCAGAGGTTCAGTGAGCTCATCGGCCTGATCTACGACGCGGCCCTCCATGCCGAAGCGTGGCCGGAGGTGCCCAAGGCCATCTGTGCATGGATGGACGCGAACGTCGGGGTGATATTCACCCCCCTGGATCCGTTTGACCAAGGCGGCTTTGCGGTGACGCACAACCTGGGCCTGCTGGCGCGGGACCTGTGGGGCGCCGTGCATCGCAAAGACGACATCTGGACCCGCCGCGGCGTGGAGCGGGGCCTCCTGCACACCGGGGAGACGGTGCGGGACCAGGAGTTGGCGACGGTCGAGGAGTTTGTGGCCACTGAGTCGTATCAGACCTGGTTTCAGCCCCTCCAGATCGGACGCCTGCTGACCACCGTGGTGTTCGGCATGGAACAGCGTCGCATGCCGCCGGTGGTGTGTTCGGTGCATCGACCGCTGGATCAGCCCTTCACCGAGGAGGAGCGCGCCCGCTACGCGCTGCTCAATCCCCATCTGTCGCGATCGCTGGGGGTCATGTACCAATTGAGGGAGTCCGACCTGCGCTTGGCGACCACGCTCTCTGCGCTGGATCTGCTCGATCGCGCGGTGCTGCTGCTGGATCGGCAGGGCGGCATCTTCTACGCCAATCCCATGGCCCGATCGGTCATGGAGCGGGGGGATGGACTGCGGCTGGTGTCCCGTCAGGCGAGCGGCTCCGACACGGAGCTGGGGGCTCGGGATCCGGCATTCCATCAGGCCTTGTCTCAGGTGCTGCAGGAGGCGGTGCGCGTGGACGCCCTGCATGCCTCGCATTTTTCCGAAGCGGTGCGTGTGCCTCGGGATGGGGCTGAAGATCCCTACGTGGTTCAGGTGTCGCCGCTCGCTTCCGGCAATGGATTCGGACACGGGGCCACGGCCCCGGCGGCCATCGTGTTCATCGACGATGCCGCGCCGTCGCCGTCTTTTGACGAGCGGGTATTCCAGCAGCAGTTTCACCTCACCGACGGGGAGATGCGCGTGGTGGCTCAAGCGCTCGGCGGTGGTTCGGTGGCCGACATGGCGATCGCCCTGCGGGTGAGCGAAAACACGGTCAAGACCCACCTCAAGCGTGTCTACGACAAGGTCGGCGTGAGCAGTCGGGCGCAGCTGGTGCGATTGGCGATGGCGGTGCGGGCCCAGGTCCATGCGACCGCCGCTGTGGCCGGTTCAGCCCGCCCTGTATAGAAAAGGGGGGAGCCGTTTCCCCTCGGCTCCCCCCTTTGTTGACAGCGACTTGCGTGCAGCTCGCACAGCAGCGCGCAAGTGTATGAATCGCGGGTCTGGCGCGCGTCACCCGTAAGGGTGATGTTGTGGCTCGTTCAGCTTGCCATTCCTTGATGCCGCATCAGCGCGTCGATCTTGGGTTCACGGCCACGGAAAGCCTTGAAGTTGTCCATCGCGTCGCGGGAGCCGCCTTTTTCCAGGATCTCGTGGCGGAAGCGCAGGCCGGTGTCGGGGTTGTCTACGCCTTCTTCCTCGAAGGCGCTGAAGGCGTCGGCGCTGAGCACCTCGGCCCACTTGTAGCTGTAGTAGCCGGCCGAGTAGCCGCCCGCGAAGATGTGCGAGAAGCTGTGCTGGAAGCGGTTGAAGGCTGGCGGGA
>CAYRBG010000249.1:3398-4538 GCA_964422355.1 uncultured Sphaerotilus sp. | reverse complement strand
CGCAGCAAGCCCCTGCCGCGCAGCGAATACACCACCGCCTTCGGCCTCACCGCCGCGCTCTGGCAAAACTCGACCGACCTGAGCCTGAGCAACACCTTCGGCCCCGGCACCACCGCCCTGGCCTCGCCTCCGGGCGGGCCGCAGTGGAGCACCGAGCAGCTCGCGCCGCGCATGCACTTCATCAACTGCCACGGCGCCCAGGTTTCGCCCGACTACTACGGCCAGTCGCTGGACAAGAAGGACTTTCCGGTGGCCCACCACTCGCCCTGGCTGCGCGACAAGGTCAGCGCCGGCACCGTGGTGGCCGCCGAGTGCTGCTACGGCGCCCAGCTCTTCGATCCGGCCGAGGCCGAAGGGCACCTGCCCATGGCCCTGGCCTACCTGAAGGACGGCGCCAGCGGCTTTTTCGGCAGCACCACCATCGCCTACGGGCCCAGCGAAGGCAACGGCTCGGCCGACCTGATCTGCCAGTACGTGCTCCAGCAGGTGCTGGCCGGGGCCTCGCTGGGCCGGGCCGTGCTGGAAGCACGGCTGAAGTTCGCGGGCGGCAAGACCCATCTGGACCCGTACGACCTCAAGACGCTCGCCCAGTTCGTCCTGCTGGGCGACCCGTCGCTGCACCCGGTCGCCCCGACGGCCCACGCCCTGACCAAAACCCAGGCCTTCAAGAGCGCGTTTGCCGACACCCAGGACCGCACCGTGCGCCAACTGCGCCGGGAGCGTGCCGCCCGCGACGGCGCTCACCTCGCACGCGCGCTGCCCGCGCTGAAACCCTTGGAGGCCACCCCGTTGCCCGAGGGCCTGGAAACCACGCTGCAGCAGATGGTCCAGCAGTCCGGCCTGGCGCCGGACACCCCTCGCCTGCAGTTCGAGGTCCAGGGCAAGTCGGCCGCGCGGCGCATCCACGTCGCCCAGGGCGCAGCCTCCACCGGCTTGGCCACGGGCGTGCAACGGCGTATCGTCGCGCTGGTGATGACCGAACAGGAAGGCCAGCTCATCCATGTGCGCCGACTCCACTCGCGCTGAACCCAGCGATGCCGCGACCTTCATGAAACTGAGCGGGCGCATCGAGCGCCACCGGCTGGCGGCCGGGACCAAGAGCGAGCACGAAGGTCTCGTGCTGCGCACCCCCGACGGCAC
>CAYRBG010000249.1:0-3298 GCA_964422355.1 uncultured Sphaerotilus sp. | reverse complement strand
CACCCCGGCAACCCGCGGCTCGGCCTGATGACCGTGGCGGCCTTCGGCGTGCTGATGGATGCGGGCACCGGCTATCCGCTGCTGGTGTCGGAGCTCACCTACACCACCGCCCTGCGCACCGCCGCCATGTCGGCCCTGGCCGCGCGCTGGATGGCCCGCCCGGACAGCCGCACCCTGGCGCTGATCGGCAACGGCGCCCAGAGCGAGTTCCAGGCCCTGGCCTTTCACCGCCTGCTGGGCCTGCGCGAGATGCGGCTGTACGACGTGGACCCTGCCGCCACCGACAAGCTGCTGCGCAACCTGAGCGCCATGGAAGACGTCCAGCCGCTCACGCTGATCCGCTGCACCAGCGTCGCTGAAGCAGTGCGCGGGGCCGACATCGTCACCACGGCCACCGCCGACAAGCGGCGCGCCCATGTCCTGCTGCCGGACATGATCGAGCCCGGCATGCACCTCAACGCCGTGGGCGGTGACTGCCCAGGCAAGACCGAATTGCACCCGGACATCCTGCACCGCCCCGACCTGCGCATCGTCGTCGAGTACGAACCGCAGACCCGCATCGAAGGCGAGATCCAGCACCTGCCCGCCGACCACCCGGTGAACGCCTTCGCCGACGTGGTGGCGCACCGCACGCCCGGTCGCACGCACCGCGACGAAGTCACGCTGTTCGACTCGGTCGGTTTCGCGCTGGAAGACCACGCGGCACTGCGCGTGCTGCACGCTCTGGCGCAGGAGCACCCGCGCTGCGTGGAGGCCATCGATCTCGTGCCTGAGCCCGGCGATCCCAAGGACCTCTTCGGGCAGATGACGCGGCCCGAATGGCCTGCCCTGTTCAGCTTGCCCTGGGCCGCCTGATCCTCAGGCGTCGCGCAAACGTTCCGCCAATCGGGGCCCCGCCCAATCCACAAACGCCCGCACCCGCACCGAAAGCATGCGCGAGTGCGGGAACACGAGCTGCACCGGCACGGCCTCGGGCTCCCATTCCGGGAGCAGGCGAACCAGTCGGCCGGCGGCAAGGTCGTCACGCACCTGGTAGCTCAGGAAGCGCCCGCACCCCAGGCCCTTGCGGCAGGCCTCCAGGGCCGCGTCGACGTGATTGGTCGAAAACACCTCGGTCGGCGCCACGCGCACGGCCGGTCCCCCGCGGTTGAACACCCAGTCGTGCCCCACGTCCAGGCCTGAAAACCGGATCGACTTCAGCTTTGCCAATGCCGAGGGGTGCTGAAGGTCGCCGGCGTGCGTCGCCACGAATTCCGGACTGGCGCACAGCACCCGCCGGCACGCACCCACCGGCGTGGCCACCAGCGACGAGTCCGGCAGAGCGCCGATGCGCACGGCCAGGTCCAACCCCTCTTCCAGCAGGTCGATCACCCGGTCCACCAGCAGCAGGTCGGCGCGCATGTCGGGGTGCGCGGCCAGGAAGTCGGTAAGCACCGGTGCCACGTGCAGGCGGCCGAACATCACCGGCGCGGTCACGGCCAGCCGGCCGGTGGGGCGCAGGCGCCGCTCCGTCAGCGCCGCATCGGCCTCCTCGACCTCGGCCAGGATGCGACGGCAACGCTCCAGGTACTCGCGCCCCTCTTCGGTGAGGGCGATGCGGCGCGTCGTGCGGTTAAGCAGCCGCACGCCCAGCGCCTGTTCCAGCGCCGCCAGGCTGCGCACCACCGCCGTCAGCGACGCCCCCATGCGCTCCGCCGCCGCCGACAGGCTGCCCGCCTCGACGATGCGCACGAAGGTCTCCATGGCCTTGAGCTTGTCCATGCCCGGATTAAACCGGACGACGCAGCAATCCAGTGCGATCGGCGATCTTTATTTCAAGCACCGCGCGGTCCACCATGCGACCAACGCGGGACACAACCCCGCCCGATCAGACCAGCCTCCATCCTTCTCCCCCCGACCGGCCCGACCGCAAAGCCCACGACGACACCTTCACTCACGCAGGATCGACACCGCCATGTCCCGCCACTTCGCCGACCTCGCCTACACCCCCTCCGTGCGCGCCGAGCAGGTGGCCCGCGAGGGTGAGGACCTCTCACAGGGCCACGGCAACCCCGATCCACGCCTGAGCCTGCGCGAAGCCACGTTCATTGCCGAGCGCGACACCTTCTTTCTGGCCACAGTCAACGCCGATGGCTGGCCGCACGTGCAGCACCGCGGCGGCCCGTCGGGTTTTCTGCGTGTGCTCGACGAATACACGCTGGCCTTCGCGGACCTGGGCGGCAACCGCCAGTTCGTCAGCGTCGGCAACCTGCGCGACAACAACCGTGCGGCGCTGATGCTGCTCGATACAGCCAGTCAGCGGCGCCTGAAGATCCTCGGCCGCATGCAGGTGCTCGAAGCCCCCGAGGTCGAACTGGGCGCGCTGCCCGACGACGTGCCGGCCGCCTTCCTGCCCGCGTTGCAGAAGCTGGCCCACACGCCCCGCGCCGAGCGCGTGCTGCTGATGCGCATCGCCGCCTTCGACTGGAACTGCAGCCAGCACATCACCCGCCGCTGGAGCGAGCGCGAACTCTCGGCCCTGGGCCTGAGTCTGCCGCCCGGCACTTGAGCCCGTTTCCCACCACCCCGCCCCACCCCCTCACCTCAGGAGACACCCCATGAAGCTCTATGACCTCGTTCTCTCGGGCAACTGCTACAAGGTCCGGCTGTTTGCCGCGCTGGCGCGCATTCCGGTCGAGATCGTCCCGGTCGATTTCCTCGCCGGAGAACACAAGCGCGCACCGCTGATCGACCTCAATCCCTGGGGCGAGATCCCCATCCTGGTCGACGGCGAGGTGGTTCTGCGCGACTCGCAGGCCATCCTGGTCTACCTGGCGCAAAAGTACGCCGAGGCGTCCTGGCTGCCGCGCGACCCCGCCGGCATGGCCGAGGTCGTGCAGTGGCTGTCCACCGCCGCCAACGAGGTGCAGAACGGACCCGCTTCGGCCCGCCTGGTCGACAAGTTCGGCTACCCCATCGACAAGGCCGACACCCTGCGCCGCAGCGCCCGCATCCTGCCGCTGCTGGACGCCCACCTGAGCCGCCACGACTGGCTGGCCGCCGGTCACCCGACCATCGCCGACTGCGCCGTGTTCCCCTATGTGGCCTTGTCCCACGAGGGCGGCGTGGACCTCACGCCCTATCCGCATGTCCAGGCCTGGATCCAGCGCGTCAAGGGACTGCCGGGCTTCCTGGAGATGCCGGGCGTCTGAGAAACAGCCTTCAATCGAAGTAGTGCAGAGCGCCCAACAAGGGCGTGCGCGGGTTCAAGGCCAGCTTGACCGGGATCCGCGACAGGAAACCCTTGAACCGGCCCTTG
>CAYRBG010000248.1:0-4547 GCA_964422355.1 uncultured Sphaerotilus sp. | reverse complement strand
CTCGGCCACCAGCGAGCTGGTGATGACGGCGTCCAGGAAACGGCGGTCGTGGCTGACGAGGAAGACGGTGCCGGGGTAGTCCTGCAGCAGTTCTTCGAGCAGGTCCAGCGTCTCGATGTCGAGGTCGTTGGTGGGTTCGTCCAGCACCAGCACGTTGGCCGGCTTGGCGAACAGGCGCGCCAGCAGCAGGCGGTTGCGCTCGCCGCCCGACAGGCTCTTCACGGGTGAATTGGCCCGGGCCGGCGAAAACAGGAAATCGCCCAGGTAGCTCATGACGTGCTTGCGGCCGCTGGGCGTCTCGATCCACTCGCTGCCCGGGCTGATGGTGTCGGCCAGCGTGGCTTCGGGGTTGAGCGCCGTGCGCATCTGGTCGAAGTAGGCCACCTGCAGCATCGTCCCCTGGCGCACGGTGCCGGCGTCGGGCGCCAGCTCGCCCAGGATGAGCTTGAGCAGCGTGGTCTTGCCCGCGCCGTTGGGACCGATCAGGCCGACCTTGTCGCCGCGCAGGATGGTCAGGCTCAGGTCGCGCACGATGGGGCGGCCATCGTAGCTCTTGGACACACCCTCCAGCTCCGCGACGATCTTGCCGCTGCGCTCGCCCGCCCCCACCTCCAGCTTGACCTTGCCGACCACGTCGCGACGCGCCGCGCGCTTCTCTCGCAGCACTTCCAGGCGGGCGATGCGCGCCACGCTGCGGGTGCGGCGGGCCTCGACGCCCTTGCGGATCCAGACCTCTTCCTGCGCCAGCAGCTTGTCGGCGCGGGCGTTGGCCAGGGCCTCGTCTTCCAGCTCGCGGGCTTTGGTGGCTTCGTAGGCGCTGAAACTGCCGGGGTAACTGCGGATCGTGCCGCGGTCAAGCTCAAGGATGCGGGTGGAAACGGCGTCCAGGAAGGCTCGGTCGTGGGTGATGACCAGCAGCGCGCCCTTGAACGCCACCAGCAGGTCCTGCAGCCAGAGGATGGCGTCCAGGTCCAGGTGGTTGGTGGGTTCGTCCAGCAGCAGCACGTCGGGGGCGGCCACCAGCGCCTGGGCCAGCGCCACGCGCTTGCGCAGGCCACCCGAGAGGTCGTCTACCACGCGGTCCCCGCTCAGGCCCAGGCGCTGCAGCGTCTCGTCGACGCGCTGTTCCCAGGTCCAGCCGTCCAGCGCCTCGATGCGGGTCTGCAGGGCGTCCAGGTCCTCGCCGGGGACGTGGGCCTCGTAGCGGGCGCGCAGGTCGCGGGCCTCGGCCACGCCTTCACTCACGGCGTCGAACACGGTGACGCCCGGCGCAAACGACGGCTCCTGCGGCACGTAATAACGGCGCACGTGCGACTGCACCTGCACCAGGCCGTCGTCGGGCAACTCCAGCCCGGCCAGGATGCGCAGCAGCGAGGACTTGCCCGTGCCATTGCGGCCGATCAGGCCCAGGCGCTCACCCGCCTCCAGCGACAGCGCCGCGTGATCGAGCAGGGCCACGTGGCCAAAAGCCAGGCTGGCATCGAGAAGGGTCAACAGCGCCATGAAATCCACCCGAGCGGGTCGTGCAAAGCACGGATTATCCCGCCGCCCAAGAATGCACAAAGTCGGTGCAAGCTCACCGCGAATGTTGATGTAAAGCAACGCATTCGGTGCGTGACGCCCGCTTTCTGTGGGTTAACCCGTAACTTTCCCCCCGGTTAACGGGGCTTGCCGCTCTAATCGCAAGCCACGGAACGCGGAGATGACAAACCGCGCCGGGGGAAATCTCGATGCCATCCGCGACCACCGAACTGGACCTTGACCCTGTCGGCCTGAACCCAGCGCCGACGTTTCCCGATTCGACCGACGACGGTCCGGACCTCGTGGCCCTGGTCGATCTGAAGTGGCTGATGAACGCCTACGGTCGCTGGCTCGACGTGCCCCGCCTGTGTCGCGACACCGCCTACGCCTCGTTCTGCCTGAACGACGCGATGTCCGTGCCCTCCGAGGTGGTGCACCGGGCCGCACAACGGGTGTTGGCCCCCCTGATCCGACCGCAGTAAGAATCACCCCCAAGCAAAGAGCACCGTCGGCGCCCCCTCCCCTGCGACGGGCACGCTTCAACGGCGTCGGGCAAGCCCCGTCACCCCCAGAACCACCGCGACAGCCAGCCCCCACAAAGGCCAAAGCCCCCACCGCGACGTCCAGCTCACGTAGGGCGTGAGGCCCGTGCGCGCCTGTACCTGCCCGTCCAGCACACCCCGAGTGAACGCCGGCAGGCGCTGACGCACCACGCCGAGGTGATCGATGATGGCCGTGGCTCCCGTGTTGGTGGCCCGCAGCATCGGCCGCTGCAGCTCCAGGGCTCGCATGCGCGAGATCTGCAGGTGCTGGTCCACCGCCACTGTGTTGCCGAACCATCCGATGTTGGTCAGGTTGGCCAGCACCGTCGGCGCCAGGGCCGGATCGGCAAAGCGTGCCGCCAGTTCTTCGCCAAACACGTCTTCGTAGCAGATGTTGGGCGCCACACGCTCGCCCTTCACCTCAAAGCTGGGCGCCGCCAGACGCCCCCGTGCAAAATCGCCCAACGGCATGCGCATCAGGTCGACAAACCAGCGAAAACCGAAAGGAATGAACTCGCCGAAGGGCACCAGGTGGTGCTTGTCGTAGCGGTAGTCCGCCCCCCCCCGCTGCAGCCCGACGACGGAATTGGTGTAACCGTGCTCGAAGTCCCCCAGCGGGGCACCGATCAGCGCCGCCGAGTCCGAGCGCTGGAAATGCTCCTGCAGCAGCCCCCAGAACCGCGGAGGCAGTTGATCCGGCAGCAGAGGAATGGCCGTCTCCGGGGTGATCACCACATCGGCCTGCGACTGCGTCAAGCGGTCGAAGTGCCAGTGCAGGTCCGCGGGCACCCGCTCCATGTCGAACTTGAGGTCTTGCGGCACGTTGCCCTGCAGCAGCGTCACCGCCAGCGTGTGACCGGGTTGCGTGAACGAGCGGCCCTGCATGGCCGGCCACAGCGCATAGACCATCAACCCCAGCGGCAACACCCAGCCGCGCCAGCCCGGCACCCCATAGCCGCGGAGCCGCACCCGCTCACGACCCTCCGCCGTCGGAGCGGAGGGAACCAGAACGAGCGCCGCGGCCATCGCCGCAGCCACCGCGCCGATGCCGTACACACCCACCCAGGGCGCCAGAACCGCACCCAGGCTGTCGACGTGGGCATAACCCCCGCTGCCCCAAGGGAAGCCGGTGAAGAACTGGCCCCGCGCCAGTTCCGCCATCAACAGCAAGGCGGCCCAGAGCAAGGAAGCGGCCCACATCCCCTGGGGACGCCACCGCACCCATGCCGCAGACGCCGCGGCCATGAAGGAAGACAGCGCCAACGCCAGCAGCACCACGGCACCACCGGCCAGCGGCGCCGGCATCAGCCCGTAATCGTGCATGCTGATGTAGAGCCACCAGAACGTGCCCACCAGCGACACCGTGCCAAAAACCGCACCGAGCACCGCAGCCCGGCGCGCCTGCGTCGGCGCCAGGGTCGACAGCGCCGCAACCCACAGCGCCACGCTCAGCATCTGCAGCCAGCCGCGCGGCTGCGGCGCCAGCGACAGCGCATGCAACCCACCGGCAACCGCCACCAGAACCCCTGTGCCAACGCCACCTTGGCGCCGACTTGCCTCAGCCGCCAACCGGAGCCTCCGCAGGCACATCGACGCGCGTCACCTTGAACCAACGCACGGCCCCGCCGCGCGTGAGCATGACGGTGAACTTCAGCCCCCCCAGCTCCACCAGCTCCCCCCGTCGAGGCACACGCCCCAGTTCGTGCGCCACCAATCCACCGATGGTCTCGAACTCGTCCTCGGGCAACTCGGTGGCAAAGTGAGCGTTGACCGCCCCGATCAGCGCATCACCAACCACCCGCTGCGCGCCGTCAGCCAAGGTGTAGATGCCGCTCGGGCTGTCCCTGTCGTCGAACTCGTCCTCGATCTCGCCGACGATCTCTTCCAGCACGTCCTCGATCGTCACCAGCCCCGCGACCTTGCCGAATTCGTCCACGACGAGTGCCAAGTGATTGCGGTTGGAGCGAAAGTCGCGCAGCAACTCGTTGAGACGCTTGGACTCGGGCACGAACACCGCAGGGCGCAACAAAGTCCGCACACTGAGATCGGGCGAGCGCTGCAGCTTGAGCAGGTCCTTGCTCATCAGGATGCCGATGATGTTCTCGCGGTCACCCTCGTAGACCGGGAAGCGCGAGTGCCCCGTGTCGATGGCCAGTGCCAGCAGCTCCTCGATGGGCACCGCGATGTCAACCATGTCCATGCGGGGAGAAGCCACCATCACGTCGCCGGCCGTCAGGTCGGCCATGCGCAGCACGCCTTCGAGCATGGAGCGGGAGTCCGGGCCGATCAGCTCGCGCTCCTCGGCTTCGGCCAGCGACTCGATCAATTCGTCCTTGGAATCCAGACCTGGCGACAAAAGTTCGACCACGCGGGTGAACAACGAACGGCGCTCGCCGAAACCGCCGCGGGAGCCGGGACGCCCTGGGCGGGAAGAAGGATGCTGAGGTTCGGACACAAGGGTGCCTGCAGTGACGATGGAAACAG
>CAYRBG010000247.1:0-4598 GCA_964422355.1 uncultured Sphaerotilus sp. | reverse complement strand
TCAACACCCTGGTGCTCGACGAAGCCGACCGCATGCTCGACATGGGCTTCGCCGAGGACATCGCCCAGGTCATCCACCACTGCCCGGGAGAGCGCCAGACGCTTCTGTTCTCGGCCACCTACCCCGACGGCGTGGTGCGCATGGCCAAGCGCTTCATGCGCGATGCGCAGCAGATCGAGCTGAAGGAAGCTCACGCCCCCACCACGATCCGCCAGCGCTTCTACGAGGTGAGCGACACCGAGCGCCTGCTGACCGTCGGCAAGGTGCTGGACCATTTCCGGCCCGAGCGCACGCTGGCGTTCTGCAACACCAAGGCGCAGTGCCGCGATCTCGTGGCCTCGCTGCAGGCGCAGGGCATCGTCGCGCTGGAACTGCACGGCGACCTGGACCAGCGCGAGCGCGACCAGGTGCTGGTGCAGTTCGCCAACCGCAGCTGTTCCGTGCTGGTGGCCACCGACGTGGCTTCGCGCGGGCTGGACATCTCGGGGCTGGAAGCCGTCGTCAACGTCGACATCACGCCCGACGTGGAGGTGCACACCCACCGTGTGGGCCGCACCGGCCGCGCGGGCGAGGAAGGCTGGGCCTTCAGCCTGGCCAGCGCGAGCGAGATGGCCTGCGTGACCCGCATCGAGTCCGCGCTGGGCCGACCGCTGGAGTGGGGACCGCTGTCGGAGCTGACACCTGCCGATGCGGGCACACCGCTGCACCCGCCCATGGTGACGCTGCAGATCCTGGGTGGCCGCAAGGAAAAGATCCGCCCCGGCGACGTGCTGGGCGCGCTGACCAAGGACCTGGGCCTGCCCGGCGCCCAGATCGGAAAGATCAACGTCAACGACTTCTCGACCTACGTGGCCGTGGCGCGGGAGATCGCCAAGGATGCGCTCAAGGGGCTGAGCGAAGGCAAGGTCAAGGGGCGCAGCGTGAAGGTACGGCGGCTGTGACCTGAACACGTCCGCCGAGGCTCCTTCGCGGTGCGGGCGCCGCACTTCGGTCTTCGGGCGTCAACGGTAGCCCTCTTCGGCCAGCACCTGCCGCACGACCGGCAGGGCCTTCATGCGGCGCAGATGGTCGGCGCAACGCTCCGGCATCGGCAGGCCGATGCGCTCGGCCCAGAAGGTCAGGTAGAACAGGGCCGCATCGGCGATGGAAAACGCGCCACACAGCCAGCCGCCGGATTCGGCATGCGCGGCCAGCTGGGCCTCCAGCAGCGCCAGGCCTTCGCTCACGCGGCGGCGGCCATCGGTGGCCAACCGGTCGATTTCGGTCTGGCGAGCCGCATCGTTCAGGTCCGGCGCCAGGTAAGCCTCCGGGGTGAACACACGGGTGTATCCAGCACCGTGGACGGTGCCGACACAGTGGTTGACCGTGGCCAGCACCTCGGCCTGGGCCCCCACATCTTCGGGCAACAGCTTGCGTCGCGGGTGCTTGGCCGCCAACCACCAGGCGATGGACAGCCAGTCGGTCAGGGCGCGTCCGTCGTCCAACACCAAGGTCGGGATGGTGCCCTTGGGATTGACGGCCAGGTAGGCCGGCTTGCGATGGTCACCGGCCGGCAGGTTGACCACGGTCACCTGGAACGGAAGCTCCAGCATCTCCAGCAGGATGTGGATGCCCGTGCTGCACGAGCCCGGGGTCATGTGAAAGGTCAGCATGGTCGGACGGCTCCCGGCTGGATCTCAATAGTCGGGCAGCAAGGGACGCACCTCGTCCACCAGATCCGCCAGCACCCGCTTGACGGTGTCGAAGTGCGCACTGGTGGGGATGACCGCCACGCTGTGGATGCCCACCTCTTCCTGCAGCCGGGTGATGTGGTCGGCCACGTCCTGGTAGCTGCCGATCAAGGACTGGTCCATCAAGGCCTCGACATCGAACGTTACCGTGTCCCCAGCGTGCGCATGCACCCCTTGAGCGCGCATGCGCTGGACAAAGGCCTCCAGGTAGGGCCGAGCGGCATCGCGGGCCTCTTCGCGGCTCTCGGCGGGAAAAGCGAAGCGGGCCAGCACCATCCGGGGATCCGCCGCATCCGCCCCGTCTGAAGCGGCGGCATAGACCGACTTGAGCCGCTGCAATCGGCCCACGGTGGAGGTGGCCCCCGCCATCAGACCCAACCCGTGACGGGCCGCCCAGGCCACGCCCTCTTCCGAAGTGGTGGCCACCCATGTGGGCAGCGTGTCGCGCGCAGCCGGCGGCACCAAGTGTGCGACCTCGCCCACCGGCGCCGATGGTTCCACCGCCCGGCTTTCCGACCACCAGCGACGAACCTCCAGCACCCGCTCGCGGGCCGCATCCCCGCTCTGCCGCGACGATGCCGATGTCTGCGGCTGCCACGCCGCCGAAAAAGGCAAGCCGCAAGACACCCCCCACTGCAAACGCCCTTTGGACAGCAGGTCCGCGGTCGTCAGGTCGGCGGCGCACTGCAGGGCGTCCCGCGCGCCGATCTGGGTGGCCAGGGTGCCGATGCGCGCGTGCTGCGTCACCGCCGCCAGATGGCCCAGCAAGGTGCCTGAAGCGGAAGATGGCCAGACCGGATCACCGTGGTGCTCACCCAGCCAGATCTCGTCATAGCCCATGCGGTCGGCCTCCCGAACCAGCACGAACTGGCGGATCAGGGCCCGCCCGGCGTCGAACGAGGGGTTTTCAAACAGACACAGGTAAGACAGCTTGGGACTGGGCAACATGGGCACTCCGGCTTTGAAGTCCCTGTCACTCAGCAAGTCCCGTGCGCTGCCGCCGAACCCCGGACGTGGGGCGATTCAGCCAACGCCCCCTGACGGCCCCTCTCAGAGGGCCTCAAACGCGACAGAAGCATGGCGCGTTTGTCGCAAATCGTCGCCCAGCACACTGACACAGCACAAACACCCAGAGCAAAGAGGCCTCGGCACGCAATCTGCATCCACTTTTATTGATGCAGATCAGTGCACGCCATTTGCGGCGGCGATGCCGGATCTCGTTTTTTGGTGAAGGCCGAGTTCCGCGCCCACACGGGCCGTGGCGCGACGGAACCCGTGCCTTCACCCCCTTCGGGGCCCATGGGCTCCGTCAGGGCCGGACGTGATCCCGGGCGTTGTCCAGCACGAAATCGGCCAGTGCCTTGGCGTCGTCCAGACGCAACCAAGCCGGCTTGGGCGCCAACCCTGCGGGCGGTGGGCCATCCGAGGCCACCGCCACGATGCCGGGCCACTGCGGCCACAACAGATCCTTGCCGACGCCCCCGCGCCACACCTCCAGCTTGGGGAAGTCGCCCTGTTTGAAGCCCTCGATCAGCACCACATCGCAGTGCTGCAAGCGGCTGATGAGGTAGTCCAGGTCCGGCTCCGGATCGCCGCGCAGCTCGTGCATCAGCGCCCAACGGTCCTTGCCGAGCAGCAGCACCTCGGAACAACCGGCCTCGCGCAGGCGGAACGAGTCCTTGCCCGGCCGGTCGATCTCGATGGCCTTGTGGCTGTGCTTGATGAGCGACACCCGCAGGCCGCGCCCGGTGAGCTCGGGGATCAGTCGTTCAAGCAACGTGGTCTTGCCCATGCCGGAGTGACCGGCAATGCCAAACAGCTTCATGGTGGTGAGGGGATGCACCGTCCAAGGGCCCAACCGCCCGCCGGTACGATGCCGTGTGTGCACATCCTGCAATCTTCCCATGCCCCCGACCCATCGGCCGAATCCTCCGCGACGGCCGGGTTGACCTCGTGTCCCGTCCTGCGCCGTCACGCCGGTCGGCCGGACCATCCCGACGCGGACCCCCTGCTCGACGAACTGCCCGTGGCCATGGTCTACAACGGCGTGTCGCACGCGGTCCTGATGTCCACCCCCTTGGATCTGGAAGACCTGGCGCGCGGCTTCTCGCTCACCGAAGGCGTGGTTGACAACCCCACCGAAGTGCTGGACGTGGAGGTGCACATCGAGACCGCGCATGGGCTGATCGACATCCGGATCCCCCAGCGCCGCTTCTCCGCCCTGAAGGAGCGCCGCCGGCAGATGGCCGGACGCACCGGCTGCGGGCTGTGTGGCCTGGAAAGCATCGAGGCCCTGCCCACCCTGCCTCAAGCCCCAATCCCGCGCCGGGCGGTCCGCGTGCCGGACACCGAGTCCATCGACCGAGCCCTGGGCGCACTGGAGGCCCACCCCGGCCTGCGGCAGGACACCGGGTGCGCCCACATCGCCGCGTGGTGCGCCCCCGACGGAACGTTGCGGCTGCTGCGCGAGGACGTGGGGCGTCACAACGCCTTGGACAAGCTCATCGGCGCGCTCAGGAACACCGCCACGGACTCAGGCTTCGCGCTGGTGTCCAGCCGGGCGTCCTATGAGATGGTGCTCAAGGCGGCGCGGGGCGACCTGCCCGCGCTGGTGGCGATGGCCGCCCCCACCGCCCGCGCCGTCGCGCTGGCCCGCGAGGCCGCGATCGGCTTGGTGGCCCGGGCACGTCCCGGACGGTCCGTGGTCTATCACGACCCCGGCTTGAGCTGATCGTAGGCCTGGGCCATCTCGGCCGGGTCCACGTCTTGGATGCGTGCAGCGGCCAGGGGATCCGCCCCCGCCAGCCATGCCTCTTCCGCATCCGGTTGGTCCAGCGCCGTCACGGTGCCGGCCAGCAATTCGTACGC
>CAYRBG010000246.1:0-4603 GCA_964422355.1 uncultured Sphaerotilus sp. | reverse complement strand
CATCCGCAACCTGGCGCGCAGCGTGGCTGCCTCGTACCTGGACAGCCGCAAGCGCCTGGGCTTCCCGATGGCGCCCAAGGCCTGGGCCGACGAAGTGATCGCCAAGCTCGACGCCGAAGCCGCCAAAGCCGCCGCCAAGAACGACTCCAAGAAGGCCGCCTGACCATGACCACGAAGAACCTGCTCGTTGAACTCTTCGTCGAGGAACTGCCGCCCAAGGCGCTGAAGAAGCTGGGCGAGTCGTTTGCCGGCACGCTGGCCGCCAGTCTGAAGACCAGTGGACTGGCCGCGGCCGATGCGGTCGTGACACCGTTCGCCTCGCCGCGTCGCTTGGCGGTGCACGTCACGGCTGTGGCCGCCAAGGCCGCCGACAAGGCCCAGCAGATCAAGCTGATGCCTGTGGCCGTCGCGCTGACCGCCGAAGGCCAGGCCACGCCCGCGCTGCTCAAGAAGCTGTCGGCCGTGGGCGCCGATGCGTCCGTCGTGCCGAGCCTGAAGCGCCTGCCCGACGGCAAGGCCGAGGCCCTGTTCCTGGATTCCGTCGTGCCCGGCGCCACGCTGGCCGATGGCCTGCAGAAGGCCATCGACGAAGCGCTGGCCAAGCTGCCCATCCCCAAGGTCATGACCTACCAGCTCGCCGACGGCTGGGACAGCGTGAACTTCGTGCGTCCGGCCCACGGTCTGGTCGCCCTGCACGGTGCCGACGTGGTGCCTGTGGCCACGCTGGGTCTGACCTCGGGCCGCACCACCACCGGCCACCGCTTCGAGGCCGCGAACCCCACCGTCACGCTGCGCGACGCCGACAGCTACGCCGAGCAACTGCAGACCGAAGGCGCCGTCATTGCCGGCTTCGAGGCTCGCCGTGCCGAGATCGTGCGCCAGCTGACGGAAGCCGCCGCCAAGGAGGGCCTCAAGCCCATCGACGACGAGGCCCTGCTGGACGAAGTCACCGCCCTGGTCGAGCGCCCCAACGTGCTCACCTGCCAGTTCGAGAAGGAGTTCCTCGAAGTGCCGCAGGAGTGCCTCATCCTGACGATGAAGGCCAACCAGAAGTACTTCCCGCTGCTGGACGCCGCCGGCAAGCTGACGAACAAGTTCCTGATCGTCTCCAACATCCGTCCGGAAGATCCGAGCGCGGTGATCGGCGGCAACGAGCGCGTCGTGCGCCCGCGCCTGGCCGACGCCAAGTTTTTCTTCGACCAGGACCGCAAGAAGACGCTGGAATCGCGTGTGGCTGGCCTGGGCAAGGTCGTGTACCACGGCAAACTGGGTACGCAGGGCGAGCGCACGGAACGCGTGCGCGCCCTCACCCACATCATCGTGCGCCAGCTCGGCGAGCACCAGGCCTCCTCCGTGCAGTCGCACGATGAGCTGCAGATGCTGGCCCACAAGGCCGACCAAGCTGCGCTGCTGGCCAAGACCGATCTGCTGACCGACATGGTCGGCGAGTTCCCGGAGCTGCAGGGCATCATGGGCGGCTACTACGCCCGCTTCGAAGGCCTGCGCGACGGTGTGGCCATCGCCATCGAGGACCACTACAAGCCCCGCTTTGCCGGCGATGAACTGCCGCGCAACCACACGGGCGTGGTGGTGGCCCTGGCCGACAAGCTGGAAACGCTGATCGGTCTCTTCGGCATTGGCCAGTTGCCCACGGGCGACAAGGATCCGTTCGCGCTGCGCCGCCATGCGCTGGGGGTGATCCGCATCCTGATCGAGCGCAACCTGCCGCTGGACCTGCCCGAGCTGCTGCGCTCTGCCACTGCCGTGTTCGGCGCGCTGATCACCGACCCGACCGACGCCCTGCTGTCGTTTTTCTCCGACCGTCTTGCCGTGTCGCTGCGCGAGCAGGGCTACAGCGCGCAGGAAGTCGACGCCGTGCTGGCGCTGTCGCCCACCCGTCTGGGCGACGTGCCGCGCCGTCTGGCGGCCGTGCGCGCCTTCTCGACGCTGCCCGAGGCCGCATCGCTGGCTGCGGCCAACAAGCGCATCGGCAACATCCTGAAGAAGGCCGAAGGTGTGGTGGAGGCCAAGGTTGATTCCGCACTGCTGCAGGTCGCCGCCGAGCAGGCGCTGGCCGAGGCCGTGAAGTCCGTGCAGCCCGAGGCCGACCGTCTGTTCGAGCAGGGTGAATACGCCGAGAGCCTGAGGGCGCTGGCCGCCCTCAAGGCCCCGGTCGATGCCTTCTTCGACGACGTGATGGTCAATGCCGAGGATCCGGAGCTGCGGGCCAACCGACTGGGCCTGTTGGCGACGTTGCATGCGGCCATGAACCGCGTGGCCGATCTGGCCCGTCTGGCCGTTTGAGCGGCAAATGGCATGGGGGCGTGCCAAATCGCGCTCTCGGGCACTGAAGTGAGATCGACATGGCCGAACGTGCGCAGCTGAAGTTGGTCATCCTGGACCGGGATGGCACGATCAATGAGGATCGGGACGACTACGTCAAGTCGCCCGACGAGTGGGTGCCGATTCCCGGTTCCCTCGAGGCCATAGCCCGTTTGCATCAAGCCGGGTGGCATGTGGTGGTGGCGACCAACCAGTCCGGCCTGGGTCGCGGGTTGTTCGATATGGCTGCGCTCAATGCCATGCATCTGAAGATGAACGAGATGCTGGCCGCGATGGGCGGTCGGGTTGATGCAGTCTTTTTCTGTCCGCATGCGCCGGAAGACGCCTGCGACTGCCGCAAGCCATCTCCGGGGTTGTTCAAGCAGATCGCCGATCGCTTCGGTGTGGACCTCAAGGGCGTGCCTTCGGTCGGCGACACACTGCGCGACCTTCAGGCCGGATCGGCCGTCGGTTGTGCGCCCCATCTTGTGCGCACCGGCAAGTCGGCCGCGTTGGATGCCACAAGGGAGCAGGCGTTGCGCGAGAAGATCCCGGGCTTGATCGTCCACGACAGCCTTTCGGCCTTCGCTGACGCCTTGCTCAGCGCGGAAAAGCGCCGTCTTCAAGAAGCGCGACGCCAGGCTCAGGTCCAGCAACAACAGCAGCAGCAACAGGCTGCGGCCAGCCGCGTCCGGCATTGAAGTGAAGAAAAGGTTCCAGAGTCCATGTTGATCCGCCTGCGTTCCGTGCTGTATCTCGTCTGGCTGTTTGTGACGGTCGTGCCGTGGAGCTTGGTGGTGGTGCTGATGGCTCCGCTGGTGAAGAGCCGCACCCTGTACCGTGTGTGCGCGGCGTGGTTGAAGACCGGCATCCTCGGGGCGAAGTGGATCTGTGGGGTGCACTGGCGCGTGCAGGGCTTGGAGAACCTGCCGACCGCCGAGGATGAGAAGGCCGCGGTCATCCTGGTGCCCAAGCATCAATCGACCTGGGAGACGTTTGCCTTCCCGGCCCTGATGCCGCATCCCCTGGCCTATGTGTTCAAGCGCGAGCTGATCTACATCCCTTTCTTCGGCTGGGCGATTTCCCGTCTGGACATGGTGCACATCGACCGCGGCCGTCGTTCAGAGGCGTGGCGCAAGGTGGCCGAGCAGGGGACGCGCATCATGGCTCAGGGCAACTGGATGATCATGTTCCCCGAAGGCACCCGCATGGCCCGTGGTGAGAAGGGTGAGTACAAGTCCGGCGCTTCCCGTTTGGCCGTGTCCAGTGGGGTGCCATTGGTGCCCATCGCGGTCACGTCGGCCAAATGCTGGCCCCGCAAGTCCTTCCTGCTGCGGCCCGGGGTGATCGACATTTCGATCGGCAGACCCATCGCTCCCCAAGGGCGTCGTCCGGACGACCTGATGCGGGAAGTCGAAACCTGGATCGAGGCTGAAATGCATCGCCTGGATCCGGAGGCCTACGCGCCATCCGCGACCCCTGCCGTGTGAGATGGCCGAGCGCCGCGCCATCGACCTGGGTTCGATCTCTGTTGACTACAGCCTGGAGCGATCGAGTCGGCGCTCCATCGGACTGCGCATCGGGGCGGCGGGGCTGGAAGTGAGGGCACCTCGGTGGGTCGGCATGGCCGTTCTTGAAGAGGCGCTGCGAAACAAAGGGGCTTGGATTGTGCGCAAGCTCGCTCAGCGGGCTCAACAAGATTGCGCCGGTGCCCACTCGGCGGGAGCTGCCTTCTTGTGGGGGCCTGGTGCTTCGATCGCATGGCTGGGGCGCTCCCTGGTCCTGGACCCTCAGGAACATGCGGCGAATGTTGTGCCGGAAGTCATCGGCGACCGGTTGGTGTGGCGGTGTGATCCCCGTGCAGAGGCATCGCTCATCGAGCGGCATGTGCAAGTGTGGTTGCGAGGCGCGGCGCTCAGGGAATTTGCGCCCAGGGTGACGCGTTTCGAGGGCATCCTGGGCGTGCGAGCGAGCCAAGTTCTGCTGAGTAATGCGCGCACTCGCTGGGGATCCGCGTCGCGGGACGGCACCATTCGTCTCAACTGGCGACTGGTCCGGGCCCATCCGGATCTCATCGATTACGTGGTTGCCCATGAGTTGGCCCACCTGCGTGAGATGAACCATGGACCGGCCTTCTGGGCCCTGGTCGCCGCTGTCATTCCTGATGTCGCCCTGCGCCGCAAGGGGCTGCGGGAGATCGCTCAAACCGTCTTGGCGGAGACGGCTCATTAACCACACTATTGACAGTGTTTTTGTTGTGTGCCAGAATTCAATTCTTCGC
>CAYRBG010000245.1:0-4606 GCA_964422355.1 uncultured Sphaerotilus sp. | reverse complement strand
ACGGCGGCATGTCGTTGCCGTAGATGGCCTTGTTGCGCTCGATCTCGGCCAGCGCGATTTCCAGCTCGTAGACCTGGTCGTTGCGCGCCTCGTCCACGCGCGGGGCCTGGCTGGTCGGGCCGATGAACAGACCGCTGAACAGGTAGCTCAGGCTCGGGTGGTTGTGCCAGTAGGTCAGCAGGCTGGCCAGCAGGTCCGGACGACGCAGGAACGGCGAATCCGACGGCGTGGCGCCGCCCATGACCATGTGGTTGCCGCCGCCCGTGCCGGTGTGGCGACCGTCGAGCATGAACTTCTCGGTCGACAGGCGCGTCTTCCAGGCTGCGTCGTACAGGAACTCGGTGTGCTCCACCAGTTCCTTCCAGTTGTGCGCCGGGTGGATGTTCACCTCGATCACGCCCGGGTCGGGGGTGACCTGCAGCATCTTCAGGCGCGGGTCGCGCGGCGGCGGGTAGCCCTCCAGCACGATCTGCACGCCCAGCTCGGACGCCGTGGCTTCAAGCGCAGCCAGCAGGTCGAGGTAGTCTTCCAAGTGCTGCAGCGGCGGCATGAAGACGTACAGCACACCGGTGGCCGTACCGACCTTCTCGGCCTTGGGGCCGTTGGCGCGGCGCGGGTCGCGCGCTTCCACACACAGCGCCGTGCGGGTGATCCAGTGCGCCGACTCGAAACGCTGCGGATGGCGGGCCAGCTCGGCCGCCGTCAGTGCGCGCAACGGCTTGGCCGTCACAGGTGCACCTGCGCCGCCACCGCTACCCGAGCCGCCAACCAGGGTGCCGTCCGCACCGACGTAGGTGTCTTCACCCACGCCGCTCAGGTCCAGCGTGTAGGACGGATCACTCTGCACCGCCACCGTGCCGCCTTCAGCAAAGCCGCCGCCGACCACGTGCGACGCGTACTGGCTGCGCAGCCGCGCTGCAGCAGGCAGCGCCGTGCGGTCGGCGAAGGGATCGTGGTCGATCAGGTAGGGATACTCGCCCTTGCTGACCCAGGGCAGCGAATCCAGAGGCAGGCGGTAGCCCATCGGCGAGTCGCCCGGGATCAGGTACATGCGCTCGTCGCGGAAGAACCAGGGGCCCGTCACCCAGCGGCCGCCGGCCAGGCCGGGGCCGCCTTCACGCTTGATCGGCAACACGTAGCCGATCTCCGACTCCAGGCCCTGGTCGTAGACGCGACGCAGGCGGGCGCGCTCCAGCTCGTCGTCCAGGCGGCTGTCGAAGGGATCGACGTTGACCGGCAAACGACGCTCACGCCACAGGTAGTACCAAGTGTCCTCGTAGCCCGTCTGGATGTACTCGTCGGTGAGGCCCAGCTTGCGCGTCAGGGTGTGGATGAACCGCTTGGCATCGTCCGAGGTATAGGCGTGCGGATCGCGCTCATCGGCGAACAGGCTGGCGTCGTGCCAGCACGGCTGGCCGTCGTCACGCCAGAACACCGACAGGGCCCAGCGCGGCAGCTGCTCGCCCGGATACCACTTGCCCTGGCCGTAATGCAGGAAACCGCCACGGCCGTACTGGTCGCGCAGGCGCTGGGTCAGCTCCTGGGCGTAGATGCGCTTGGTGGGGCCCAGTGCGTCGGTGTTCCATTCGGCGCCATCGCGGTCGTCCACGGACACGAAGGTGGGCTCGCCGCCCATGGTCAAGCGCACGTCGCCACTGACCAACTCGGCATCGACCTGCTCGCCCAGGGCCAACACGTCCTGCCACTGGTCTTCGGTGTAGGGCTTGGTCACGCGCGGGGATTCCCAGATGCGCGTGATGTGCATGTCGTGGCCGAAGGTCACTTCGCACTTGTCGACCGCACCGGTGATGGGCGCGGCGCTCGACGGCTGCGGGGTGCAGGCCAGCGGGATGTGGCCTTCACCGGCCAGCAGACCGGAGGTCGGGTCCAGGCCGATCCAGCCGGCACCGGGCAGGTAGACCTCGCACCAGGCGTGCAGATCGGTGAAGTCGACCTCGGTGCCGCTGGGACCGTCCAGGGCCTGAACGTCCGACTTCAGCTGGATCAGGTAACCCGAGACGAAGCGCGCGGCCAGGCCCATGTGGCGCAGCGTTTCCACCAGCAGCCAGCCCGAGTCGCGACAGGAACCGGACTTCTTGGTCAGCGTTTCCTCCGGCGTCTGCACGCCCGGCTCCATGCGGATCGTGTAGCTGATGTCGTTCTGCAGGCGCTGGTTGATGCCGACCAGAAAGTCGATGGTGCGCACTTCCGTGCGGTCGATCGTGTCCAGGAAGGCCTGGAAGGCCGGCGTGGCCTTCTCGGGCACCAAGTAGGGGGCCAGCTCCTGCTTCAGTCCTTCCTCATAGGTGAAGGGGAAGGTTTCGGCCCCCGGCTCCAGGAAGAAGTCGAAGGGGTTGTAGACCGCCATCTCGGCCACGAGATCGACCGTGACCTTGAACTCGGTGGTCTTCTCCGGAAAGACCAAGCGGGCCAGGTAGTTGGAGAACGGGTCCTGCTGCCAGTTCTCGAAATGCTCGGCCGGCTCGACCTTGAGCGAGTAGGACAGGATGGGTGTGCGGCAGTGCGGCGCCGGGCGCAGGCGCACCACCTGCGGCGACAGGCTCACCGGCTTGTCGTAGGTGTAGTGAGTGACGTGATGGAGGGCGACGTGAATGGACACAACGTTTCCTGCTCAGAAAATAGAAAGCACCGGGCGCTGTCGATGCAGCACCCGGTTCAAGGACAACGGGACGGGATTGTGAAAACCACCACCCCTTCTCCGTGTGACAGACCGGCGGGCGCGGTCCTTGTCGGTCAGTGCGCGGGCACCAGGAAGTCGCGACTGATGCCGGCTCCCAAGTCATTGATGCGGTCCAGGAACTGCGTCAGGTAGGCGTGCAGGCCCGTGGCCAGGATTTCGTCGATGCGCCCGAACTCCAGATCGGCGTTCAGGCGCCCGGCACGGCGCAGCGTCTCGTCCGAATGCTCGTTGGCCACCTGCTGCAGATTGCCCAGCAGGTCGTGCACGGCTCCTGCCAGCGAACGCGGCATGTCGCGGCGCAGGATCAGCAGCTCGGCGACCTTCTCCGGCTGGATCACGTTGCGGTAGACCTTGCGGTAGACCTCAAACGCCGAGACCGAACGCAGGATCGCCGACCAGTGATAAAAGTCCGCCTCCTGGTCACGACCGTTTTCAGCGCCGTGGAACTCCGCCTCGACCGCATGGAACTTCACGTCCAGCAGACGGGCCGTGTTGTCCGCGCGCTCCAGGAAGGTGCCGATGCGCACAAAGTTCAGCGCCTCGTCCTGCAGCATCGTGCCCACCTGCACGCCGCGCGAGAGGTGCGAGCGCAGCTTCACCCACTCGTAGAACGCCCCGGGATCGCGCGTATCGGCGTTCTCGCGCAGCATCCGGTTGAACTCCAGCCAAGTCTGGTTGGTCGTTTCCCAGACCTCGGTGGTCAGCGCACCGCGCACGGCCCGGGCGTTCTCGCGCGCCGCACGCAGGCAACGCACGATGGACGACGGGTTCTGCTCATCGCGAACCATGAAGTTCATGACCTTGCGCGCGTCGATCTCGCCGTAGCGGTTGGCGTAGTCGGCACTCAGCTCGGAAATGCTCAGCAGACCACGCCAGCCCTGCTCGGCCTCGGCGTCGGACTGCGGCAGCAGCGCGGTCTGGTAGTTGACGTCCAGCATGCGGACGGTGTTTTCGGCGCGCTCCATGTAGCGGGCCATCCAGAAGAGGTGATCAGCGGTACGGGAAAGCATAAAAGCCCAGATTCTTGAACGTTGTGTACGACACGGACATTGGCTTTCGGTGCGGCGCTCAGGCCTCGAGCACCCAGGTGTCTTTGGTCCCGCCCCCTTGCGAGGAATTGACCACCAGCGAGCCCTCCTTGAGCGCCACGCGGGTCAGCCCGCCCGGCACCATCTGGATGCCGTTGCGACCCGACAGCACGAACGGCCGCAGATCGATGTGGCGCGGCGCGATGCCCTTCTCGACGTAGGTCGGGCAGGTGGACAGGCTCAGCGTGGGCTGGGCGATGTAGTTGCCCGGATTGGCGATGAGGTGCTCGCGGAACTTGGCGATCTCGTCCTTGCTCGCGGCCGGACCGACCAACATGCCGTAGCCGCCCGCGCCGTGCACTTCCTTGACGACCAGCTCAGAGAGGTGATCCAGCACGTACTTGAGGTCGTCGCCCTCGCGGCACAGATAGGTCGGCACGTTCTGCAGCAGCGGCTTCTCGCCAAGGTAGAACTCGATCATCTTGGGCACGTAGGCGTAGATCGACTTGTCGTCGGCCACACCGGTGCCGATGCCGTTGGACAGCGTCACGTTGCCGGCACGATACGCCGCCAGCAGGCCGGGACAACCCAGCGTCGAATCCGGGCGGAAGGCCAGCGGGTCGAGGAAGTCATCGTCCAGGCGGCGGTAGATCACGTCCACGCGGCGCGGCCCCTGGGTCGTGCGCATGAAGACGAAGTTGTCCTTGACGAACAGATCCTGACCTTCAACCAACTCCACGCCCATCTGCTGCGCCAGGAAGGCGTGCTCGAAATAGGCCGAGTTGTAGATGCCCGGCGTCAGCACCACGACCACCGGGTCGTTGATGCCGCCCGGCGCCACGCTGCGCAGGGTGTCCAGCAGCAGGTCGGGGTAGTG
>CAYRBG010000244.1:0-4642 GCA_964422355.1 uncultured Sphaerotilus sp. | reverse complement strand
GCGCTCGAAGAAGAAGCCATCTTCATCCTGCGCGAAGTCGCCGGCGCCTTTGAACGTCCGGGCCTGCTGTTCTCCAGCGGCAAGGACTCCTGCGTCGTGCTGCACCTGGCCGAAAAGGCATTCAAGCGCAAGGTCAGCGCGCCCGGCGAGCGTCCGCGCTTCACCGGCAAGCTGCCCTTCCCGCTGGTGCACGTGGACACCGGCCACAACTTCCCCGAAGTCATCACCTTCCGCGACGAGCGCGTGGCCGAGATGGGCGAGCGCCTGATCGTCGGACACCTCGAAGACTCGATGAAGAAGGGCACGATCCGCCTGGCCCACCCGCTGGAGTCGCGCAACGGCCACCAGACCGTGACGCTGCTGGAAACCATCGAAGAGCACCGCTTCGACTGCATGATCGGTGGCGCTCGCCGCGACGAAGAGAAGGCCCGCGCCAAGGAGCGCATCTTCTCGCACCGCGACAGCTTCGGTCAGTGGCAGCCCAAGGAGCAGCGCCCCGAGCTGTGGAGCCTGTTCAACACCCGCATCAAGCCGGGCGAGCACTTCCGCGCATTCCCGATCAGCAACTGGACCGAACTCGATGTCTGGCTGTACATCGCCCGCGAGAACATCCCGCTGCCGAGCATCTACTACACCCACAAGCGCGAGATCTACCGCCGCAAGGGCCTGCTGGTGCCGGTGACGGACGTCACCCCGCCGAGCGGCGAGGACACCATCGAGACCGTCGACGTGCGCTTCCGCACCGTGGGCGACATGACCTGCACCTGCCCGGTCGAGTCCACCGCCACGACCACGGCCGACATCGTCGCAGAGACGCTGCAGGTCACCGTCTCCGAGCGCGGCGCGACCCGCATGGACGACCGCACTTCCGACGCCTCCATGGAGCGTCGCAAGAAGGAAGGCTACTTCTGACGGCCCCCAAGCTCCCTCCGGTCGCTACACCCGAGGGGGCTCTTGCAGTGGCCCGGCCAAGCCGGCTCCACGCAAGTCCTCGTAGAACACGGAAATCGAAATGAGCACTGCACACCTTGACGCCAGCGAAGAACTTGCCCACAAGGCCCTGCGCTTCCTGACCGCCGGCAGCGTCGACGACGGCAAGAGCACGCTGATCGGCCGCCTGCTGTTCGACAGCCGCGGCATCCTGGCCGACCAGCTCGACGCGCTGGAAAAGCGCGCCGCCGGCGCCCCGATCGACCTGTCGCTGCTGACCGATGGTCTGGAAGCCGAGCGCGAGCAAGGCATCACCATCGACGTCGCCTACCGCTACTTCGCGACCAGGACGCGCAAGTTCATCATCGCCGACGCCCCGGGTCACGAGCAGTACACCCGCAACATGGTGACGGCTGCCGCCGGCTCCGACGCGGCCGTGGTGCTGGTGGACATCACCAAGCTCGACGTGACCGCCGCCGAAGTGCCGCTGCTGCCGCAGACGCGCCGCCACAGCCTGCTGGCCAAGCTGCTGCGCGTGCCCAGCATCGTGTTCGCGGTGAACAAGCTGGACGCCATCACCGACGGCACCCAGGCCGCCTTCGAGAACGTGGCCAAGGCGCTGACGAAGTTCGCCGAGGAAGCCGGCATCGTCGTCAAGGGCATCGTGCCCGTGTCGGCCCTGCGCGGCGACAACGTGGCCACACCTTCGGCCAACTGGGACTGGTACACCGGCCCGACACTGCTGCAGATCCTGGAGTCGCTGCCCGTCACCGACGAAGCCCACGACGGCAACCTGCTGGTGCCGGTGCAGTACGTCGCCCGCGACGAAGGCGAAGGCACGGGCCACCAGCACCGCGTGATGTGGGGCCGCATCTCCCACGGCAGCGTCAAGCCCGGTGACACCGTGCAGATCTTCCCGAGCGGCGAGACCGCCGTGGTGGCAGCCGTGCGCCACGCCGGCATCGAGGTCGACAGCTGCGAAGCGGGTCAGTCTGCCGGCATCGTGCTGGACCGCCAGGTCGACGTCTCGCGCGGCGACTGGATCTTCACGCCCGGCTCGGCCCCGACGAAGCAGGAGTTCGCGGCCACCCTGGCCTGGCTCGACACCGAGCCCGCCGTCGTCGGCCGCAAGTACTGGGTGCGCCACGGCAACCGCTGGGTGCAGGCGCGCATCACGGCCATCGAGCACAAGCTCGACATCCACACGCTGGATCAGGTCGATGCCCACGAGCTGGGGGTCAACGAGATCGGCAAGGTGACGGTGCAGGTGCAACAGGCCCTGCCGGTGGAGGCCTATGCCGCCAACCGCGTCGGAGGTGCGATGATCGTGGTTGATCCCACGACCAACCGCACCAGCGGCGCGCTGCTGGTGGCCGCCTGATCCTCACCGACGCATGACCGACGCTGCTGCCCCCACCGACTCCGCCGTGCCGCAAGGCGCCGATGCTTCTCGCCCGGCCGGGCGGGTGATCTTCATCGGTGCCGGCCCCGGCGAGGCCGATCTCATCACCGTGCGCGGCGCCAACCGCCTGCGCGAGGCCGAGGTGGTGCTGTTCGACGCGCTGGCCGACCCGGCCCTGCGCGAACTGGCCCCGCAGGCCGAGTGGGTGGACGTGGGCAAGCGCGGTTTCGACCACGCCGTCAGCCAGGATCAGATCAACGCCCTGCTGCTGGAACACGCCCGCCGAGTGGGATGTGTCGTGCGCCTCAAGGGCGGCGACCCCAGTCTGTTCGGTCGGTTGGAGGAAGAACTGGCAACGTTGCGTGAAGCCGGCATCGCCTGCGAAGTGATTCCGGGCGTGACCGCCGCCGTGGCGGCGGCCGCGACCTGCCAGCGTCCGCTCACCCGGCGCGGCACTGGGCGCAGCGTCAGCTTTGCCACCGCGATGACCCGCACGCTGGAGCAGCACGCCTGCCGCAGCGCCGACACCGAGGTGTTCTACATGGCCGGCAAGCAGCTCGACTCGCTGGGCGCCAAGCTCATGGCGGCGGGCTGGGAGGCCGACGCACCGGTGCTCGTCGTCTCGCAGGCCGGCTGGCCCGACCAGCGAGAAAGCACTCACAACGTAGGTCACCTGGGCGAGGCATCGGCCCTGCACGCGGGACGGCCGACGGTGGTCATCGTGGGTGCGGGGGCCACGCCCATCGCCTCGAACTGACCCCACGAACCCCGCCCCACACCGGCACACCCAAGACCCGACACACATTCACGGCGACAACGCACGGCAGAGCCCCTACACGGCTTGAGAACTGTCAATCGTTCAGCGCCCTGCCGTCATAGAATTTGACGCTTTTTTCCAACCTCTCCCACCCTTCATCCGAGTCTAGAAATGACCCACGTCGTCACCGAAGCCTGTATCCGCTGCAAGTACACCGACTGTGTGGACGTGTGTCCCGTCGACTGCTTCCGCGAAGGCCCGAACTTCCTGGTGATCGATCCCGACGAGTGCATCGACTGCGCCGTCTGCATCCCCGAGTGCCCGGTGGCCGCCATCCTGCCCGAGGAAGACGTGCCGGCCGATCAGCAGGCCTACATCGCCATCAACGCCGAGCTGGCCACCCAGTGGCCGTCGATCACCGCCCGCAAGGATCCGCTGCCCGACCACGCCGACTGGAAGGACAAGACGGGCAAGCTGGGCGAGCTGATCCGCTGATCCTCGCCCCTGAGTCCGCGGTGACTCCACCGGCCCCGCACGTGCCCCGCGAAACCGACGTCCTCGTGATCGGCGGCGGCCCTGCGGGGCTTTTTGCCGTCTTTCAGCTGGGTCTGCAAGGTCTGAGCTGCGAGTTGGTGGACGCCCTGCCCCGCGCAGGAGGACAGGTCATCGAGCTCTACGGTGACAAGCCGCTGTACGACATCCCGGCCGTGCCGGTGTGTACCGGTGCAGAGCTGGTCGAGCGGCTGACGGCGCAGATCCGGCCTTTCGACGTGCCGCAGCACTGGAGCGAAACCGTTACCGAAGTGCATCCGCGCCCCGACGGCCGCATCGACGTGGCCACCGCCGGCGGCATGCGCTGGATCGTCCGCGGACTCGTGCTGGCCGCGGGCGTGGGCGCCTTCCTGCCGCGCAAGCTCCCCGTGCCTGGGCTGGACGCACACGAAGGCCGGCAGGTGCACCACCTCACCCTGCCACCGGACGTCGCGACCGACCCCGGCCACCTGCTCATCGTCGGCGGCGACGAAAACGCCGTGGAACAGGCCCTGCGGTGGTCCGCCCCCGACACTCCCGTCCGCAGCGTGACGCTGCTGCACCGCCGCCCCAGCCACTCCGCATCCGAAGAGGCCCTGCGCGCCCTGCGGCAACGTGAGGCCGAAGGCCGTCTGCGGCTGAGCACCGGTCAGCCCACGAGCGTGATCACCGCCGAAAACGGCCGCCTGTCCGGTATGACCGTCATGCCGCCCGAAGGCGATGACGTGAACCTGGCCGCCGACACCGTGCTGGTGTGTCAAGGCATCTCACCCAAGCTGGGTCCGTTGGCGCAGTGGGGGCTGCAGTTGCAGCGCAAGCTCGTCGAGGTGAATCCCGCCTCAATGGAAACCTCCGTCGCGCGCATCCATGCCGTGGGCGACATCGCCACCTACTCCGGCAAACGCAAACTCATCGTCTGCGGTTTCCACGAAGCCACCCTGGCGGCCCTGACCCTCGCCCGCGCCCTGCGGCCCGACGAGCCCGACACCTTGCTGTACACCTCCAGCAGTCCGGTGCTGCAG
>CAYRBG010000243.1:0-4664 GCA_964422355.1 uncultured Sphaerotilus sp. | reverse complement strand
TCGAGCCTTCGTAGTTCTCGATCACCGGATCGACGAAGTTGAAGGCCTCGGTGATGGTGATGTCCGGGTGCTCGGCCTTGAGCTTGTCGAGCTGTGCAAGCACGCCGTTGGCCACCTCGACCTCGCCCGCACCGCGCGAACGCGTGATCTCGAAGCCCACCACCGGCTTGCCGTTTAGCAAGGCCGTGGCCCGCTGCTCGGCCACGGTGTCATGCACCAGGGCCACCTGGTCCAGGCGCACGCGGCGCCCATCGGACAGCGCGATGTCCATGGCCGCCAGCTCCTCGGCCGACCGCACCGTGGCCAACGTGCGCACCGATTGCTCGGCGCCACCCACGTCGGTCCGCCCGCCCGAGGCCTCCTGCTGAATGCGGCGCAACTGGCGAGAAAGGTCGGCGGCCGTGGCCCCCAGCGACAACAGCCGCGCCGGGTCCAGCTCGACGTGCACCTGGCGCGTCACGCCCCCCACGCGCGCCACCGCCCCCACGCCACGTACGCTCAGCATGGCCTTGGTGACCGTGTGATCGACGAACCACGACAGCGCCTCGTCATCCATGCGGCTGGACGCCACCGTGTAGGTCAGGATGGGCGCGCCCGACAGGTTCATCTTGGTGATGACCGGATCGCGCATGTCGCCGGGCAGGTCGGCGCGGATGCGCGCCACCGCCGCACGCACGTCGTCCAGCGCCTCCTGGGTGGGCTTTTCAAGCCGGAACTCGACGGTGACCGTGGCCATGCCGTCCTGCACCTTGGCGTAGATGTGCTTGACGCCCTGCAGCGCCGCCACCGAGTTCTCGATCTTGCGCGCCACCTCGGTTTCGAGCTGGGCCGGCGCCGCGCCCGGCAGTGCTGCCGAGACGATGATCATCGGCAGGTCGATGTCCGGAAACTGCTGCACCTTCATCGCCTTGAAGGCGTACAGCCCGCCCAGCGTGAGCAGCACGAACAGCAGGATGGCCGGAATGGGGTTGCGGATCGACCAGGAGGAGACGTTCACTTCGTCCCCTCCACCACCTTGACCTTGTCGCCATCGGCCAGGAAACCCACGCCGGACGCCACGACCGCGTCCTGCGCCGTCAGCCCCGACAAGACCTCGATGCGGTCCCCCTCGCGGCGCCCCACCCCGACCTTGGTCTGGGCCACACGGCCATCGCTGCCGATGCGGAAGACGAAGCTGTAGCCCTCGCGCAGCGCCACCGCCGACTGCGGCAGCGTCAATGCCGAGGCCTCGCCCAGGTGCACCTCGCCGCGCGCGAACATGCCCGCGCGGGCCGGACCACCCGACGCCAGGTCCACGTACACCAGACCATTGCGGGTGGCCGCGTCCACCGTGGGCGCCACCATGCGCACCGTGCCGACGACCCGCTGGCCGTCCGCCAGCGTCACCGTGGCTTTCTGGCCCGGTGCCACCTTGGACAGATCGGCCGCCGTGACCTCGGCGCGCCACTCCAGGCGCCCGCCGCGGATCAATCGGAACAACTCCTGCCCAGGCTGGACCACGGCCCCCACCGTCGCCATGCGCGCGGAGATGAGGCCATCGTCCGGCGCCAGCACCCGCGTCTGGCTCAGGCGCAACTGCTCAGACTTCAGGCGGGCGCGCTGGGCATCCAGCCGGGCGCGGGCCGCCTGCTCGGCCGCCGCCGTCTGCGTCACGTTCTGCGGGCTCACGAAACCCTGGTCGCGCAACTGGCGCGAACGCTCGGCGTTGGACTGCGCCTCGGCCGCATTGGCCTCGGCCTCCGCCACCGCCGCCTTCGCACCCGCCAGATCTGCCGCCACCGACAGGTCCTGGAGCTGCGCCAGGGCCTGTCCCCGCCGGACGCGGTCTCCCACGTTGACCCGGACCTCGGTGATGCGCAGGCCGCCGACCTCGGCACCGACCGAGGCTTCCTGCCAGGCGGCGATGTTGCCGTTGGCCGCCAGGGCGCGCGTCCACTGGAGGCTCACCGGCCGGGTGGCCGCCACGGTCAACGCCGCCTGTGTGGCGTCGGCCGGGGTCCCCGCAGCGGAGGCAGCGGAGGCGCCGGCGGCTGGCGGTCGAGCCTCGCTCCCCTGGCCCGTGTCCGCCCCCGACGCCCCCTTCGAGCAGCCCCACAGCACTACCGTCAGCCCCAGGCATGCGCCCGCGACAAGCCCCCGTCGCCATGCACGGGGCTGCAACTCGAAAGCGGATTCACTGGTTCGAGACGAATGGAGCTCAGCAGGCATAACAGTGAAACACCCAGGGTTAGTGCGGATGGTTGGATCGCTGGCGAGTGTATCTACCCCCCCGAACTGCAGAAACACATCTTCAGGAAGTCTTGAGGTTTCGGTAACACACGGGAAATCTCCCTCAATTGCCGCGATTGGTACGGCCGAGGCTCCATACCCTAGCTCGGTATTACCTTAAACCCACCATCACCATGTCACACCGCCTCCTGGTCCGCAGCGGCCCTCTCCTGCTGCTGGCAGTCGCCCTGTCCGCTTGTGCGCCAATGCTGCCCACGGCCGTGACGCCGGAATCCATCCAGGACCAGACGAAAGCCGACCGGGAATCCGTGCGCGCCGAGGTTCCGCCGCTGGGCAAGCAGTTGGCCCTCGACGAAGCCATCGCCCGCGCCCTGAAGTACAACCTCGACCGCCGCAGCCGCCAGATGGAAGAGGCGTTCGCGCTCAAGCAGTTCGACGAATCCGCCTACGACCGCCTGCCCAAGCTGATGGCCGCCGCCGGCTATTCCGCCCGCGACAAGGACCGCACCGCCCGCAGCACCGACTCGGTCACCGGCCTGCCCTCGCTGGCCAACCCGTCGATCTCGCAGGACCGCACCCACCTGCTCACCTCCCTGACCCTGAGCTGGAGCGTGCTGGACTATGGCCTGGCCCGCTACAACCAGGCCCAGGCCGCGGACCGCATCCAGGCCGCCGCGGAACGCCGCCGCAAGGCCACCCACCTGCTCGTGCAGGACGTGCGCGTGGCCTACTGGCGCGCCGCCAGCGCCCAACGCCTGCGTGGCGAAGTGCGCGCCTCCATCCAGCTCGCCGAAGAGGCACTGGTCGACTCCCGCAAGGCCGAGGAAGAAAAGCTGCGCTCGCCGCTGGACACGCTGCGCTACCAACGTCAGCTCACCGAGAACATGCGCCTGCTCGAATCGATTGAGCAGGAGCTGGTGACGGCGCGCTTTGATCTGGCCGCGCTCATCAACGCCCCGGTGGTGCAGGACCTCCAGCTCACCAGCGAAGAACTGCCCGGCCGCAGCGACCCCCTGGCCACCTCCGCCGAGGCCATGGAAGAGCAGGCCCTGGCCCAGAACGCCGACCTGCGCGAACACCTCTACCAGCGCCGCATCGCCGCCCTGGAAGCCCGCAAGGTGCTGGTGCGCGCCTACCCGAACCTGACCCTGTCGATCGGCACCCACCACGACACCGACAGCTACCTGGTGCACCCGACCTGGTCCGAGGCCGGCATCCAGTTCGGCTTCAACCTGTTCAACCTGCTGAGCCTGCCGGCCCAGAAGCGAACCGCCGAAGCCGCCGTGGCCCTGGCCGACCAGCGCCGCCTGGCCGCCCACGTCGCCGTGGTCACCCAGGTGCACGTGGCGCGCGAACAAGTCTCGGGCAGCCGCAAGCAGTTCGAGCGCGCCGATGCCCTGTGGAAGCTCGACTCGCGCATCCTGGAACAGACCCAGAAGCGCGAACAGGCCGCCGCCGGCACCAAGCTCGACCGCGTGGCCGCCCAGACCACCGCCATCATCAGCCTGCTGCGCCGCTACCAGGCGCTGGCCCAATGGCACGCTTCGGTGAGCCGGCTGCAGGCCACGCTGGGCCTCGACCCGCTGCCCGAAAGCACCGACGACCTGGATCTGGACGCCGTGCGCACCCAGGTTCGCCAGCGCCTGCTGGACGTCTGAAGCGAGCGAGAAAGGCCCCGGCATGTCCATGACCCGCATCGCCCTCACCTCCATCGCCGCGCTCGTGGGCGCCATCGGCACGGCCGGCCTGTCTGCGCCATCGCTGGCCCAAGGCACAGCCACGGTCCCCGCCGCGGCAACCGCTCCGCGGCTGGCCTCGATCGCACCCCGGCCCGCCCCGGCGGTGCCGGCCACGGCGGCTGCCCCGGCCGCCAAACCGGCCCCGGAACCCGAGCTGCGTGCCCAGCTGTCCCCGCGCCGCTACACCACGCTGGCCGCCGAGGTGGGTGCCCGCATCCAGCGCCTGAGCGTCACCGAAGGCTCGGCCATCCGGGCCGGCCAGATGCTGGTCAGCTTCGACTGCAGCCTGCAACAGGCCCAGTTGCAGCGGGCCCAGGCCACGCTCGGCGCCGCACAGAAACAACTGGCCACCCAGCGCCGGCTGGTCGAACTCAACGCCACAGGACGCCAGGAACTCGACCAGGCCGAGGCCGAGGTCGGCAAGACCCGCGCCGAGATGAGCCAGATCCAGGTGCAGCTCAGCAAGTGCAGCATCGCCGCGCCCTTCAATGGCCGCGTGGGCGAACAGAAGGTGCGCGAGCAGCAGTACGTCCAGCCCGGCCAAGCCTTGCTCGAAGTGCTCGACGACAGCGTGCTGGAAGTGGAATTCATCATGCCCTCACGCTGGCTGTCCACCGTTCGCCCCGGCCACAACCTGCAGTTCGCCGTGGACGAAACCGGCAAGACCTACCCCGCCAAGGTCCAGCGCCTGGGCGC
>CAYRBG010000242.1:0-4701 GCA_964422355.1 uncultured Sphaerotilus sp. | reverse complement strand
CGGGCGGCCGGCGAGGCCGGGCAGGTCGAAGGTCCACAGGTTGATGCGGGCGTAGGCCCACCAGCGCGTCTCGATCACGCCCAGCATGCGCCCGTCGTACAGCAAGAAGGCGATGGCCAGCATCTGCGACGCGGTCTTGAGCTTGCCGATCATGTGCACGGCCACGCTGCGCGACGCGCCGATCTGCGCCATCCATTCCCGCAGCGCCGAAATGGCGATTTCACGACCCACGATCACCAACGCCACCACCGAGGTCACACGCCCCAGCTCCAGCAGCACCAGCAACGCGGCACAGACCAGGAACTTGTCGGCCACCGGATCCAGAAACGCACCAAAAGACGAGGTCTGATTGAGGCGACGTGCCAGCCAGCCGTCCAGCCAGTCGGTGAACGCCACGGCGATGAACAGCCATGTGGCTAGCTGGTTGCGCAGCTCCATGGGCCACGACGTCATGGCAAACACGCCGACGATCAAGGGAATCGCGACGATGCGAGCCCACGTCAGCAGGGTTGGCACGGTCAAAAACATGCGTGCATTGTGCCCAAGTTCTCTTTCGGCCGGCCCGGATTGATCACGCCGTCAGCGCTCCAACACCAGGGGCTTGAAGCGCCCATCGTTGTTGAACAGGAAGGTTTCGTTGAACTCCCAGGGTCTGGGCAGATGCCCGACCGGGCCGAAGGGGCCGGCACGCCGAACCGCGTCAATGGCGATCTGGATCGTTTCCTGCGCCTGGCTCGGGCGCCGAACGACGTCGATGCGGCGAATGCCGCCGTCCTCGTTCAAGACGACCTTGAGCACCGGGATCGCCAATGCGGGCTGTTCGACCTGCCCTTCGTGCGTGGTTTTGGGATTGACCGCCAACACCCGCCGGGCCACCTGACGCCTGTAGTCGTCCCAGGTGCGGGTTTTCTGCCACGCGGGGGCACCACTCGTCGCCCGATCACCGCCCGTGACGGCGTCGGTGGATCCCGGCCGCTCGGGCCCTCCCGCGCACCCCGCCAACACGGCCAGTGCCGCAAAGGACGCTGCCCAAGCGGTCCGGGCTGGCTTTTTCCCCTGCGGCTCAGCGCAGCGCCCGATAGATGCTTTCTGCCAATTCATGTGAGATGCCCTCCACTGTCTGCAAGTCTTCCACACTGGCCTGCTCGACACCACGCACGCCCCCGAAACGCTGGAGCAGTTTCGCGCGTTTTTTCGGACCGACCCCCGGAATGTCCTCCAGGCGGCTGCCGCCGGTGCGCACAGAGGCGCGCTTGGCCCGCATGCCCGTGATGGCAAAGCGATGGGCTTCATCGCGGATCTGCGCCACAAGCATCAGCGCGGCCGAATCGGCGCCCAGATAGACCTTCTCCCGGCCATCGGCAAACACCAGTTCCTCCAGACCAACCTTGCGGCCCTCGCCTTTTTCCACGCCGACGATGCGCCCCAGGTCCAGGCCCAGCCCCTCGAACACCTCGCGGGCCACCCCCACCTGTCCGCGACCGCCGTCGATCAGCACCAGGTCCGGCAGACGCCCCTCGCCCTGCTTCACCGCCTCGGCCAGCTTGCCGTAGCGGCGCGTAAGCACCTGACGCATCGCCCCGTAGTCGTCGCCTCCGGTGATGCCGGTGATGTTGAAGCGCCGGTACTGGCCGGGCTGCATGCGGTGGTTCTCGAAAACGACGCACGAGGCCTGTGTTGCTTCGCCGGCAGTGTGGCTGATGTCGAAGCATTCGATGCGCAGCGGATCGAGATTGCCGTCCATGCCGTCGGGAGCGAGGTCCAAGGCTTCCGCCAAGGCCCGGGTGCGTGCCTGCTGCGACCCTTCTTCCGCCAACAGACGAGCCAAGGCCAGCTCACAACCCTTGACCGCCATGTCCAGCCACACCTTGCGCTGCTCCCGCGGCTGGTGCAGCGCCGACACACGGAGTCCGCCTTGCTGGGACAGCGCCGCCAGCAGATCCTTGTCGACGGGGTGGCTGACAACCAGCGTGGGCGGGCAAGGAGCCCCGAGGTAATGCTGCGCGATGAAAGCATGCAGCACCTGGGCCTCAATGACGACCAGATCGCGCACACCCGACACCAGCGCATCTGCGGGTTTCAAGGAGATTCCACCCTCGGTTTCCCGGCCCTCAGGCGCCAGGCCGCCTTCGTCCGCCTGGGCCTCGGCTCGCTCGACCTCTTCGACCAGCGCCACCGCATCCTCGACGTGGCTGGGGAAGTACGCGCGGTCACCCAGGTGACGCCCGCCGCGCACCATCGCCAAGTTCACGCAGGCTCGGCCGCCCTGCACCTTGACGGCCAGCACGTCGACGTCACGGTCTTCGCCGGTGGTTTCGACCGCCTGCTGGTGCAGCACGCGCGACAGGGCGCCGATCTGGTCGCGCACCAGGGCGGCCTTCTCGAAGTCCAGCACCTCGGCTGCGGCCATCATCTCGTGCTGCAGGCTGTCGATGACCTCGGTGGTCTGCCCCTCCAGGAAACGCACGGCCTGACGCACGTCGGCGGCATAGTCGTCCTTGCTGATGAGGTCCACACACGGTCCGGAGCAGCGCTTGATCTGATAGAGCAGACATGGCCGCGTGCGGTGGTTGAACACCGTGTCCTCGCAGGTGCGCAACCGGAACACCTTCTGCAGCAACTGGATGCCTTCCTTGACCGCCCAGGCACTGGGGTACGGACCAAAGTAGCGGTGCTTGCGGTCCACCGCCCCGCGGTAATACGCCACCCGCGGAAAGGCGTGGCTGACCAGCCTCAGGTAGGGATAGCTCTTGTCGTCGCGGAACAGGATGTTGAACCGCGGATTGAGCGTCTTGATGAGGTTGTTTTCCAGCAGCAGCGCTTCGGCCTCGGAGCGCACCACCGTCGTTTCCATGCGGTGGATGCGGCCCACCATGTGACCGATGCGCGTACCGCCATGGTCCTTGTGGAAATAGCTCGACACCCGCTTGCGCAGGTTGCGGGCCTTGCCGACATACAGCAGCTGATCCGCCGCGTCGAAGTAGCGGTAGACGCCGGGCAGGGTCGGCAGCGCCGAGACTTCGAGCAGCAAACGCTGCCAGACGGCGGTGCGCTCGACAGCCGCATCGAGGGCGCCCATCGCCCCCTGTACAGACTCGGGAGGGTCAGCTGAAATTTCGGTCGAAGACATGCTCAGGCTCGGAATCGAAGGCGATTGTGCCGCCCCCTTCGATAATTCGGCGATGCCCTCTTCCGCTCCGGTCCACCCCAGCGACACGCCACGCACACCGGCGCCTCCGCTCCAACCCGACTGGGACCTCTTCTGCCGGGTGATCGACAACCACGGCGATCTGGGTGTGTGCTGGCGCCTGGCGTGCGACCTGGCCCAGCGGGGCCTGCGCGTGCGGATCTGGATCGACGACGCCTCGGCCTTGGCGTGGATGGCGCCCGGCGGTCATCCCGGCGTCGAAATTCGCCCCTGGGCGGAGCCGGACAGCACCGACATTCCCGCAAAGATCGTCGTCGAGGCCTTCGGCTGTGATCCCCCTGCGGCCTTCATCAAACGCATGGCCGCCCGCACCCCGGCACCGGTGTGGATCAACCTGGAGTACCTCAGCGCCGAACCCTACGTCGAACGTTCGCACGGCCTGCGCTCCCCGGTGTGGCACGGACCGGGAGCGGGGCTGGAGAAATGGTTCTTCTACCCCGGCTTCACGCCGGCCACAGGAGGCCTGATCCGTGAGGCCGACGCGCTGCAACCCCATCTCTCCCTGCGGGACCCCATGCAGCCGCAGAAGATGCTCCTGTTCGGCTATCGGCAGCCGGCCCTGCCCGCATTTCTGGAGGCGCTGCGGGCGCCCATGGGGGACTCCACGATCGGATCGGAAGACGAGCGCTCGGCCGGAACCACGCTGCACGTGACGCCGGGCTGGTCTCGCCGCGCCGTGGAGGACTGGCTGGGCGAACCGCTCCGCGACGGGCAGCGACTGGTCCGCGATGCCTTGACCGTGTTCGGTCAGCCGCACGTGGCACAGCCCGCGTTTGACGACCTTCTGCGAACGTGTGACGCGAACCTCGTGCGTGGAGAGGACTCGCTGGTCCGGGCGCTGTGGGCGGGTCGCCCTTTCCTGTGGCAGCTGTACCCGCAGGACGACGGGGCCCACCACGAGAAGCTCGAAGCCTTTCTGGCCCTTTATGCCAACACGAACACGCCCGCCCCTGTCCGAGCCGCATTCGAGGTCTGGAACGGCCTGCGGACGTGGCACCCTGACGACTGGCAGACTTGGCTCATCCCAGTGAACGGCTCCGGGGCCACCGACGCGGGAGCACCGCCTTCGCTGCCGGCGTGGAGCTGGCAACGCTCGCGCGACCTTGCCCATCAACAGGCCGATCTCGTCACGGCGCTGATCGCCTTCGCGCGGGACAAGCGTGCCAATGGACCCTGAAACCGCTCAGGGTAGAATGCGATGTTTCGCTCCACGGGCCGCTGCATTCGTCACACTGCCCGTATCGACCCAACGCTGCCCCACCGGGGGCCACAGGACACTCCGATGAAGATCGCTCAGGAAATCCGCGCCGGCAACGTGATCATGCAGGGCAAGGACCCGATGGTCGTGCTGAAGACCGAATACAGCCGCGGTGGCCGCAACGCCGCCACCGTGCGCATGAAGCTCAAGAGCCTGCTGAACAACTCCGGCACCGAAGTCGTCTTCAAGGCCGACGACAAGATGGACCAGATCATCCTCGACAAGAAGGAGTGCA